>JAABVD010000109.1:0-5550 GCA_014529615.1 Opitutia bacterium
TAATTTGAATCAATGAAAAGGCCGCCCCATGAATCCTATTTGTCTTCTGCGGATCCAACGCTTGCGGATCTGATCGATCGATTTGGAGGCCATTGTGAACTTTCCATAAGCCAAACTCCGTTTGATGACCTTGCGCGCTCCATTATATCCCAGCAACTTTCAGCTAAAGCAGCTCGAACCATTAAATCCCGCATTTGCATGATAGCGGGGAATCCCATAAAACCGGATGAATTTTCAAGGATTCCGGTTACAAGACTAAAGGAAGCGGGTCTCTCAACTGCGAAATCCGAATACATAAAGGAACTCGCCTCGAAAGTTATTTCAGGAGATTTGGATCTCTGCGAGTTACAGAAACTTCCAGACCGGAAGGTGATTGAGAAACTGGTGGAACAAAGAGGAATCGGACTTTGGACAGCCCAGATGTTTCTCATCTTCGCATGCGGTCGCACCGATGTCTTGGCCACAAAGGATGCCGGTCTGAGGAGAGCGATTCAGTTGTTCTACGGAAGAGAAATAAATTCCGATGAAGCGTTTCAATCTTTCGCAGAGCGTTGGAAACCCTACCGGTCGTTCGCCTCCCTATATTTGTGGAGAGCGTTAGATCGTATGTGACGGTGGATCAAATATCCAAATCGGAGCAGTCTATCGTAATGGCGAAAGCACGGAACCAGTCCTGATAACCCAGTCACTTTCCCGGGAAGGGCGTTGATGGGCCGTTCTGATTCATTATCCTGCTGGAGACAGGGGAACCGGTCTGAAATGAATGCTATCCGCTACCTCCTTGGCCGTATCCTCGCCGGTCAGGATTTTCGCCAGAGTCAACCCGAATTCGACCGCCGTTCCCGCTCCCCGGGAAGTGATAATGTTACCGTCCACCACTACAGCTGAATCTTCCCTGATGTCGGGCAATTCATCGGCCACGGTAAAGTGGGCCGTGTAGGATCTGCCCTCCAAGAGCCCGGCATCCTGCAACACGGTGGGGGCTGCGCAGATCGCGGCCAGGGCCTTTCCGGCGGATGCCTGTTTTTGGAGGACTTCAATTAGGGCCGGTGTATTGCGCAGGGCGTGAACCCCGGGACCGCCCGGTAACACTAAGAGATCGAAGGGCTTGTCGGCGACATCCTCGAAATGACAGTCGGCCTTCAAGGTTATTCCGTTGCGGCCCGTGACCTCGAGGCGGCCGGTTTGGGAAGCCACGGCGCAGTCGACCCCGCTTCGCCTGAGGATGTCCAGGGGCGCGACGGCCTCCAATTCCTCCAGTCCATCGGCAAAGACGAAAAGCGCTGTTTTTCCCATGTCCTTATCTTCAGGGCGGGCGGGAGACTTTTTCAAGAGCGGTCGTGGTAGGGCTTGATGATTTTTTGAAAGTGCTACTCCCTTGGAGCATGGAAAACCGGTCCGGAGCGGATAGAAAACACCTGTTCATATGCGGAATGGGCTATCTGGGTCTACGAGTGGCCCGAAAGGCCCTCCAACGCGGTATGCGGGTTACCGGTTTGACCCGGTCGGCGGAAAAGGCGGAAACCCTCCGGGCCGAGGGCTTTCACATGGTTGCGTCCGATCTGGCGGGAAGGGATTGGCATGCCGAGGTTTCCCCCACGGTGGACTTTGTCCTGAATTGTGTTGCCGCCGGCGGCGGTGGTCCCGAGGGCTACCGCCGGACCTATCTGGAAGGCATGCGTTCGCTCATGCAATGGTGCGGCCGGGGCTTTTCCGGACGGCTCATCTACACCAGTTCCACCGGCGTCTATCCTTTCAGCGATGGGGAATGGGTCACGGAAGAAACCCCTTTTGAACCTCCGCCTGGAAAGGGGGAGATTCTGCGCCGGGCCGAACGGGTCCTGCAAACCGATGGACCGGATGGCTGGACCATCTTGCGATTGGCCGGGATCTACGGCCCGGGACGCCATTATCTGCTCAATCAAATCCTGACCGGTCACGCGGAACTGCCGGGAGAGGGTGAAACCTGCTTGAACCTCATCCGGGTGGAGGATATCTGCGCCGCCATATGGGAGATTTGGCGAGCCGATAAAACAGCCTTGAACGCCATCTATAACGTGGTGGATGACAGGCCCTCCCCTAAACGGGAAGTCGTCGAGTGGCTGGCTCAAAAAACGGGAAGGCCGGTTCCCCGGTTCAACCCCGAAAAATCCATCCGTCAGCGGCGCTTGCCCAATGGCAAACTGCCCCACCGCAAGATCTCCAACGCCAAGTTGAAAAGCGCCACCAATTGGCGGCCCCAATTCGCCACCTATGGCCTCGGTTTCCAACCGCTCATCCTGGTTCGCCAAAAGGCTGAAGGTTAAAGGCTGAAGGCTGAAGAATGGGGAGAATGGGGAATTAAAACATGGATGGACAGGATGGACAGGATTTGGGATTAGGAATGGAGAATTGGGAGAAAGGGTTCTCCTGGATTAGCACTAGCCAAGATCCTCAAGGCCTTCTCAAGGCATTTCTTTGCGTTTCTTGGAGTGCTTTGCGAGAGTCCATTCCAAATCCTGTCCATCCATGTTCCATTCCCTCCCTTCGCGACCTTTGCGAGAGTTCATTCCTGATCCCCAAATGAATTTATCTCAGGCAAGCTGGTCCCGTATGGGCAACTGGCGGATGCGCTTACCGGTGGCGGCGAAAATGGCGTTGCACAACGCCGGGGCCACGGGTGGAACACCCGGTTCTCCGATACCTCCCAGTTCCACTTCCTTACCCGGATCGACCAGGTGGATGGCGATCTTCTTGGGAGCCAGCGGTATGCGGGGCACTTGGTAATCATGGAAATTACTCTGTTGGGCCTTTCCCCCGGCAAAACTGATTTCCCCGGTGGTGGCCAGGCCGATGCCCATGACACAGGAGCCTTCCATCTGGGAGCGAATGCGGTCCGGGTTGATTTGTGGACCGCAGTCCACCGCCATGGTGGCGTTGTGGATGATGAGGGTTCCACCATCCAGGACTTCGACCTCCAGGACAGCGGCAACGTAAGTTACGAAACTGTAATGCACGGCCAAGCCCATTCCCCGGCCTTTGGGTAGCATCTTTCCCCAACCGGCTTCCCGGGTTGTCCTATCGACCACATTGCGCAAGCGGCCGATGTCCACGGGGTACAGCACCGGATTTTCACCGTGGTTCCAATCATCCGTCATATCCCGGGGATCGATCTGGCGATTATTCCCCAGTAGCTTCAGGTAGAACTCCTTGTGGTCCTCTCCGGCCTTGTCGGCCAGTTCGGAGATGAAGCTCTGCACGGCAAAGGCGCGCGGAATGTTGGAAACGGAGCGGAACCAGCCCACCCGGACATGTACCGGAATCCCGGGATTTTCCATGCGCATGTTGGGAATATCGAAGGGGGCGTTATTGAACCCCATGCCCAATTCGAATCCGGCCTGGTGCATTTGATCCGGCGCGAAAATACCTAAAATGGTGGGCGCTACGGAGCGGTGCAGCCAACCGGTGGCATTGCCGTCGGCGTCGAAACTGGCTTCGAGGCGCTCGGCCGAGACGGTGTGCAAATAATCGTGGTGAATGTCGTCCTCTCGCGTCCATTGCACCTGGACGGCGCGCCCGGGAAATTGTTGTGCCAACTCGGCCGCTTCAATGACGAAGTCGGGCTTGGATTTGCGACCGAATCCGCCACCCAGGAGAGTGACATTCACGCGGGTCTTTTCCAGCGGCAGCCCCACGCGTTCGGCCACTCTTTGCCGGGTCACTTGGGGAGCCTGACTAGGGGCCCAGATTTCCAGGAATCCGTCCTTGAGAAGCGCCGTGGCGGCGGGAGGTTCCATGGGCGCATGGGCGATGTGCGGCATGTAATAGGTGGCCGAAAATTTACTCTCGGCCTGGGCGAAGGCCTGGTCCACGTCCCCCACGTCGCGTATGCGCTTTCCCGGATTCTCGGCCGCTTTTTCCATGGCCTTGCGATAGGACATCGAATCGTAGCCGTCGTTCTCGCTGGCGCTCCATTGTATTTTGAGCGCTTCCCGTCCTTTGATGGCAGCCCAGGTGTTGGTGGCCACCACCGCAATTCCACCCAGGGGATGAAATTCGGAAGGAGCTTTTTTTCCTTCGATCTCGATGACTTTTTTTACTCCGCTTACCTTCAATGCCTCGCTGGAATCAAAGGATTCGGTCACGCTGCCGAAGACGGGTGGCCGAGCTACTACGGCAAAGAGCATGTCGTCGAACCGCAGATCGGCACCGTAAGTAGCCCGACCGGAAATCATGTCCATCCCATCGATGTTGAGTGTCTGTTCCCGGCCGATGTAGCGGAAATCTTCGGGCGATTTCAGTTTGATGGCTTCGCCGGATGGAACCGGGGTCTTGGCGGCCGATTCAGCCAACTCGCCGTAACCGATCTCGCGGCCGCTCTTTTGGTGGACCACCTTGTGCCGGGAAGCGCGGACCTCGCTTGCCGCCACCTTCCATTGGCCGGCCGCGGCTTGCTCCAGCATGGCTCGGGCGGCAGCTCCACAACGTCGCATGGGCATGAACCAATGCCTCATGCTGCGGGAGCCGTCCGTATCCTGGTTTCCGTAGAGATCCTGATCGCCAAAAGCTTGTTCCACCCGGCAATAGTCCCAGTCCGCCTCCAACTCGTCCGCCACCACCAGGGCCAAGCTGGTCCGAATGCCCTGACCCATTTCCGAGCGAGCGCAGGTGATTGCCACCGTGCCGTCCTGGTTAATGCGGACAAATACCTTGGGGTCTTCTACCGTGCCTCCGGGCATTCCTTCGCCACCGTATTTCCTTTCTTCCTCCTGGGCCCAAGTCCAATTGGCCGCCAGGATCAAGGCTCCGGTGGCGCCGACTCCTTTGATAAAGTCCCGGCGGTCCAGGGTTTGATTGGTCAGGTTGAAATTCCGATATGATGATTTCATGCTCATTCCTCCTCTATTTTGGCTGCTGCTTGGTGGATGGCTGTCCTGATCCGGTTATAGGTTCCGCATCGGCAGATATTGCCGCTCATGAAACCATCAATGTCCTCATCGTCCGGTGAGGGAATACGTTGCAGCAGGGCGGTGGCGCTCATCACTTGTCCGCACTGGCAATACCCGCACTGGGCCACGCCCACATCCATCCAGGCCTGCTGGACCTGTCGGCCGACCGGATCATCGTCGATGCCCTCGATAGTGGTGACATTTTTGCCTGCGGCGGCGCTTACCGGCGTGCTGCAGGAGCGAATGGGCATCCCCTCCAGGTGCATGGTGCAGGCGCCGCATTGGCTTATGCCGCAGCCGAATTTGGTTCCGGTAAACCCGAGGATGTCTCGGATTGCCCAGAGCAGGGGCATCTCGCCTGGAACGTCCAGTTCGTAGGCTTGACCGTTTAGAGTAATCGAATGCATGGGAGGGTAGGGGTTTAGTTCTTATTGGTGATTAATCCGGGTCCGTCCAAAATGGGCCTCTCGCAAGATGACAATTGAATTTTGCAGTCCCCCGGATTCCCTGACAACTCCAAAAGGGATCTGATGGCAGAAAGCCTGCTTTGGACCGCTTCGCCAAGAGGAAGGAGAAATTGGGAGGGATTAACCACAGAGAGTAAGAGAGGAAGGGATTAACC
>JAABVD010000109.1:5586-13010 GCA_014529615.1 Opitutia bacterium
CCCCCACCGGTCGGGACTGTGGGCTGGCGCCCTTGTCTTGCCGACTCCCCCTCAAAGGTGGAGTAATGGGAAATCATTTAGGGGGCGTGGTGGAAAGGGTTCCCCTGGATTTGCTCTCGCCAAGATCGCCAAGACCCACTTCAGGCATTTCTTTGCGTTGCATTGCGCTCTTTGCGAGAGACTTTCCCAAATCCTGTCCATCCTGTCCATCCATGGTCCATTCCTTTTCCAAGTCGTTGATTTTACGATCAGGATCACGCTCACGATTGAGGGCCAACCTGTCCTGCGCTGTGCCGTGCGAAGCCTTTAGGCGAAGCATGGTAGCCCTCGGGCGAAGCGGGGTCCGTGGCCTCTATGGTTAACCAAGTGTCATTCGGGTCAAACGCCGCCGGCTTTCAGAAGCATCTTGACTCGACTAAACGGATGCCAATTTCATCTTGGTGCGTGCAGAAAAGATGTACCTTGGAAATATCCGGACGCGGCAAACTATTCTTGTCGGTCTTCTGGCTCCTTGCCCCGTTGGCAGCCCACACATCTGAGATCCGGGTCGGCCAGGCTGAGCCGGTTTCCCAGGAGGAGTCGGCAATGCCCGAAGAGCGCTCCTGGGAAACGCATCCCGAGTGGATTGAAGAGATGGTCTTCGTGGGCAGCCGGGCGCAGCCGCGCTCCGTTACGAAGTCAGTCGTGCCGATCCACCTCATCTCCCCCAGGGACCTGGTCGGCCAAAGCGAAATGGATGTGACCGATCTGTTGAGGAATATATTGCCGGCCTACAACGTCAACCCCCAGGCGGTGGGGGACGCTGCCCGGATCGTTCGCCCAGCGAATTTGCGCGGCCTGGCTCCCGATCACACCCTGGTTCTGGTCAACGGAAAACGGCGGCATCGAGGAGCAATCATCACTTGGTTGGGGAACGGAGTTGCCGACGGAGCCCAAGGGCCCGATATCTCTGTGATTCCGACGATCGCTTTGCGGCAGGTGGAAGTATTGAGGGACGGCGCCTCGGCCCAATACGGCTCGGACGCCATCGCGGGCGTTCTCAATTTTCTGATCAAGGACGATTCCTCGGGTGGCAGCATGGAGTTCAGGACCGGTAGTTATCTCGCCGGTGATGGCGATACCTACACCGTTTCCGGCAACCTGGGCTTGTCTCTTGGCCCACATGGGTTCGCCAACCTCAGCGTCGAGTATCGCGACACCGGCGCCACTAGCCGCAGCGTCCAGAGGGCCGATGCGGCGAACCTTATATCCGCGGGCAATTCCCATGTCGCTGACCCGGCCCATATCTGGGGTTCACCCGCCATCGAAAATGATTTCAAGTTCTGGGGTAACTTCGGGGGTGAAATTGGCGATCTACAGATGTATGGACACACCAATTTTGCCAACCGGAAGGTCACCGGCGGGTTCTTCTTTCGCAATCCTAATACCCGGGCCGGGGTTTACAGCACCGACGGTGGTAAAACGCTGCTTATCGGAGACAGTCTCGACGCCCAGGACGGCATCCTCGATGGTTCGGCCGGCTGTCCCGAAGTCATGATTGTCAACGGCGTCCCCGACCGGCCGGGTCTCGACAAAGTTTTTTCCGATCCCGACTGTTTCTCGTTTCAAGAGATTTTCCCCGGGGGCTTCACGCCCCAATTCGGCGGCGAGGTGAGGGACGCCTCTGTGGTGGCCGGTCTCCGTGGTCAGACCTCCATGGGGGTGGATTGGGACGCGAGCTTCAACCTGGGGGCCAACGAGGTGAATTTTTTCATTTTCGATACGGTCAATGCTTCCTTGGGACCGGCGACCCCCACCGAGTTCGATCCCGGGTTCTACCGGCAACGGGAACTCGGATTCAATCTGGACTTGCACTACGAACTGACAAAAAACCTCCACTTGGCCGGGGGTTTCGAGTGGCGTGAGGAAAACTTCAAGATCGGACTGGGCCAGAAGGAGTCTTGGGAGATTGGGCCTTACGCTTCTCAAGGTTTCAGCGCAGGCTCAAACGGATTTCCCGGATTCAGTCCCATTGCCGAAGGCCAATGGAGCCGAGCCAACTACGCTCTCTACAGCGATCTGGAGTTGCGCGGTCCTTCGGGCAAGTGGACGGCCGCCGCCGCGGTCCGGGTGGAAGACTACGACGGTTTTGGCGCAACCCCCAACGGCAAGTTGGCGAGCCGCTACCGGTTGAGCCGAGTCTGGGCGCTACGCGGCAGTATCGGCAGCGGTTTCCGGGCGCCGACACCGGGCCAGCAGAATGCCTTCAATGTATCGACCCGCTACGACCCCGGACTCATGGATCTGGTCAACGACGGCGTCATCCCGTCCACTTCAAAGGTGGCACAACTCCGGGGAGGCCGGTCGCTGGAACCGGAACGGTCGATCAACTACAGTCTGGGAGCAGTGGCCGACCGCGGGCCGCTAAAGTTCACGGTCGACTACTTCCTCATCGATCTTTCCAATCGCCTTGCCTTGACCCAGATATTTGCCCTGGGACCCAAGGAAGTGGAAACTCTTGTCTCAGAGGGGGTCACCAGCGCGCGCAACCTCCAAAACTTCCGATTCTTTACCAATGACTTCGATACCCGGACCCAGGGGATCGATTTGGCAGCCACTTATACACCTGCCTCGCTGGGAGGCGGAACGACCATCGGCTTCCTCTTCAACAAGACCGACACCAGAGTCACCGCGTTCAATCGGAACGTGTTGGACGCGGTGCGGCTCCGGCAATTGCAGGAAGCCCTTCCGGGAAACCGCTGGAACCTCACGGCACAACACGAGACCGGACCCTGGCGGCTCTTCGGACGTTTGAGCTACTACGACGACTGGTACGATTACCGGGACGCCAGAGTCTACAGCGGCGACTACCTCTTCGATCTTCAGGCCTCCCGTGCCATCGGGGAGTCCGTTACCTTCACCATCGGGGCCCAGAACTTGTTTGACAATCGACCGAGTGAGAATCCCAACGCCTCCGCCGTGGGCAATCGGTACAGTGCATACACCCCATTCAGCTACAGCGGCGCTTTCCTATTCCTCCACCTCGCCTATGACTGGAAATAGGCGCCAAAGGAGACGGTGTCCTGGTTGTTTGGTGTTTTGAGTTGTTGACGGTATGGGCAGAGACCTCCACGAGCGAATCGCAAAAGGAGAACCAGGCTCAGCTCTCGGGATATCCGAAGTTGATTTGCCAGCGTATGCCGAATTTATCGACGCACATGCCAAAGTAGGACCCCCAGAAGGCGTCTTCCATCGGCATTATGGTGGCGCCATTTTCGGTCAGTCCAGCGAACAACCGATCAGCTTCGTCCTTGGTGTCGGGACAGATTGTGATCGCAAAATTACTGCCAAACACGGGGGGCGGCCCGAATCCTGAACTCGTATCGCTTCCCATCAAAATGCTGGAACCGATGGGCAGCGACACGTGCATGATAAGGTCGAGTTCGTGGTCCGAAACACCCAAACCGGGCGGGCCATCGGCAAAGGTCTGAAGGGTCAGAAACTCACCTCCGAAAAGCGATCGGTACCATTCAAAAGCCTCTCGGCAGTTCTTGTCGAAGGTCAAATAGATTTCGAGATTCATGAGTTAAGCGACTTTTCCATGGTATGACTACCTCGGTTGAGAAAGGGGTCAAGACGGAATGGCGCTACGAGTATGCGAACGTATGACTGCCTCGAAGAAGGAAGGGGATCAGGCCTGGAAGTGATCGGGAGACAGGGGGAGGGTTTAACCCGAATATCTACCAAATTTTCTACTGCGCTCCGGAATATCGGCACTGGTGCGGACTTCGCTGGATTCGCGACTTTGCAGGGTGTCGACCCAGCTTCATCCGCGCCTCTGCCCGAAGCCCGCACCAGCACTCGATCTCCGTTCCCTCGCGACGAATTTTGTGAGATATGCGGGTTGGGTTTTTTCTTGGCTTTTGCCTACATTTAGTGCATGCATTGCAGGCATGAAGAAAAGTCAATATACTGTGCGGCAGGTACCTCCACGGGTGGACGAAGCGCTTCGGCGCAAGGCAAAGTTGAAAGGCAAGAGCCTGAATCAGGTGATTATCGATTCTCTGGCTGGAAGCGTTGGTGAAGACGCATCCCGCTATCATGATTTGGATGAATTGGCCGGATCTTGGAAAAGGGACAGGGCCTTTGATAACGCGGTAAAGGCCTTTGACAAGATCGACCCGGGCGACTGGAAATGAGACTGGCGGTCGACACCAGCGCCTACATTGCATTCTGCAAAAACAATGGGGCGGCGGTCGATGCCCTCCAAAAGGCCGATCAAATCATTCTTCCACTCGTGGTGATTGCCGAACTTCGGGCAGGTTTCGCGGTGGGAACAAGGGGCGACGAAAACGAACAGGCGCTCCAGCGTTTTCTCAATTCCGATCGGGTTTCGATAATGAGTCCCAATGAAAACACCTGTTATATTTATGCCCGCCTGTTTTCCTATCTGCGTGGGAAAGGAACGCCCATCCCCATTAACGATCTTTGGATCGCATCCATTGCCCTGCAAAGCGACGCCATGCTCCTCACTTTCGACCGGCACTTTCATGCCCTTCCGCAAATTCCCAAGTGGATGTAGGGTTGGCAGCTCGACCTTCGTTCGCTGGCTACGGATTTTGTGAGAAATGCTGACCTGGGCTTTGCAGTTCATTTAGCGGGTTGAGGGGAATTTCTCGGGAGGGCAAGGAATCTAAGAAGAGACTCTCGCAAAGAACGCGAAGGACGCAAAGAGGGGGGGGAAGGCGCGAGCCCGAACAAGGTGGCAAAAACGGCAAGGGTATCGATTATGTGGCCGAAAATGACGATGGTCAGGCTGGAGGTCAGGAATACCGGTGCGTTGATATCCAGGCCGAATTTCCGGAGGTTGTCCGGGCCGATCTGGTAACCGGCTTTCGGGTCTGTTTGCGATTGTTTTTCTTTGGCGTTCTACATCCACTGCAATTTCAGGCCAGGGTTGCCGGGTCCGCCCTGGCATTGAAGTATTGACCGGTCAGGTTACGCCTTCCGTGGACCAGGGACTCCTTCCCGAACCAACTCGAAAACCCCCGTTAACACAATCCGGAAAGCGTCTCATTTGACTGGGCACGAAGTTCGGGGTTCGATCTGTGGCGATACACTCCAAATTGTGAACCATTATCCTGACACACCGATGTTGCCCTGAAGGATTCTTTGTACCCATAATGCAAATCGACGTTACCCTTACCATTATTACATTATGAATATACACCAATTCAAAGTCCCTCTCCTCGCTTTTCTAACCTTAACGGCTTTACCCCAATTGTCCTGGGGTATGCCTCTGGAGATGACCAGGGAGGAGATGATTCACTTTACTCCTGAATGGAAGGGAGAACGGTTCGCCGATGGAAGGCCCAAGGTTTCGGACAGTATTATCGAGCGAATGAAGGCAGTGGATATTGAAGCTGCCTGGGTTGTTTTGAGGAATGAAGGTTACCACTACCAGTTCGAGGCAGGCTGGGAACATGTGCATCCGGGCGAAACCCTCTGCGGTCGCGCCATGACGGTCCAGTACATGCCGCTGCGAAAAGTTGCGAACGACGTCATCGATGA
Organism: Opitutia bacterium; assembly: GCA_014529615.1. Lineage (GTDB taxonomy): Bacteria > Verrucomicrobiota > Verrucomicrobiia > Opitutales > UBA2995 > JAABVD01. Next base: position 11,137 of record JAABVD010000109.1, read on the forward strand.
AATGGGAGACGAGGCCGGACGCATCGGAGATCAGGTCTCATGGCCGATCGATATGCTGGTTCCAGGCGATGTATACGTGGCCGACATTTACGGACGGGTGGAAGGTGGGCCCATCATCGGCGCCAGCCTGGGCACTACCATCTATGCCAAGTCGGGCAACGGGGTATTGTTTAACGGTGTGGCCCGCGATCTGGAGCAACTCGAACGGATTGAGGGATTTAATGGTTTTGTTCGCGGATGGAACCCTGGTTTTTATTGGGCCTCCATGATCACCGGGATCAACATTCCTATCAATATAGGCAATGTGACGGTTATGCCTGGCGATGTTATTCTGGGCAAGCGGGAAGGGGTGATTGTCGTGCCTGCTCACCTGGCTGAAAAAGTCGTCAAGACGGCTGAACTCATCCGCTTGCGCGACGCCTTCGGATTCGAAAGGCTGAAGGCGGGTGTATATACCGCTGGGCAAATAGATGATCGATGGACGGATGAAATCGAAAAGGATTTCTCCCAATGGCTGAACGACCACATGGATGAATTACCGGTCCCCAAAGAGCAAATCCAGGAATTGCTCAAGGAAAGAACGTGGTAATTCCATTATGGGGAAAGACCTGACGTCTTTCCGGCAGGTTCGAAGGAACCCTGCAATCAGGCCGTTTCCGTTTTGTAGGATTCCACCAATTTGTCGGTATGCAAACCGGCCACCTTTTGCACAATCGCTTTTTTGTCGCCTTCCGTGAGATGAGAGAAACTTCGGGCAAACCCTATATTTTGTTTCAGTTGTTCCAGACTGTCCGTGCCACTCACCCAGGAGGTAATCGGTTGTGAAAGAACGAAATGAAAATTTTCCTCGAGGGATATTCTGTCTGGTATGGTAATCAATCCCGGTGGTTTTCGGTTTCCGGACATGGAACCGCCAACCAGGCCACCACCTCCCAGGGTTTTCATGGCAATGTGGGAGTGGCCGCGTTTTACCACTTCGGGCAGAACCATCCGAGTAAAACTGTTTCCGGGTGTGGCCGCGTCGACCGCATTAATGGGCGATTGCAGGCAACAGATAAAATCATCCTCTTTGATCAGGTCGAGAAAATGCAAAGCGGCGCCCACATTGGTATGACAGGATACTCCCAGATGACGGACCTTACCCTCCTCCTGGAACTTGCGCACCATATCCAAACAGCCATTTCCGACCCGCGTATCCACATCTTCAATACTGGCGATCATGTGCACATAAAGCAGATCGATATAATCGGTTTTCATTCGCTCGAGGGAAGTGTTGACCTGGTTTTCCACCTCTTCAGCGGTGTTCGCGTTGGCCTTTGTCATGACATACACGTCCTCCCGGTATTTTGAGCAAAGAAATTTTCCGTAGTATTCCTCGGCCCGTCCCCGGGAATATATGTAAGCATTGTCAAAGAATCTCACTCCTTGCTCCAAGGCATATTCGATCTGCCTTTGAGCCGCCGCTTCCTCCATTCGACCGACATGGGCGCCTCCCAGGCAGAATAGGGTCAGCTTTTCTCCCGTTTTTCCCAACGGTCGCATGGGAAGCAATGGTCCCAGCCTGTCGGACTTGCCCGTGGCTATTGGAGCGGCCAGGGTGAGGTTATTCAGTAAAGTGGACGCGCTCAACGCCACTGCGGTGGATTTGATGAAATCTCTTCTTTTCATAATGCGGAGTAGTTTTGAACTCTGTTGGTAGAAAAAGTGTGTGAGTTGAAGGAAAATATGCAATGGCAAAGGTAACCATTGATTACAGCCATGCAAACCCGGTACGGGCTAACCTCAGCTCGGTCGATCAGCTCGAGTAGTTTAAAAACAGGTACCTGCTCAGGTATCTTAAACAATCGTTAGCATGGATGTTTTAATGATACCCT
>JAABVD010000109.1:13218-13953 GCA_014529615.1 Opitutia bacterium
TCAGAATGGTGGTGGGAAAATTTGGCTGATTGACCGAATCCGGATAGTGTTGCGTTTCCAGGCAGAATCCGTTGCGGCGATGGTAGGGCCGGCCGGATTTTCCAATGAGTGAACCATCGAGAAAATTACCGCAGTAAAACTGAACTCCGGGTTCGGTGGTCCAAACCTCCATTAAACGACCTTTGACGGGCTCGAAGACGATTGAGGCCAAGGCGAGATCGCCGTCCTGGTTATCCAATACCCAGTTGTGATCGTATCCGGCGCCAAATTTAATCTGCTCATCGTCGGCGTCTATCCGTTCGCCGATAGGGTGAGGGGTAGTGAAATCGAAGGGCGTGCCGGTTACCGGAGCGATTACGCCGGTGGGGATAAGGCCCGGGTTGACGGGGGTATAATTTGCCGCCTTCAGCGTCACGACGTGACCGAGAATATCGCCAGCGCCTTCCCCCCTGAGATTGAAATAGGAGTGATTTGTCAGGTTGACCGGGGTGGCTTTATCAGTAGTGGCCAAGTAGTCGATTTGGAGAGCATTGTCATTGGTCAAACGGTACCACACCGTGACGTCCAGATTGCCGGGATACCCTTCCTCCCCGTCTTTGCTCAGGTATTGAAGCTTCAGGCCCGGCGTATTATTTTCCAAAAACGGTTCAGCCTGCCAAACGACTTTGTCGAATCCTACCGTACCGCCGTGGAGGTGGCATGGGATATCGGCGGGAGAGTTGTTGGTGACCAGTT
>JAABVD010000110.1 GCA_014529615.1 Opitutia bacterium
GTTGCGGTTCAGAAAAGCCTCGTTCGGCTTCTTTCCAGCCATATAACCGGCCAAGCTGACACCGTCGATGTAGTGCAATTGGCCTGGGTCGCCCCCGACCCACTCCACGAAGGTGGGCAGGAAATCACAGTTGACCACGTTGCCGTAGAACACCGAACCCGGCTCGATCCCCGGACCCTTGACAATCATGGGCACCCGGATGCCTCCATCCCACAGCCACCACTTGCGCGAGTGCAGCGGTTGCTTGAGGCGGGGGTCGAGTTGCAGTTCTTCGTGCCGGTAGCCATTGTCCCCGGCAACGATGAAATAGGTGTTGTTCTCAATCCCCAGTTCCCGGACTTTGTCCATGACCGCTCCGATCCGTCCGTCCAGATCCTGGCCCATCCCCAACCAGATTGCGGGATCGTCGTTTCGGTTGATGGTATCGGGATGCTTATTGTTCTCCCTGTACCAAGCCTGCACGAGGGGATGTTTCAGGTATTTCTCCCGCGTTATATCCAGACACTCCTTGCCCTCATGCATGGCATAGTGGGAAATCTGGAGAAAGAAGGGGTTGCCCGCTTTGGCCTGTTCTTCCAGAAAGCCGATGGCCTTTTCCGTAATGCTGAACATCGATTTGGGATCGGCCAAATTTTTGGGCAGCCGCTTGGGGGTAGGTTCGTCCGGCGCGAGACCGAACTTCAAGGTGTTGCCTTGGTTATTGTTGGTGTCGCCGTCATGGATGACGTAACCCTCTTTGCCGGGATCACCCCGCAGGTGCCATTTGCCCACGTGGGCGCTGACATAGCCCAAAGGTTTGAGGACTTCGGCAATCGTGACCGCGTCATCGTCGAGTTCCCGATCGGAGACATTGGACACCATGGGAAAAGTCCGGTAATCCTTATCGATGTGGTAGTAGAGGTCTTTTGAATTCTGGTATACGGTGAAGCCGCCGCGGGGATTGGACTGCCCGGTCTGGACGCACTGACGGGCCGGGGAACATTGGGGCGATCCATAAGCATTGCGGAACTTCATTCCCTGGCGGGCCAGCTTTTCAAGATTCGGCATCTCCAGGACGGGCATGCGGGAATTCTCCATAGCGTCATCCATGGCGACCGGGGTCCCGTTCCAGGCCCAATCATCGATGTAGAAAAACACAATATTGGGCTTCTGCTGATCTGCCATACCGGTGCCGACCAGGGCCCAGCTAAAAACGAATAAAAAACCAACGGCTTTGGCATTGTCTTTGATCATTTCTTTTCCTCGCTTCTTTCCGGGCCATTGGCAACGACATTTCCCCTCACAATCGGCGCTCGCAAAACGGGAGGGGAAGCGCCTAAGCTCAACCATTATATTGCGCTCCGCTCCATATCCTGTTTCAAGACCAAATTCCCCCAATCCAATATTCCATTGGTCGGCATTGGCGTTCCTTATAATCCTCGGGATGGCCGGTTGCAAGAAGGCCGAAATCCCCATACCGGCCCCCACCTTCAAACCAAAGAAATTATTTGAGAATGCCTCCCTCTTCAGCAGCACGCCGATCGGCATTTCCTTTGAAGGGAAACCATGGATCAGCCACGTCAAGGTGGTCGATTTGGACCGGGACGGGAAAGACGATATTCTGGCCTGTGAGGGCCAACAATCAACCGTCCTCTGGCTGAAAAAGGATGCCAAGGGCGATTTTATTGAACGACAACTGGCTGACGAAATGAACGCTCCGGTTCACGCGGAAACGGCAGACCTCGACGATGACGGCGACCTGGACATCCTCGTGTCGACCATGGGGGAGATTTTTCCCAACAACGATCGCATTGGTTCACTGATTGTCTTGGAGAATGACGGATCCCAACAGTTCAAAAAGCGGGTATTGCTAGAAAACGTGGCCCGGGTAACCGATGCCCGGGCGGGGGATTTCAATGGCGATGGAAAGCTCGATATCGCCGTGGCTCAGTTTGGCTACGATCAGGGAGAAATCCGCTGGTTGGAGAACACGGGGCCCTGGCAATATCAAAGCCATATCCTCCTCGATCTGTCGGGGGGCATCAACGTGTGCCTGGCCGATTTCGATCAAAACGGCGGCCTCGACATCGTCGCGCTCCTTTCCCAACAGTGGGAGGAAATTTATCTGTTTCGAAATGACGGTCGGGGAAACTTCCGATCCACAATCATTTTCGGTTCCACCAACGAGGAATTCAACAGCAGTTGGATCAATCTGTGCGATTTGAATCAGGACGGTCTGGAAGATGTGCTTTATTCCAATGGCGATGGATACGGGCCAACCGCCATGCCCGGACCCCGCCCCTGGCATGGGGTGCAATGGCTGGAAAATTTGGGAGATGGGAGTTTCCAATACCATCGCATCGGGAAACTCCCCGGGGCCTACAGCCCGATTGGCATGGACGTGGATAACGATGGATCCATGGACGTGATAGCGGTCAGCAGTTTCAATGACTGGTGGGATGCCAATGCCGTTTCCATGATGTGGTTTCGAAACGAAGGGGGCCAGGAGTTCAGCTCCCACATATTGGCCTACGAACCCACCCACCTGCTCAGTCTGGCGGTAGGACATTTTGACGATTCGGGTTACCCATCGATCGTGAGTGGAGCCTTCCATGCCTATCCACCCTATGACAAACTGAGCCGCCTGATGCTCTGGCAGCGCAAGCCATCGGAATGAAAAAGATGCTTATTTCCCTTTTTGTAGTGGGCGGCATGGGGGCCGCGATTGTTTGGCAGAGTTGTAGCGATGCCCAACGACGTCTTGAAACTGCCCTGGCCTACCGGCCGGAACGCCCCGATATATCCAGTCGAAGCGCATCCTTCCAGAAGGCCTTCCTCCCCTTGGAGGATACCTTTCATGCCCAAGAAAATTTGCTTGCCTCACTGGCCGGTCTGAGTCGGCTCTACCATGCCAACGGGTATTTCGACCAAGCCATCCTGTGCTATGGAGGATTGCTTCTTCTGGAACCAGGTAACGCCATCTGGCCGCATAGACTGGCCGCCATTTACGCCACCTTCGGCCAACTCGATCTGGCCCTGCCGCTATTGGAAAGGACGGTGGATTTGCAGCCGGACTACGCGCCGGCCTGGATCCGCCTGGGGAATGTCCATCTCAAACTGGGCAAAGTCGAGCCAGCCCGGCGATCCTTCCAAGAAGCCTTGAAGATCGGGTCGAAAAATCCTCATGCCCTCTTTGGCTTGGCTCGGGTTGGCAGCGTGGAAGGGGATTGGGCAACCGTGGTAGGATTCCTGGAAACATCGCGCCGGGAATCGCAAGTGGATCTGGGAATTGATCTTTTGGTAAGCGCCTACGAAAACCTGGGCCGGGAAAGGCGCGCTTTTTCCATTCGCGGAGAGGCCAAAGCCCTGAGTGGGCACAACGAACTGCCCGATCGCTGGATATCCGAGCTGAACGACGTATGTTTTGATGACTATCAACTCGCCTTGGCGGGAGGAACCGCCCAATACGTCGGGGATGTGTCCACCGCCATCCGGCGCTTGCGGCAGGCTATAAAACTAGCGCCGGAAAACGGACGCCACTGTATCCAACTGGGCTCGATTTACATGGAATCAGATCGATTGGAGGACGCCCTGGAACAGTTCAATCGAGCGATCGAGATCGACCCCACCCTGCCCGATGCCTGGACCCACTCGATCACCATCCACAAACAATTGGGCCAGACCGCCCAAGCCGAGGCTCTTCTCGAGTCGGGTCTCCTGCATTGCCCCAATGCCTACCACCTCCTCATGGAAAAAGGGCGCCTGCTGCAAAGTCGCGGGCTCACCCAATTGTCGACCAAGTATTTCATGTCCGCGGCCGAGGAACGGTTTGATTCGGCCCAACCACTCGTCGAAGCGGCCACCAATTACTTCTCCATGGAACAAGTTAGCCAAGGTATGGAGATTTTAGAGCAGGCTCTGTTGGCCGAGCCCGACCATCCTTTGGCCCTCTCTACCCTGGCTTTTGCTGCCATCGGCACGAAACAGAAATCTCTTGCGCTGGAATTGCTGGAAAAAATCGAGACTCAACCGCGCGTACCCGCTGATGACCTGCGGCAACTCAGGGAAAAATTCCAGGAAACCTTTGTGGAGAGGCAGTGAAACCGGGTATTAGTTTGGAATAAGGCACAGACGAACAAAGGGACCAATAAAACATCCATGCTGATGACTATTCAAGATACCTGAGTAGTTACGAACAATTTTGACCTTAGTCAGGATTGAACTTGCGGGAAGAGGGTAGACAGACTTGATCAGAAACCGTAATTCTTACCTTATGTTTTCCGTTCCTAGACCAGATCCGGTTATCAACAGCATTCTCCTCTGCCTGGTCCTGGCCATGTCGGCCTCTCCCTTCGTCCGGGGCCAGGATCTCAATGAGGGAGCAGAGATCTATACCACCTACTGTGGACAGTGCCATGGGCCCAATCTGGAGGGCGGCCAATTTTCCGGATTCCTCGATGGCATGTGGAATTTCGGCTCATCCTACAACCTGCATCGTAACAACATCAAATTCGGCATCATCGGGACCCAGATGATTGCCTGGGGCGCCGTTTTAAGCGACGATCAGATCAATGCTGTCCTCGACTTCATCCTGGACCAGGAAGCCGAGTCCGGAATAACACCGCCACCGCCCCAACCCGTCTCGGAAACCGAACACTATACCCTCCAAGTAGAGGTCCTGGCCGAAGGCCTGGAGCGACCGTGGGGAATCGAATTCCTCAATGATGGCACGGCCTTGTTTTCTGAATATTCCGGCCGACTGCGCCTTCTCACCGATGGCGAAGTGGACCCGCGGCCTATCGCCAATACACCCAAACCAGCAACACGACCCTCGGGCGATCCCTTTGGCTATCTGGATGTCGCCCTTCATCCCGACTACGCGGAGAATGGATGGATCTATCTGTGTTACATTCACGAAGTCGATGAAATCGTTCCCGGCGAAGCCAATCGGCGTTGCGCTACCCGCATCGTCCGGGGCCGCCTGCTCAATCACGAATGGGTCGATGAAGAGGTTGTCTACGATCCGCGGCCAGAGGATTACACAGTTATTTATGATCACTTCGGAGCCCGTCTGCTCTTCGACCAAAACGACATGCTTTACCTGTCTATCGGCGACCGCGGGCGTATGCTCGACTGCCAGAATCTTTCCCGACCAGAGGGCAAATTCCATCGGATGCACGACGATGGACGACCCGTCGATTCCAATCCCTATAACTCCCTGGAACGCTACGGGGTCCTTCCCACCGTCTACGCCTACGGGACCCGCAATGCCCAAGGCTTGGCCCTGCACCCGGAAACCAACGAAATCTGGTCCTCCGAACACGGGCCCATGGGCGGGGATGAGCTCAATGTCCTCAAAGCGGGGGCCAACTATGGCTGGCCGCTGGCCACAAAGGGACTCGACCGCGATGGGACGGTACAAACCCCCTACAAGTCGTTGCCCGGCATGATAGAACCCGTTCACTTCTGGATTCCCTCGCCCGCCGTTTGCGGCATCGAATTCTCAACCAGTCCTCTTTTCCCCGCCTGGAAAAACAATCTCCTGGTCAGCTTCCTGAAACACCAGCAAATCGTCCGTCTCGTCCTTGACGGACATGACGTTGTCAAAGAAGAAGTCATCCTTCGGGAATCAGGGCGCGTCCGGGATATTCGTACCGGTCCCAATGGCGCCCTCTACGTGCTGATCGACCGAAGAGGCATGATTCTGCGGCTCACCCCAGCGAAGGAAATCTGATAGAGAAAATCCAAGTCGGCGACCCAGATTCATCCGCGTCTCTACCAGAAGCCCACTCCATCACTCGATCTCCGTTGGCTCGCGACGAATTTTGGGAGATATGCGGGTTAGCCCCGTACGGTTCCTTTCCCGGCTTGCCCTCTCCAATGTAGTTACTACGCTTTCCTGCACATTTTCAATCTGGTGTCGAAAGACGCCATTCACTTAACAAGAAAAACAAAACCGAAAGCAAGTAGCGCTATGAGATCCAATAAATCATCCTCAATGAGCCGCCGATCCTTTATTCAAAAATCCGCCCTGACTGCTTCAGGAGCGGCATTGACCTCCGCCTTGAGACAGGGGGCTTACGCGGCGGGCAGCGACGAACTAAAAATCGGTCTCGTCGGTTGCGGGGGACGCGGCACCGGGGCTGCCATGCAGGCCCTCACCGCCACGGAATACCCGGTAAAGCTTTGGGCCATGGGCGACCTTTTCGCGGATCAGATCAAGGCCAGTCACACCATGCTCAGGAGCGGCGCCGAGGGACGCTATGATCGTTCCTCCTTTCCGTCTCTCTCGGAGAAAATGGATGTGCCCGAGGAACGCCGTTTCACCGGCTTCGATTCCTTTCAAAAGGTGATCGACTCCGGTATCGATATGGTGATCCTGGCCACCCCACCCCACTTTCGCCCGCAACATTTCGAGGCAGCCGTAAAGGCAGGCGCGCATGTGTTCATGGAAAAACCGGTGGCGGTGGATCCAGTCGGTATTCGCAGGATCATGGAGGCTGCCGAGGAATCAAAACGAAAGCATCTTTCCGTCGTGGCGGGCACCCAGCGACGGCACCAAAACCATTATCAGGAAATCATCAAGCGTGTGCAGGACGGCGCCATCGGCGACATCGTAGCGGGCCAGTGTTATTGGAACATGGGTCCATTGTGGGTCGAAGACTCCAAGAGGTACTGGGATAAATACCAGACCGGTGAGTGGAGCGATATGGAATACCAATGCCGCAACTGGTTGTTCCACGTCTGGCTTTCCGGTGATCACGTTTGCGAACAGCACGTCCACAACATCGACATCATTCACTGGGCGCTCGGTTCCAATCCCGTGATGGTGATGGGCTGCGGCGGCCGCCAGGAACGCGTGCAACCTCAATACGGAAATGGCTACGATCATTTTGCCACGGAGTTCGAATTCGAGAACGAAGTGCGCGTCTCCAGTATGTGCCGGCAACAGACCGGCGCTTCCCATAACGTCTCCGAACGTCTGGTGGGAACAAAGGGCCAAGTCTATCTCGACGGCAGCAGTGGTCGGATCATCGGCGAAAATCCTTACGAGTACGATGGACCAAACGTGGATCCCTATGTGCAGGAGCACGTGGTCCTCATCGATAGCATTCGCAATGGAGACGGCTTCAATGAAGCAGGGCAAGTAGCCCGCAGCACCCTGAGCGCCATTGCCGGACGCATGGCTGCCTACACGGGGCGAAGCATGAAATGGGATTGGGCCATGCAGCGATCCGCCTTGGACCTCAGGCCTGAGAGCTATGAGTTCGGCGACCTTCCTGTTGATCCCGTAGCCGTCCCCGGAACGACCAAAATCGTCTAAACCGAAAAAAGGCCTGATCCCGTCCCAGTTTTAGCCCGCATATCTCACAAATCTTCTACTGCGCTCCGGAATCCCGGCACTGGCGCGGACTTCGTTGGTTTCGCCTGCCCGTG
>JAABVD010000111.1:0-6703 GCA_014529615.1 Opitutia bacterium
CAAAGCCTCAAAGAAACTGTCTTCGTCGAATCCATATACACCGATAGTGACAATTTTAAGTTTCATCGTGAATTTCCGATTTCGCTTGCGCGAGTGGATTGTGTCTTTACGAATCACCATCCAGCATCCAGCAACCAGCAACCAGCATCCAGAGGCACGCTCACCTCTCCGCCAGGGCTTTACAGGCTTTGAGGTCCAATTTTCCGGTGGCCAGGACGGGGATTTCCTCAATCGGTTTTATGATGCGGGGAATCCACAAATTGGGCAATCCGGCATCGGTCAACTTTTTGCGCAGGTCATCGGCCTTGATGGGAACGGTGGTCAAAAGCACCAGGGCCTCGCCCTTACGGTCGTCGTAGCGGGCGCCGATGGCCAGGGGCACCACTTCGCTTTCCTTCAGGTCCATTACCTCCACGATCTTTTCCTCCACTGTTCCGTGGGGAACCATTTCACCTCCGATTTTGGAAAACCGGGATTGGCGCCCTTCAATGAACAAAAATCCGTCTTCATCCATGCGGGCCAGATCTCCGGTTTCGAACCATCCATCCCGCAGCACCTCCTCATTGCGCTCCTGGTCCTTCAAATATCCCTCGAACACATTGTCGCCTTTGAGATGAAGCATGCCCGGCTCAAAGAGGGATAACTCCTCACCCGTTTCCGAGTCGGTAAAACGCACGCTTATGCCCGGAAGGGGTCGTCCGATGGATCCTTGGCGATAGGCTACCTGAGGGGATGCCTCCCCCTCGAAAGCGGGCGGGTTGAACAAATTCACCCCTACCGCCGGGGCGGTTTCGGTCAAACCGTACCCTTCATGAATTGCGCACCCGAATTTATCCTTCCAGAGACCAAAAAATTCCGGTGTCACCTTTTCCGCCCCCGCCACCGCCAGATCCAGGGAAGCCAGTTTTTCGGACGGAACCCGGGCCAGGTAAGGTTTCAGGAAGGTCCGGCTCCCAACCATGACGGTGACCTTTTCCGCCGCAATGGCCTCGGCTATTTTTTTCTGTTCGAGAGGCGATGGAAGAGTGACCATGCGAACCTGACGCATCAACGGATACCAAAGGGTGACGGTGAATCCGAAACTGTGGAAAATGGGCAGGCAGCACATGATGCAGGTGCCCTTTCGGCTGAGCAGGGCCACCTCATCGATCTGGGCGGCATTGCTCAGGATATTGCGGTGGGATAAGGGAACCCCTTTCGGCTCGCCCGAGCTCCCGCTGGTGAACAACAATCCCGCTTCCTCCCGGTCGCCCCGTTTGGGAATCCCGTAGCAAAAGGCCAACAATCGGGCGGGAAATACGATGACCTGGGCAAACCGGAGCAGTATGGACAGCTTACTCTGGGCCTTGAGCACATCCACCACATCGATCAGGTTCTCCGGCCAGGGGAATTTGGGAAATTTCTTTCGCACCGGTTCCGCCGTGACCACGACGTCGATCTCACCCCTGAGGTAGGCCGACTCGATGGCGGCTTTTCCGGCCGTAAAATTCAGATTCACCGGAACCTTTCCGGCCAATACACAACCCAGGTTGACCAAGGCGCCGCCGATGCCGGGGGGCATGACGATACCCAGGCGTTTAGCTGAAAACCGTTGCTTGAAGTGCCGCGCCAACAACAGGCCCAAGGCTAGCACCAAACCGGCTTTTACGCTTCTCCGGCCGGTGGAGTAATCCACTATCTGTTCAAAGAACGGTCGCGAGGCCAATCCTTTCAAGCAATTGTAAGCCAAATTACCCTGTAAAGCTTCCCGCTTTTGGAAAGCCTGTTCGGAGGCGTCCAGCATGGCTTGCCGGGCCCCCGCCAATGTGACCTTATCCGCCTTCATGGGGGCGCCGATGACAACCTGGATCAACGGTCGAAATACCTGGGGCTTAATGCGCATATTGGCGCTTTCGAACCGGGAGAAACGGGTTTGCCAAAGGTTGTCCATGCTGAGGGGCACGACCGGAACACCGCTGGCCCGCGCCAAAGTCTCGAAGCCCGAGCGCAAGGTCATCAAATTTCCGGTTCGTGATATCCGGCCTTCCGGGAATATACCCAACAAACCGCCCGCTTTCAGATAGGCCACATTGCCCTCGAAAGAGCCGGGGGTCCGGTCCGGCGGAATCACTTCAATGGAGGACATCCGAACCAACCACCGCAGGGGATGGGGCCCTGTCAAACTGTCCGAGGCCAGAAAACGGATTTTTCTCCCCACCGACAACGCGATCAAGACCACGTCGAGGTAGGTCATGTGGTTGCAGATCAGAATTGCGCCGCCTTCGGTCGGAACATTTTCACGACCGGATACCCGCAATCGATAGAGGAGCCAGACCAGAAATTTAGCCATTTTAAAAACCTTAGAACCAAAAAGAAGAGGGACGGGATCCCCTCAGTCGAAAAACAACTGCTCGCTCGCTTTCGTTTCCGGGGCCCAGATTTTGATGTTGTCCACGAAACCCATATCGTCGAAAGACCCGAACCCGATAAATCCCCAAGCCAATGGCACCTCGTCGGCAATCATGATAGGGGTGAGCATGTCTTGGAAGAAGATCTCCACAGTGCCTTCATCCAGATCGCGCACGATGCGAATTTTGCGCCATTCCTCCAGGCCCCAATTGGCCCCGGCGGTGCGGAAATCCGTAATGGGAGTCCGGTCCGATTCATTGACCACGAAAACCTGGTGGGCGTTGTTGTCTCCGGCCTTGGCCACGTGGATGTAAAGAAAGCGGGCGGGGTCCTGAAAACCGAAGAAAAAACAAAAGTCCCGATGGGCATTGCCGGGGGAATCGGAGGTATCCTGATGTTTGGCCACGTATTCCCTGATGGGAACGCCGCGCACCCCGGTTTGCTGGATATCCGCCTCCAGGATGAAGCTTCCAAAGGTGAGGCCTTTGATGAGCGCTATATTCAAGGGTGAACGATGGGGAGGCCGGTAGTCACTCTCCCCGGTCAAGGCCAGGGCCGGGTTTCCATCGGGTTGGGCCAATTCCCAGGCCGAAGCATCGGTCATCATGAAATCCTCCATACCCTCCCGGGTCTCAAAGGATTGTTCGTATTGGAGGGTGTAGCCCTCGGGCAGCTCCGGTGGCGCGGCCAGCGCTGAAAGGCCTAACCCTGCCGAAACCAAAGCCATGACGCCACAGAACGGGACGGAGGTGGTTTTCATGATCCGAAAGGATGAAGGGCTACGTGGAAAAGTGAAGCGAAACATGGCCGGCACAGGCATCTTTTTTCCGGCCCGGTAAACCCGTAAAAAGTCTGAATTCCACTTGGCAAGGGTGGAGGGCTCTTCTAAGTTTCCCTTCTTTTGCAAAGGCCGGGACGCGCTTGGCCCAAACCCATACCGTCTATTCGAAACTGTTCATAACCGATATGCCGTTTACTCCCGAACATATAAGAAACTTTGCCCTGGTCGGTCATCAGGGCGCAGGAAAAACCATGCTCGCCGAGGCCATGCTGGCCTGCGCGGGCGCCATCAGTCGCATGGGCTCCATCGAGTCCCACAATACGGTGAGCGATTACCACCCCAGTGAAAAGGAGCGACAGATTTCCCTGCATGCCTCGCTCCTTCATTGTGCCTGGAAGGAGAACAAGTTCAACATCATCGATACCCCGGGGTATTTCGATTTTATCAGCGAAAGCCTGGGCGCGCTCCGGGTGAGTGATTTCGCACTGGTGGTGGTCGACGCCTCCAGCGGCCCCCAATTGGGCACCGACCAGGTGTGGGACTACGCCAGCAATTGCCAAATCCCCAAAATGTTGGTGGTGAACGCCTGCGATAAGGAAAACATCGACTTCGACCAGGTCCTGGCCGCCCTGAGGGAAAATTTTGGCCGAAACGTCTTTCCCATGACCCTTCCCATAGCGGAGGGCCCGGGGTTCAGTAGGGTCTTGGACGTTCTGCGATGCGTGGAAATCCAATACGCCACCGACCGGTCCGGGGCCTTTACCGAAACGCAGCCGGAAGGTGAGTGGAAGGACCGCGTGGATGCATTGCACGAGGAACTCATCGAATACGTCGCCGAAGCCGACGACAGCCTGCTGGAAAAATTTTTCGACCAGGGAAACCTTACCGAGGATGAGCTGCGGGGCGGGGTTCACCAAGCCGTGGGCGAGGGAGTGTTCATACCTCTTTATGCTACGGCCGCGGTTCCCAATATCGGCGTGCGGCGGCTCATGGATATGATCGCCAAATACGGAAGCTCACCGGTGGACCGGGATGGCGTCGAGGTGGAAGATTCCAAGGGCAACGCCGTCACAGTATCTTTAGGGGACAGTGAGCCGTCCTGTTATATCTGGAAGACCATCAGCGAAGCGCACGTAGGGGAATTGTCCTTCTGCCGAACCTACTCCGGCAGCATCAAAAGCGGAATCGAGCTTTTTAATCCCAACCGGGATAAATCGGAAAAGATCGGCCAGGTTTTTGTCCTCCAGGGTCATCAACGCAAGTTGATCGACCAAGTCGGTCCCGGGGATATCGGGGTCATGGCCAAACTGCGCGATACCCATACCGGCAATACCCTGACCAATCCCAACCGAAGGGTGAAACTTCCCCAGGTGGAATATCCCAAGCCCAACATCAGCGCCTCCCTGGTCGTAACGCATCGGGGGGATGAAGAGAAACTGGCCGAGGCCCTGGCTACCTTGCACGAGGAAGATCCCACTTTCCTCTATCGGAACAATCTCGAAACGAATGAACTGGTCCTCAGCGGCCAGGGTGAATTGCACCTCGAAGTGATCAAAAACCGCCTGAAAAACCGTTTCAACGTGGCTATCGACCTCATCCAACCCCGCGTGGCATTTCGCGAAACCATCCGGATGCCGGCCGAATCCAAATACCGCCACAAAAAGCAATCCGGCGGGGCCGGACAGTTCGCCGAGGTTTGGATGCGTATTAAGCCGGGAGAACGCGATAGCGGAAGCGATTTCAAGGATTCCCTGGTCGGACAAAATGTGGACCGCGTCTTCGTGCCTTCCGTGGAAAAAGGGATCAACGCCGCTGTGACCGAGGGAATCCTGGCCGGTTATCACGTCACCGACCTGGCCATCGATTTTTACGATGGAAAGATGCACCCGGTCGATTCCAAGGACATCGCTTTCCAGATCGCGGGAAAGGGAGCTTTCCGCCAGGCCTTCAAATCGGCCAAACCCTGTCTCCTCGAACCCATCATGCAATTGGAAATCCGCGTTCCCGAAGCCTACCTGGGGGACGTAATGGGCGATATCTCCAGCATCCGGGGCCGTATCCAGGGGGTCGATGTAGACGGCAAATACCAGGTGGTTCGGGCCCTGGCTCCCGAAATGGAACTCTACCGTTACGCCACCAAGCTCCGCTCCATCACCGGCGGAAGCGGGGTTCACACCGAAGAGTTCGATCATTACGAATACCTGCCCCCCGAGGTGGAGGCCAAGGTCATTCAGGCCGCGGCAAATCAGTAGGCTCTTCCCCCGCCTGTCTGCGTGCAGCGCACAGACAGGCGCTTTGGCTCGGAGTCCATCCCGGCGCTCGACCCTCCTTCGCTCATTACGAATTTTGTGAGAAATGCGGGTTCATTCCTCTCCATGAACCTTATGCCGTAACCGAAAAAATTTGCTCAACCCATAGCGTCTTTGCTGCAATCCCCGAACGCAGTCTCGAGAAGAAGCGAAGAACCATGAAGATAATTTTGATCCTGTTGATTATGGCGGGACAGGTTGCCGTTTTTTGCGGCTGCCAGTCCGTTCAAAAGCAAGGAGTTGAAACCTCAACCCCTGAAGCGAGGAAGGCCGGTCCCCTCGCTTTCGCCTGGCCCTTCATGGAACCGGAAATGATGATTTCCAGAGGTGGAACGACCCGGGGAAGCGAGGTCGCCCTTGTGGCCGAACCCGACCCGAGATGGACGGACCTGCAGGAGCCGGACCTCGAACTTTTCGAACGCGACCGAAGGGCCATTCTGGCAATGGCGGGCAATTTCCGCACCAGTTTTCAATTTACCGAAACGGCCGGCTTTACCGATGCCTACAGACCGCCCCGCCCTTATTTCTCCTGGGGAACCGAACATGTTTCTGTCATCGAAGACGCCGGAGAATTCATCAGTCTGCAGCATACCCTGGTCATGTATTTTGAGGAGGAGTCGGGGGAGGTGACAGGGCCTCTGGTCATGAAACATTGGCGCCAGGACTGGACCTATCAGGATACCGACCTGCACACCTACCGCGGCGACAGAACATGGGCCCGCCAGCGATTGCCTGAGGAAGCGGTCAAAGGGGCTTGGTCGCAAGCGGTCTTCCAGGTGGATGATTCTCCACGCTACGAAGTTCTGGGACGTTGGACCCATGGAAAAAATTATTCGTCCTGGGCCAGCCAGACCAGCCATCGCCCTCTCCCCCGCAGGGAATATTCCGTCCGTGGGGATTACAACGTTCTTCGAGGCGAACACAAAATCACCATTGTCCCCACCGGTTGGCTGCACGAGCAGCACAACAGGAAATCCTTAAAGGCCAACCACTCGGAAACCTATATTGCCCAGGAAGTCGGCCTGAACCGCTATGAGAGGATCAGCAACCCGGACCTGAGCGCCGCCGAAACGAGTTGGACCAAAACCGAGCCCTATTGGCGGGCCGTCCGCCAAGCGTGGATTGGGGTGCTGGCCAAACACGACCCGTTCCGGCTCAAAACGGACTACCAGGACACGGAGCTTAACCAACTACATATTTCCCACGCCGAGCCAATCGAACAATT
>JAABVD010000111.1:6756-14115 GCA_014529615.1 Opitutia bacterium
GGCGCCCGCCCCCCACCGGCGCGACTGCGGGCTGACGCCCTTGTCTTGCCGACTCCCCCTCAAGGGGGGAGTGATGGATAGGCACGGGAGAAAGGGGCAAAGGAATGGTGGAGTGATGGAATGATGGGGAGAATTGGGAATGGAACATGGATCCCGCTTCGCCAGAACCGTGCTTCGCAGGTCAAGAGGCTACGGCAGGACAAGTTGCACAGGATGGGGTGGAATGGAGAGATGGAATGGTGGTTTTAAGCCATTTTTTCGATCACGATCAGGATCACGATCAAGATCAAGATTGAGAGCCAACCGTGCCACTCCATCACTCCATTTCCCCATCATTCCTAATTCCTAATTCTTAATTCCTAATTCGCGCGCCCCAGCGCGCATTCCCCCCTCTCTCCATCTCTCCACCCCTCCATTATTCCAACTCTCCCTTTCTCCATCATTCCATCATTCGCATGATTTCGGCTGGGGACCGCCCCGATCGGTAGAGTTTCGCCATGGTCTGCATGGCATCCTTGGAATGCCGGTAGAACATCAGGTAACCCTCGCAGAGGTAGTTGAGCCCCGGTTCCCCATCGGGTGTTTTCATGAACCGCTGTTTGGGACAACCCCCGTTGCAGGCAAACCTGAATTCGCATTCGCGGCACATCCGCGGAAGGGAATCGCGCTTGTCGTTGCCGAACTTCAACTGCTGCCGGGAACGGGTCATCTCCCCCAGGGAAGACTCCATGACATTGCCGATCTTATGCTCAGGGTAGACGTAATGATCGCATGAATAAACCTCTCCCGTATGCTCGATGGCCATGGCCCGGCCACAAGTTTCCTCGAAAATACAGAGTCCGCCCGGAACACCCAGCCACTTGCCCAATACCGTATCGAACATCTGAACAAAGATTTTGCCCACGTCCGCCTTGATCCAATCGTCGAAAATATCGCAGAGAAATTGCCCGTAATAGCGGGGTCTCACGCTCCAAGCCGTCACGGGAAGGTCATCTTCCTCCTCCATCCTGCCGGCCGGGGGTTGGGCCAGCCAAAACCCGATGTTTTCTTCCCTCTTCCCCGGTCTGCGCTCCGCGATGGGGATAAACTGCATGAAATGCGATCCGATGGATTTGAGAAAACGGTAAACCTCCCTGCCCGACTTCATGTTCTTGCGGTTGACGCAGGTGAGGGTATTGAACCTCACCCGGTGCTTCTTGAGGAATCCGAGCCCCGCCATGACACGGTCGAAAGAGGGTTTGCGCCGTTTGTCGATGCGGTAGGCATCGTGGAGGTGGCGAGGACCATCTATACTGAGCCCGATCAGGAAGTCGTTCTTTCGAAAAAAGGCGCACCATTCGTCATCGAGCAGGGTCCCGTTGGTCTGAAAGGCATTTTCGATCTTCTTGCCCTTGGCATGCTTCTTCTGCAACTCCACCACCTTGCGGAAGTAATCGACGCCCAAAAGGGTCGGCTCCCCACCCTGCCAGGCAAACGAAACCAAATCGTTGGGCTGAGAAGCGATGTAATCCCCGATATAGGTCTCCAATACATCGAACGGCATTCTGCGCGATGCCTCCTTTTTAAAGAGCGCTTCCTTCTCCAGATAAAAGCAATAGGAGCAATCGAGGTTGCACAACGGCCCGATGGGCTTGGTCATTACATGGAAAGGCAACCGAGATTGGACCGACATTTTTCAATCCATTACCTAATCCCCCTCGGCTTGGGTTGCGATTTAAAAATGACCGGCGGCAACGCCGCCCGGCCTGGACAGGGATTGTGGCGGGGAGGCCTCAGCGCCGTTTTTCCTTAACCTTGGTGGCTTCTTTCCCAATGCGGTCGCGCAGGTAATAAAGGCGGGCCCGACGCCTCACGCTCACCCGATCGACCTCAATCCTGTCGATGGTAGGCGCGTTCAGGGGAAAGACTTTTTCCACTCCCTCGCCAAAGGAAATGCGGCGGACGGTAAAGGTTTCGTGAATACCACTGCCCCGGCGGGCAATGACGATCCCAGCAAAGACCTGGATGCGTTCTTTGCCGCCCTCGCGAATTTTCAGGTGCACCCGCACCCCGTCCCCCACTTTGAAATCCACTAGATCGGTGCGGATGGCGTCCTTGGTTATTTCGTTTATTACTCGGTTCATGATTCGGAAGGGTTGTGAAAAATATCGGGTCGTCTGGTTTCTGTCTTCTTCCGGCGTTGAGCGAGTCGCCAAGCCGCAATTTCGGCGTGGTTACCGGACAATAACACCTCCGGAACCCGCATGCCACGGAACTCTGCCGGGCGGGTAAATTGAGGAAAAGCGAGGAGCCTGCCCCCGAAGGAATCCTGGGTCAACGATTTTTCCTCGCCCAAAACTCCCGGTATGTAGCGAGCCAGCGCGTCGATCACTACGCAGGCGGCCACGGTGCCGTTGGTCAGCACGTAGTCACCGATACTGATCTCCCGATCGACCAGGCAATCTCTCACCCTTTGATCGACTCCCTCGTAATGACCGCTCAATAATATGAGGTGGGATGACCGGCTCAGGTCCTCGGCCAGAAGGGGGGTCAATTTCTCCCCGTCGGGGGCCAGGTAGATGACCTGGGAATGGGCCCGCCGGAGGGATTCAATGGCGCCGAAAAGGGGTTCCGGTTTCATGACCATGCCGGCTCCACCCCCAAAGGGCCGGTCATCCGTAATCTTGTGTTTTCCCTCGGCCCAATCGCGAATGTTGCGCGCGTGAACCGTGAGCAGGCCGCGTTTTATGGCCCGCCCGATGATGCTTTCATCCAAATACCCCCGAGCCATTCCCGGAAACAGCGTAAGCAAATCTATGGTGAGCGTCGTTTCCATGGGAGGGGTATCTCACGAGATATTTCTTAGATCTATCGATTCAGGACTCGGCTTCTTTTTCCGGGGAAACTTCCGCAGTTGCTTCAGCTTCGACCGTTGCTTCAGCTTCGACCGTTGCTTCAGCCTCCAAAGTGGGAGATGCTTCGTCCACCGCCCCAACTTTCTCTTCACGCCGCCGAGCCTGGTTGATGAGGGAGCGAACCGTATCGGTCGGTTTGGCGCCCAGGCCCATCCAATGATCGGCGCGGTCCAGCTTGAGCCTCAACTGTCCGTGAGGAGCCTTGGGTGAATAGGTCCCAATCCACTCGACATATTTACCATCCCGTTTAGTGCGGGCCTCACCGACAACGACGCGGTAAACCGGGTTGTGGATCGATCCCCGTCGAGCTAATTTTATTCGAAGCGCCATTTTTTGTGCCTGTTGCAGGATTGAAGAAAAGGGAAAGAACTCAATGGGACCGGAAACGCTTGTCAATACAACTTTGTGATTGTCTTCGCGGTTGGCCCCGAATGAACCTTTCCGGCGTAATTTTCGACTGGAATCCGGTAATTTCCCCCTAGTTTATGCTGCAGACAGGTATCGTGGGCCTTCCCAATGTGGGAAAATCCACCTTGTTCAACGCCGTGACGAAGACGCGGAAGGCCGCCGCGGCCAACTACCCCTTTTGCACCATCGAACCGAATGTAGGGGTGGTCAAGGTCCCGGACGACCGGTTGAAACCCTTGGCTGAAATCACCCAAAACGACATCGTCATACCCGCCGCTATCGAATTCAAGGACATCGCCGGGCTGGTAAAGGGGGCCAATAAAGGGGAGGGCCTGGGCAACCGGTTCCTGGCCCAAATCCGGGAATGCCATGCCCTAATTCAAGTGGTTCGGTGTTTTGAGGACGACGACATCGTTCACCCCATGGGATCGGTCGACCCCATCCGCGATATCGAGATCATCAATGCCGAACTCATTCTGGCCGACATCGCCTCCCTGGAAAGAAAACGGGACAAATTCATCAAATTGTCCCGAGGCAATGACAAGGTCGCGCGGGCCGGAGTGGAGCTGATCGATAAGCTGCTGCCTCACCTGAACGAAGGAAAACCGGCCAACACCTGGCCGGTAACGCATGAGGAGGAAGCGATTTTGCACTCCTTTTTTCTGCTATCTTCCAAACCCACCCTGTTTGCCGCCAACGTGGCGGAGGAGGATCTGGTCGACTTGGAGGAGAATCCCAACCTGGGGCATGTAGAGCAGTACGCCGAGCGACACCTGGACTCCGAGTGCATGGGCCTGAGCGCCCGCCTGGAATCGGAGCTGGGCGACCTGAGCGGGGAAGAAGCCAAGGAATTCATGGCCATCCTGGGGGTGGAGAATTCGGGGGTGAGCGAGCTCATCCGCACCGTTTACCGCCTGCTGGGATTGGTGACCTTTTTCACCCATAACGAAGAGGAGGTCAGGGCTTGGACCATTCCTCAAAATACCAAGGCTCCACGCGCCGCCGGCCTCATCCACACAGACTTCGAACGGGGATTTATCAAGGCGGAAGTCGTTTCCTGCCATGATCTCTTCGCCGCCGGCAGTGGCCTGGCGGCGCGGGAGGCGGGGGCCTATCGGCTGGAAGGCAAAGACTACGCCATCAGGGATGGGGACGTGGTGTTATTCAGGTTCAACCCGGGCGCCTCATGACCTTTATTCTTGCCAAGCCAAAATTCTTCAATTGGCTGATAAACCTTTTCCAAGTGGGGGGGATTAGCTCAGCTGGTTAGAGCACTTGCTCGACACGCAAGGGGTCGGCAGTTCGAATCTGCCATCTCCCACCACTTGAAATCGGCGAATCAGGTGGAATTAACCACAGAGAGCACCGAGAGCACAGAGTTGGAGGAACGCGCCCAAGGGCGCGAATTAGGTATTGCGTTGCAACCCTCACCCGGCGTTTCGCGCCACCCTCTCCCAGAGGGAGAAGGTAGGGAATGAGGAAAAAGAGGGGAGGGAAAACCACGGATTTCACGGATAATCACGGATGGAAATGTAGGAGCGGCTTTACGCCGCGATCCCATAACACAGCCTCACCCCAATCGCGGCGTAAAGTCGCTCCTACAGCTTAATACCACCACTCTTCAAGCATTTTCGATCACGACCATGATCGTGATCAGGATCTCTCTCCCTTCTCCTCTCTCTCCATCACTCCACCATTCCCTCATTCCATTTCTCCATCATTCCCTTATTGAATGTGGGATTTCAATAATCTCAGGGCTTGCTGCAAGTCCCCCTCTTTGAGAGTGGCCAGGATATTTTCATGCTCCTGATAACTCTCCATCAGGTCGTGGTGCCGGGAGTAGGGCATCGCCATGGTCGTCATCAGGGGCAGCCACAGCACCAGCAGGTTTTCCTCCCGATAACTTTCAATGATGGAGCGGTGGAAGGCGATGTCGTATTCAATAACCTCCGAGAGGTCCCCAAATTCGGCCGCTACCCGAAAATGCCTCAGGATTTTTTCCCTGGCCATCAGGTCATCCGGGGACCAATGCGGAAACCCGTCCTGCAGCGCCAGCGTTTCCAGGTCCCGGCGGGTCCGCAGGAAAATGCGACGCGCCTTCCGCGTGGGCAGGCGGTTGATCGAGACCCCTCTGTTGGGAAGCGCCCGCAGAAGGCCCTCCTTGGATAATTCCAGCATCACGTCGCGAATGGGCCCGCGGCTCACCCCAAACCGATCGGCCAGGGCTTCTTCCTTGATTCTTGTCCCTTCGCTCCATTTACCAGAAAGTATTTGCCCCCGCAGGGTGTCGGCGATTTGCCGTTTTAAAGGTGTAGGCATGGTTTGCGTGTAGGGGAATAAGAAGTTGACCTCAAACAAATAAAGTAAAAACTAATTTGTAAATTGTATGCAATCCGATTTGGCAATCATGCGAACCACCGTTCGGTTGGAAGAGTTGGAGAATCGCTGGGAAATCACCCTCGCGCCTCCCAAGGGCAAACCCCCTACCCTGGATTTGGAGGTAATGTCCGCATTGAAGGCCGCTCTGGATACCATCGCCGAAGCATTACTCAAATCCGACAATGGACGGTGCCGTACCTTGGTGGTGCAGAGCGCGAGCGAACGCTACTTCTGTGTGGGAGCCGATATAGGGGTTCTTCATACCTTGTCGGAGGAAACCATGCCCCGGTGGATTGCCTGCGGCCACGATACTTTCAATGCCTTGGAAGATTTGCCCATCCCGGTGGTGGCCAAAATGCGCGGTTACGCCTTGGGAGGCGGTCTGGAGTTGGCCATGGCCTGTGATCTGATCGTGTGCGATCCCACCGCCAAAGCAGGGCAGGTCGAGGCAAATCTGGGATTTGTGCCGGGTTGGGGGGGCGCCCACCGACTATCGAGGCGAATTGGAATGGCCGGGGCAAAACGCCTTTTCTTTACGGGAGAAATTGTCGATGCTCAAACCGCCTTCTCCATGGGAATGATCGATGAGATAAGAGAAAGGGAAGAATTGGATACCTTTATCGAGGCGTTTTCCCGCACGGTGTCCTTGAAAAGCCCGGTGGCAATCCGCGGGTTCAAGCAACTGTTAAACGAGGCCGAACGCCCTGCCAGGGATGGCAGCGCCCTGGCTGATAGCGCTTATTCGCAGGACTGCATCAACAGTCCCGATACCAGAATGCGCATCCGCAATTTCCTGAACAAGGGAAGGAACTAACCGGAATGGGACTGCCACCACAGGCTCTGGAGAGTCTAAGGATACTCGATTTTTCCCACGTATTTCAGGGTCCGATGGGAACCCAGATTCTGGCCGACCATGGAGCCGACGTGATAAAGGTGGAAAGACCTCCCAGAGGTGACTGGAGTCGTGCCTGGGGCCCCTTTATCAAAGGCGTATCGCTTCCATTTGCCAATTTGAACCGAAACAAACGATCCCTTGCGGTTGATCTCAAATCGCAGGCGGGAAGGGAATTGGTAGGCAAACTGGTGGCGGAAGCGGACGTGGTGGGGCACAACTTGAGAAAAGGAGTATTGGAGAAGCTGGGGCTTGGTTACGAGGATGCGCGCGCCATCAATCCCGGGCTCATTTACGCTTGGAGCAGTGGCTGGGGCGATTCGGGACCTTCGGCGGACAGCGGCCGGGGCGGTCACGACCTCATGGCTCGAGCCGAAGCGGGTTGGTTTCTGCAACCCGATAAGCAAAAAGCGCCCATCCCGGGGGGAATGAGCGTGGACTACGCCGCCGGATTGCACCTGATGATCGCCATCCTGATGGCCCTTTACCACCGGGAGAAAACGGGACATGGGCAATTAATTTCCACCGATCTTTTCAGCGTCGCCTTTCACGCCCACGTCTGGGATGGCGCTTCCCATTTGAACGGAGCCAGGATCGATGCGCCGGCCGCATTGGGAGGCACGGAGGATGCGATTCTGAAGGCCTTTGCCACGAAGGATGGCTACATTGAAATATCTCCGGTGTTTTCCGACAATGCTTTGAGGGACATTTCCCTGGCCCTCGGTTTAAACGATCTTTCGGAAGATCCGCGATTTGCCACGGAGAAAAAACAATTGGAGAACAGGG
>JAABVD010000112.1 GCA_014529615.1 Opitutia bacterium
GGTTTCCCCCCGGCAGGATATTTCGTAAGTCTGCCATTCCCCCGCCGGCCGGTAGACACGTTTCAGAGCCTCGATGTCCGATTCACTTTCGAATTCCGGCGCTCCGTATGGGATCATGTGGGCCAGGGGATACTGGCCTTCGAGCGTATCCATACACTGCACCTGATAACCGTTGTCGGGCCAGCCGTTTTCATCATGTTTACTGGTTGGCCCGGTGCGGACGAAGATGCCGCTGTTGGCCCCCTTTTCCAGAAACCGGAATTCCATGGTCAGGGTAAAATCGGCAAAGCTCTGGGAGGACCGTAACCAGCCAACCCCTTTATCAAGTTTGATGACCCCGTCGGCCACGGAGAATTGGCCGTTATTCTCGATGACCCAACCGTCCAGGTTTTGGCCGTTGAAGAGACTGATAGTATCCGGGGCTTTCGCTTGGAGCGAACAACCGAGCCCCAGCAGAAGGGCAAATCCTGGTAAAATTGCCGGTGTGGAGAAACGATTCATGGGAAAGATTGAAGTTGTGGCCTAAACCTCCTGTTCTGGCCAGGGAGAATTTTATCCCGGCTAATCGGAAACGAAGATGGCCTTGATCTGGAGATAATCGCGCAACGTTTCCGCACAATTGACTCCGGCTCCGGGTCCTCCAGAGATACCTTGACCGCTGTAGGGTATGCCGGGGGCAACCGTATTGTGGCAGTTTACCTGGCCGGTTCCATCCCGGAAACGCTTGGCGATCCGTTGACCGAGTTCCAGATCCTTGGTCCAAACACTGGAACCCAGTCCGTAGCGGGTGTTGTTGGCACACTGGAGAGCCTGCTCCACCGAATCAACCGGCTGGACGTTGACGAAGGTGTGAAAAATTTCAGCCGGGTTGCAGTCCGACCAGGTTTTTGATCTCAGCAAGGTCGGTTTCATGTAGTAACCGTCGTAACCCTGCACGGTGGCACGACCTCCTTCGAGTATGGGCTCTGCCCCATTGGCTCGGGCCATTTCGATGCCTTGCATAATCCGTTGCGGTTGCCGGGAATTGATGACCGGTCCGAGTTGAGTGCCCCTTTCCGCCTGATTCCCAATTTTGAGACCCTTGAAAAACGCTTCCGAAGCATCCACGAAATCGTCGAATATGGGGCGCTCCGCGAATACGCGATGGATGGTGCTACAGGTTTGCCCGAAATGCTGATTGGCGTTGCGGCCGATCAAGCGAGCGACCCGTTCAGGATCGGCATCGGCGCAGACGATGGCGGACCCGTTTCCGCCCATTTCCCGTTTAACCCGGGTGCCGTGTTTGTCTGCTGCCCGGAGGATGCTCTGTCCCACCCCCGGCGAACCGGTAAAGGCGATGAATCGAACCCCCGGATGCTCGGCGATGAACTTGCCGGACAATTCACCGCGTCCCGGCAGCACGTTGATCACCCCGGGCGGGAAACCGGCTTCATCGGCCAGTTTGGCCAAATAAAGGGCGCTGAGCGGAGTTTCTTCGCTGGGTTTGATGAGGATGCAGTTCCCGGCTATCAAGGCGGGCATCATGAACCATGCGGTCAGGACGACCGGATAATTCCAGGGAATGATCCCGGCGACGACGCCCCACGGCTCAGCGTAGGTATAGGCGTCGAGGTCCCGCCTGACGCGCGAGACGGTGCTGTCGCCAAAAGTAGTTTCCCTGGCTACTCCGATAAAATACTCGGCCGTGCTCCGAACGGCGTACATGTCTCCCCTGGCCAGTTCGGAAACTTTTCCGCCGTTCAATATTTCGCAGGCGAGAAAAACTTCCTTATCCCGCTCGAACAATTCGACCAGTTTCATGATCAAGGCGGCGCGCTCAGCCAGGGTGGTGTTTTTCCAGCCCCCCTGAAAGGCCCGGTAACCGGCTTCGACGGCGAGGTTAACCTCATCATAGCCCATTTCCGCCATCCGGGCCAGGACCTCCTTGGTCCCGGGATTGATGACGTCGAGAACGGCGTTCATCGAACCGGGGACCGATTTTCCCCCGATCAACCCGCCGAGTGGTTTCCCGCCGTTGTAACAAAATTTTTCAAATGCTTCGGGCGCAGTAAAATCGTCCGCGGTGAAAGCTTGAATATCCCCCGGCGCTTTAGTTGTAGTAGCCATACAATTGTTCTCCTATTTATGAATTGATGTAACTACTCAGGTATCTTGAGCAATCGTCCGCATGAATGTTTATATCGTATCACGAAACTGTAGGAGGGGCTTTACGTCCTACAGTTCTTTCAATCACCATCGCATGAAAATTTGTGAGAAATGCAGGTTAGGCTTTGGATACCTGAGTAGTTACGAATTGATTTTCTGAAAAGTCTGACCTCAATCTGGGCAATGGCCCCCATTTGGGTCAATTGAAAAGCGTTGAATTCCCTAAGAATAACCAACGGGGGGCCTCTTCCCCTCCAGGCCAACTCCAACCCGGTCCCCGAGGCCGTAAAACAGCGATTTCCCATCCTGTAAAGATAGTGGTTCCGGGGGACGATCCCCCCCAGATTCAAGGTTCTCCCCACCTCGACAGGTTGAAGGGCCTAGGTCGCGTGGTGGTGCATACCGATCGGCCGAAAAACCGGGCTGACAAGATTGCCCGGGTGGAGGGAGCCGGGATTATCATGAATACACGGGGAACCGTAAAATGGGGAGGGGAAGACTTTGCCCAATTGCCGGATTTGAAAATGATCACCTCCTGTTCCATCGGGACCGACATGTTCGATCTGGAGGCGGCAAAATACCACGGTGTGGTTATTTGCAATCAACCGGGGAGGACGGCTCCGGTGGTAGCGGAACACATGTTTGGTCTGATGTTGGCCGTGGCCAAGCGGGCCGCGTATTTTACGGCGCGCTTGAGGCGAGGTGAATGGCTGCGGATGGACAACATCATGTTGCGGGGGAAGACCCTGGGAATTCTCGGGACTGGAGCCATTGGGGCCGAGATGGCCCGGCTGGGGCGTGCCATTGGCATGAAGACACTGGCCTGGACCTTCCATCCATCCGAGGAACGGGCCGGAGCCTTGGGGGTTACCTTCAAGTCCATGGATGAGGTAATGAGGGAATCGGATGTGATCAGCGTTCACGTAAAACTGACCGAGGAAAGCAGGCGTCTGATGGGGATGGATCAATTCGCCAGGATGAAGAGAAACAGCATTTTTCTCAATGGAGCCCGGGGAGGGGTGGTGGATACGGATGCCTTGGCCCATGCTCTCAACACCGGACACCTGATGGGAGCGGGGATAGATGTCTTCGAGGAAGAACCTCCTCCTGCCGATCACCCCTTGTTCGCCTGCGAAAACGTGATCCTGACGCCGCATTGCGCCGACATGACCCCCGAAGGCGTCGATCTTCTGAACAGTGGAGCGGTGGACAATGTGATCGCCTATCTGGAGGGCAATCCACGGAACCGGGTAGCTTAGGGCGGATCTTCCCATGCGGGGCGGTCAGCCCAGGATCTCTTGCCAGACTTTGCCGTGGACGTCGGTCAGGCGCAAATTGCGCCCGCCATGCTGGAAGGTCAGTTCATGGTGATCCACCCCGAGCAAATGAAGCACCGTGGCCCAAAGTTCATAAATGTTGGAGACCTTGTCCACCGCGTGGTAGCCGAATTCATCGGTGGCGCCGTAGACGGTACCACCCTTTACTCCGGCGCCGGCCAACCAAGCGCTGAAACCTTGGGGATTATGGTCGCGGCCCACCTCATTGGCGGGACTGATTTGGGCAAAGGGGTTGCGGCCAAACTCACCTGTGAAAACGAGCAAGGTGGTGTCGAACAAGCCGCGTTGTTTCAGGTCCTTGATCAAACCGGCAATGGGCTGATCCACCTGAAGGGCCATAGCGGTGTGACCTTCAAGAATATTGCCGTGCTGATCCCAGGGATTTTCCCTCTGACCGCCTTTATAGGGGCAGCAAGACAATTCGATGAAGCGGACCCCGCGCTCCACCAGGCGCCGGGCCATGAGGCATTGGCGGGCGTACTCCGATTTATAAACGAGACGATCATTGACCCCGTACATTTCCAGCGTTCCTTCCGATTCCCGGGAAATATCGGTGAGTTCGGGAACCGCTTCCTGCATGAGATAGGCGGTTTCGGCATTTTTAACCGATGCCATCACCGCGTCACCGGCGGCGGTGCGATCGGCGAAACCGCGATCGAGATTCTTGATAATATTCAATGCCTTGCGTTGCTCATGCTTCAGGCGGGAGGGTTGAATATTCGGCACGGTTCGGTTACCGGAAATATTAAAAATTGATCCCCCGGTGGTGGCCGGCAGAAAAGCGTTTCCATAGAGGCTTACTCCCCCATGGGGGACGCCGGCGGTATCGGTTTGAAGCACGATGTACCCGGGTAAATTTTCGTTTTCGGTGCCTAATCCATAGGTGACCCAAGACCCGGCGCTGGGATGACCCAGAAAGGGAAAGCCGGTGTGCATGAAGAAATTACCCTGGGCATGCTCACTGAAATTTGCCGTCAGTGATCTGACCACGGCGAGGTCATCAGCGAGTTCGGCGATGTTGGGAAAAAGATTGGTCATCTCGATCCCCGACTCACCGTACTTTTTATGATCCCAGAAGGACCCCATAATATTGCCCACCTGGTTGAATTGCGTTCGCGCCAGCTTAACCGGCATGGGTTGGTCGTTCATTTCCCTCAACAGGGGTTTGGGATCAAAAGAGTCTACTTGCGAAACCCCACCTGACATGTAAAGAAAGACAACCGATCTGGCTTTGGCAGGGTGGTGCAACCGGGGCGTGTAGCTGCTGCGGGCGGAAGCGTTGTTAATCAGGCTCGACAGCATGAACCCACCGATTCCTTGGGCTGTCAGCTTGAGGAATTCACGCCGGTTATGATGTCTAGTAAACATAGATAAACTCCTTGGTGTTCATCAGGGCAAAGGCAATATTCTTCAATGCTGCATCGGGATCTTCCATACCGGCGTAGTATTCCGATAGTTGTTTTTTCTCTATCTGGCTGGGCCTGCGCGCATAGGCATCGATAAAGAACACTTCGAGTATGGTTTCGATCGGCCCATGATCGACTCTTTCTTGAATATTTTTAGCCCAATCCTCGGCTGCTTCCCGCACGAATTCTCCATTCATCATGCTGAGAGCTTGAGCCGGAACATTGGTGCTATTCCGCCGGCTAGCGGTGGTGGTTGGAATGGGAAAATTGAAGGTGGCCAAAAAGGGATGGAGCTTATTCCTTTTAACTTTCATGTAAACACCACGTTGAAAATTGTCCCCGGCCATGCTGCTGACCGAGTCCATGATGGCTTCCGCGTCCAGCCGCCTGGGGGTGAAATAGGACAAGTATTGGTTGTCCGGGTCCTTTTCCTTAGAACCTTGGGAGGCGATGCTGGCGGAGCGAAAGGCGCGACTACTGACCATCTGCTTGAGCGCCGTCTTGATGGACCAACCCTTTTTCTCAAATTCCAGGGCCAGGTAGTCGAGCAGTTCCGGGTGGGTGGGCTTTTTGCCGAGCCGCCCCAAGTTGTCGGTGGTGGCGACGATACCCCTCCCAAATACATAGGCCCAAAGGCGATTGACCAAGACGCGGGATTTCAGGGTGTTGGCCGGGCTGACAATATCTTTGGCCAGTTGGAGGCGTCCGGAATTATTCTTGCTGTAGGGCCGGTTGGAAAAGACTTCCAAAAACTGCCTGGGAACGATCTCGGCCGCTTGTTTGTATTCCCCGCGAACCAGGAGCGGCTGATCGATCACATCTCCTTCCAACATGGCCGGGGCTCTGGTCGGAAAGGGAATTTCACTTTCGAGATCCCGGTATTGCGAAATCAAGGCGGCCAGCCTTTCCGGTAAGGCATCGAACTTGTTGGGAAGGAAATCAAACCGGACAAAGGCGCTCAAAAACTGGGCCTGCGCATCACTGATGTTGGATCTCTTCCAAGCCAGGATAGATTCCCTGAGGGCTCCTTTATAGGCGGTGAGGAGAGAGACTCGATCGGTGACGGTGGAGGGGGAATCCAGCACGGTGAAGAGCGGGGCCCCGAGTTCTTTCATTTTAACCTCACCGGCAATCACCCCAGTCAGGCCGAACCAGGAACGCTCTTCTTTGTGCTTAACCGGTTTGTCCCCCATGGTTGAGATCTGATAATGAACCAGTTCCCCATTCCAAAACGCGTATTTTTGCAAGGGAAACCACTGGGCAAACCCGGTTTCGGCTGTCTCGTAGGGGTGGAGAAGACCTTCGTCCAGGGGATAATTGCGAACCGACATGTTGATGGCGCCATCGAGCCCCACCGCCCGCATAAAACTCCAATCCCCCTCCGCCACGTGATAGGGGGAGGAAAGGGTGCCATTGTGCTTGTCGGATATGAGGTGGCTGTAAACCCCTCGGGGATAGATGCCGGAGATGGCGTAAATGCCTTCTCCCGCAACCGCGAACGAACCGGCCGGACTGACCTTTGGTCCCAGGCCGTTTCCTTCCCCATACCAGGAATCCAAAGTTTTTTGATCGCGCAGATCCGCATAGAAGGTAGCATTCTTTTTCGCATCTTCGAATTCCTCGACGTCCTCTTGGTGGCTTTTGATTTGGTCGCTCCATGCCGCAGCCAACTCTTCAGCAGGCTTGTTTATCCAATGCTTTACCAGGGCAAACGGATGGTATTTCCCCGCCTTGGCCATCTCCCATTTCAGCAAAAATTGATTGAGTAAATCGGGGTCGGTTGGCAAGTCCTTCTGACGTCTATGGGGAACCTTATTAAATTCCTCGATCAACTGCTTATCTTCTTCCGTTTCCTGGAATGAGAAGGCGGCCAGTTTTTCCACCGCGGATTCGACGTGTTTCAACCAGTAATCGGCCAAACCCCTCCGAATGCCGGGCTTCAATCCGGCCAGGGCCCGTTTATGGAGGGCCTGCTTTTGGGGGGTATCAATATTGCGGCTCCCCGGGCGATTGCTGATCATGATGCCGTAAAACCGGTAAAAATCCTTCTGGCTGATCGGATCGAACTTGTGGTTATGACAACGGGCACAGGCTACCGTGATACCCAGCATGGCCTTGGACACTACGTCGATCTGGTTTTCGGTGAAGTTGATTTGCTCCTGGTAGGCGTCCACCACGCCAAAGCCGTAGGGCACCATGCGAAAATGGGCCGGGCCAATTGCTGATTCATTGATTTGAAGCTCACGGTTGATCCGCGGCCTGGGTAAAAGATCGCCCGCGATATGTTCCATCAACAAATCGTCATAGGGAACATCCGCATTGAGGGCGCGGATGATATAATCCCGGTAGGTGGAAGCGTAGGGGAGTTGGGGGTCTCCTTCGCTACCGTGGGATTCGGCATACCGGTACCAATCCATCCAGTAGCGGGCCCAACGCTCCCCGTAAGCCGGGGAGTCGAGCAGCTTGTCCACCAGGGCCTGGTAGGCCTCCTCCGAGGGGTCCTCGACAAAAGCTCTCACCACATCGGCCTTGGGGGGAAGCCCGGTCAGGATCAAATGTAACCGGCGAACGAGCGTTTCGGGAGGCGCCTCGTCTTGAGGAACGAGGCTCTGATTCTGCAGGGCGGAGAAAATAAAACGGTCAATCGGATTCCGGTTCCATTCCCGGTCGGACACCTGGGGCGGGGGAGTCCTTTTCAGCGGTTGGAAAGACCACCATTGGCGGCGCCTTTCCAGCAATTCCGGCCAGGGAACCGCGTTATCCAAGTCCAGTTGGGTTGGTTTTCGCAGACGTGGATCGGGAGCCCCCATTTGCACCCATTCCTCGAAATCCGCGATGACCGCGTCCTCCAGTTTTGGTCCATTATCAGGCATTTCGAATCCGTCCTGATGGCGGATGGCCCAAATCAAAACACTCTCCTCCGGCTTTCCCGCTACGATCACCGCGCCCTCGTCGCTTCCCGCCAGAAGGGCGTCGCGGTAATCCAGGGCCAATCCGGCCTCACTTTTGTTCACGCTGTTATGGCACTCGTAACAACTCTCCGCCAGAACCGGCCGGATCTTGCTTTCGAAAAACTCTACTTGCCCGGGTGGCAGTCCAAAAACCGGGCAACAGGAACATGTAGCCAGAACGAGGTAAACCCGAAAATTCATGGTAAAGCCCGGAAGGCCTAACCCAAGGCCTCGACTTTTCCCGCCATATCGAAGTCATTTTGGGTGAGGCCCTTGGCCGTGTGGGTCCACCAGGAGAGGGTCACTTGCCCCCATTCCGTTATAATCTCCGGATGATGGTTGTATTCTTCCGCCAACGCCCCTACCTGGTTGGTAAAGGCCAGCGCCTGGGCGAAATTTTTAAACCGGTAGGATTTTCTCAATTGGGGAACCTCGTTTTTCACCACGATTTCCCAACCGGGGAGTCTTCGGAGTTCAGATTGAAAATCTTTCATGGGAGGCAAAACGGGAATTGGCGGTAGATTCCATTAATCTTATGGCTCCTTATGGGAAGAGCTTCAACAAAATTCAGCCGGGGCGGGAAGGCTTTGTGAGGGGGACAAGGTTTGACCCCTTTCTCCGTCGCGTCTATCCATCTGAACCTACCAACCCCTTCCGAGTAATCTTTAGAAATATTACCCGCTTCATGTCCGAGGTTTCCTATTATGAAACGGAACAGGCAGCTTCCGAGTACCTGCTCCTGCACTACGGGGCCCCTGTTGAGGTATTGCCCTATTCTTATGGTCCTTCCACTTCGTTGAACTACCCTGTGCGGTGCGTAATCGAGTGTCTGGACAAGGGGTTGCTTTCGCCCAAAGCAAGGGGTTTGGACCTGGGTTGTTCGGTGGGTCGTTCCAGCTTTGAGCTGGCCCGCACCTGCCACCAAGTCAACGGCATCGATGCCTCGGAGCGCTACATTGACATTGCCAACATGCTGAAGGAAAAGGGCGCCTTGACCTATCGGCGCAAGGATGAGGGGGAATTATTCACCGAACTGGTGGCGCGCCTTCCCCGTGGAATTGATCCGGACCGGGTTACTTTCAGGCCGGGGGACGCCATGAATTTGCCGGGAGACCTGGGGCAGTTCGATGTGGTTCTGGGGGCAAACCTGATCGATCGTCTGGCCGATCCGCGCAAATTCCTGCAGGCGCTTCCGGGATTGCTCAGGCCAGGGGGTCAACTGATTCTCTCTTCCCCCAATACGTGGTCGCAACACTACACCCCGCGCAAAAACTGGTTGGGAGGCTTGCAACGGGAAGGGGCCGGACAAACCACCTTGCGGGGTCTGATCGAGGAATTATCGGAAAATTTCGTCCTGGTTCGCGAATTGGATTTGCCGTTTCTGATTCGGGAACACGCCCGGAAGTTTCAATGGAGCGTGGCCCAGGCCACCATTTGGATACGTAAGGGGCGGTATTGAGCGCCCAAGGGCGCGATTTAGGTAATGCGTTGCAACCCTCACCCGGCACTTCGCGCCACCCTCTCCCAGAGGGAGAAGGGAGGAAATTAGGAATGGGGAGGGATAGGCGCGCTGGGGAGCGCCAATTAGGAATTAGGAATGAGGAATTAGGAATGAGGGAAATGGGGAGAGAT
>JAABVD010000113.1 GCA_014529615.1 Opitutia bacterium
GGAATAACCACAGATGACACCAATGGCCCTCAATCTTGATCGTGATCGTGATCGTGATCGTGATCGTGATCGAAATAATGGCTGAGGAATGATGGTTTTTAGCTGTAGGAGGGGGTTTATCCCCCGATTAATTTAATGCTGGTGGGATCGCGGCGTAAAGCCGCTCCTACGTCTGAAAGCAGGCAAATATGTCTGCGCATCCCTTTGCGTTCTCTGCGTCTTTGCGAGAGAAATTTTTTTTACCTCTCCCTTTTGGTTGGGAAGAGGATTGAACAAAGAGCAATTGTGTCACAAACCAGAATCCAGGATGTGAGATCAAGATCAAGATCACGATCAGGATCAAGATTGGAGGGAGAGGAGGGGAAAGCGCCCAAGGGCGGGAAGTTTTCCAAGCTTGTTTGCTCATCGGATATCCCATTTATTGGCAGTTTTATCTTTGGCCCTGCGACGAGGTTGCCGGACCGTCTTTCCATGAAATTGAACAAGTCCACATGGCCCGGAATAATTTTCGGTGTGGTTCTCCTGGCCGGCAGCCTATTTGCCCGGGAGGAGGAAGAAAGTCCCATTTTCGAATTGGAAAAGTTCATCACCGAGGCCATCGCTCAAGAGGATTCGGATTCTCTCCTGGCCACCGACCGAAAGATCGACTCGGCCTTCTTTGCCGACATGGACCTGATGGAGATACCGAGATCGGTGTTGGTTCTCTCGCCCGAAACCATCGAACAATTCCAGATCCATGATTTTGCCGACCTGCATAAAGTTGGGGCCGGCACCGAGCGCTACAACTTTTACGGCATCGCCGGCGCCCCTGTCCTGCGCGGTTGGCAAGGAGGTATCTATTTCAACGGAATGCTTCGAGCCTTCCAACGAAACGAAATGCCCGCTTCATTTTGCTCACTGGAGGCCATGGAGGTCATCAAGGGTCCCGCCCCGGCCCAGTATCTGCCCAGCCACGTGGGAGGTTTCGTTAACATGATGCCAAAATCTCCATTCTTCGATACCTCCCGCGGTTCCCTGAAATTCGAGTTGGACTCGAACAATCTATACCATTTCGAGGTCGACAAAGGCGGGCCGTTTCTGGCCTTCGACAAAGCGGCTGCTTATCGTTTGTCGGTAACGACTCAGCAAGCGGAAAGCTGGTGGGATCGTGTGAGGAACGATTTTTTTTCAGTCTACGGATCGATCAAAATGAAATTGTCCGATGACACCTACCTCTACGCCGGGGCTGAATATTACGCCTTTGAATCCAACGAAAACTCCGGCTGGAACCGTCCCTCTCAAAATCTCATCGACCATGGAGAATACGTTATGGGGGAACCGCTCAGCCTTGTTCGCAGCAAAAATGGAGGATTCCCCGATCGGGGGTTGCTCGGTGGAATGTCCTCCGGCAGGGCGCCTTTGCTCAACAAAAACTACGGAGATTTCCGGGCTTTGGTAGTTCCTTCCACCGTGATCGACGCTGCTGTTTCCGAGGGGACTGTCTCGGCCGTGCAATTGGCCGCAATGAAGGATTTGAGCGATCCGCATGTCCGGACCACCATTTACGCCGGATTGCCTGAGGACATCATTCAGACCGAGAGCGGTTATTTGTATACACCCGCATACTTTTGGGCTGGCGGTCCGGTTTTTACCACATCCATCAAGGGTAATCAGGTCCTTTCCGACCGGCAGGATTTCGCCAATTCCAAGGATCTGATGGCATTCATGGATCTGGAGCGTTTTATCTCGGATAGCACTACCCTGGAGAACAAATTCTTCTTCGAAAAGATCGGCACCCGGAAACTCAGTTCCTACCAATACGCCTTTCGGTCGGATCAATTGGTTCTGGACGACGGCCTGTCTTTGACTACCCTATAGGATCTGGGCGCGAAAGCGGTGCTGGTTGTGGATTACGTATTGCTAGCCAGATTCTCCCAGGCCACTCAGATGCAGGACTTCTGGGTTGAGCCCTTCTCCCGCCGGGATGTTTCGCGCGGATCCATCAGTGACAACACCAGGTTTCTTTCGGGCGACCAGACCGATCCGATTTCCGGCCACAACTTTTGGGGGGGAGGATTTGGCGCCAATGCTCCCGGAAGCCATGCCGCCCAATCGGACCTCGTCCAACTCGGCGGTTTCGCTTCCGCCCTTTTCGATTGGGAAGGCCCCTTTCTCCTGATCCTCAGTAGCCGGTTTGACAGTGTCGACTTCAAGGTAAAAGTGCCGGATGCCCCAACCGACATCGCCCAAAACCGAAGCAAAGGAGAAGACAGCTTTTTCAACTGGAGTATCAATCCGGTGTTAAGGTTATCCAGGGCGGTGAGTCTCTACGCCTCCCACCAGAAGGCGGTCACCTATGCGCCACTGCAGGGGGGGGCCGTCCTGGACGATAGAAATTTTGGTGATTCCGGTCTCACGGAAGGGGGCATCAGGATTTCTTACCCGGAAAAACGGTTTTACGCCACCGCCGCCTACTATGAATGGGAGCAGTCCGCCTTCAACGACCGCACCAATACCTCGGATCCCTACGCCTCCGAAGGCTTTGAGCTTGAAATCACTTTTTCCCTCAATGAACACGCTACCCTGATCGGATCCTACAGCAATCGGGAAACCCGCCGCAAAAGCGGTCTGGGATTCCGCACCATGCCCTTCTCCTTGGCCGATCCCACCGGGCAGGGTAACGATGAGATAGGCTTGGCCCTGGAAGGCGGAGCTCTGTTGTCCCAGTTTTCCAATGCCTTTGGCGGATTTACCCCGGAAGGTTCAAGCCCCTCCCAAAATGCGGAATTGATGGTCCCGGGTATCCCGGAAGAAACGGCCAAGCTTTTTCTTGCCACCGATTGGGGGGACCGGTGGGGCTTCGCCTTAGGCGGCATCCATAGTGGCGGCTACTACCACAATTACGACCATACCCTGCGAGTCGACCCGACCTTCGTCCTCCACGCCAACCTCTCCTATGAAGCCGAAACATGGGAAGTCCTTCTGAGTTTGGAGAACTTGACCAATGAACATTACTTTGTGGGGTCCGACCCGTCCTTTGCCGGCAACGCCCTGATTACAAAGGCCCCCGAGACTGTGCAGGCCAGGCTCAGCTTGACCATTCCCTTTTAAAGCCAACGCTTGGACCGCCTGACAGGCCAGGTTGCCCATTTCCCCATGCCAGGGAAACCAGCAGAAAATAATGTGGAAATTTTTCAATATGCCTTTAGAGGATTTTAACTGACCCACGACAACCCGTTCCCCATCCAAATCACGTTTCTCCCCTGTAAACACATGAAGAAATTCCTCAAAATTACTGTAATCCTGTTGGGATTGGCCTTTATCGGCATTCAATTAAAACCGGTTGACCGCACCAATCCGCCCGTGGATGCCGACCTGGACTTCGACGGTCCCGAGGAGGTAAGAGCCATTCTGCAAGCCAAGTGCTACGATTGCCACTCCAACCAAAGCGATTGGCCCTGGTACTCCTACGTGGCCCCCATTTCCTGGTGGATCGCACACCACGTGGAAGAAGGCCGCAGGGAAGTCAATTACTCGGAGTGGGGCAAATACTCCGAAAGAAGAAAAGAGGAAAAAATTGAGGAGACTTACGATGAAATTCTCGACGACTTGATGCCGATCAAGAGCTACCGCATTACCCACCCCGATTCAAAAGTCACCGAAGAGGAATTCATCATTATCGAAAAATGGCTGGATGGTGAACTGTGATCCTTCGAGGTCATTGCGGGTAATATTGTAGGAGCGGCTTTACGCCGCGTTTGCTTCGAGAGCCGATTGCTCATTTCTCATCCGCGGTTGATTCGGGAATTTGCCTGCGGAAGATTTTTGCATTGGTGGATGGACAATGCCCCGAGGGGAATTATTCTTTGCCACCATGAGCGCTTCTGTTGAGGAAGATTCTGTTCTTTTCAAGGCTTCCGCTTCGGTCCTTTTCGATGCCGTTTTGCATGAGACCCAGGACCAGATTTACTTCAAAGATCGCAAGAGCCGCTTTATTCGGGTGAGCGATGCCGTTGTCGCCAAATTCGGGTTGGAGTCTTCCGGGGAATTGATTGGTAAAACCGATTTCGATTTTTTCTCCGATGAGCATGCCCGCGAGGCCTTTGAGGATGAACAGAGGCTGATGCAACACAAAGAGAAGCTGGTTAACAAAACCGAAAAGGAAACCTGGCCCGATGGCACAGTGACCTGGGTTACTTCGACCAAGGTGCCGATTTATTTGGGATCGGGAGAACCGGTCGGGCTAATGGGTATAACGCGCGACATTTCGGCTCAGGTGGAAGCTCAAAAGGCCTTGGAGGAAAGCCGGGAGCAACTTCGGCAAAAGAATGAAATCCTGGAAATGGACTTTCACAACGCCGGGAGGGTGCAGCAA
Source organism: Opitutia bacterium (assembly GCA_014529615.1). Classification (GTDB taxonomy): domain Bacteria; phylum Verrucomicrobiota; class Verrucomicrobiia; order Opitutales; family UBA2995; genus JAABVD01. Next base: position 4,355 of record JAABVD010000113.1, read on the forward strand.
CTCCTCATTCCCGGGCCCTTGCCGGACCATCCCGCCGTCGAGATTGCCGTGATGAGTTTGAGCATGGGGGATGTGGGGGGCGACGTGGTCCCTTTTCCCCTCGTTTCCCGGAAACACCTTTCCGTTCTTTTGGGGGATGTCAGTGGCCACGGCGTGTCGGCCGGTATTTTTACCATCCTGGTCAAACAGGTGGCGGATTATACCATGCCCTCCGTATTCGCTCACCCCGATAAAGCCTTGATAACCCTGGATCAACTCCTGAAAGGCCTGATACCCTTCGGGTTTGTCACCGCCGGCGCCGGAGGCCTGGATCTGAGCAACGGGAATCGGCCCACCCTGACCCTGGCCAATGCCGGGTTGCCTCCGGTATTATGGTTCCGGGAGGCGAAATCCACTGTTGAAGTGGTCCCCGTTCCCAGTGAAAATGTCTTGGGTTTGGGGATTTGCCAACACATTGAAACCCTGCAACTCGACCTCGAGGAGGGAGATTGTCTGCTCTTTATGACCGATGGGGTCATAGAGTGCCGCAATCCCCTAGGCTATGAATTGGGGCCGGAAGGGTTGCTGGGGGAATTCAAGCTGCTGGCCCGAAAACCCATCGATGAAATCGTTCAAGGGGTGCGGGAACACCTCGCCCGATATTGTGGGGGAGACTTTCCCCAGGACGATACCACCGTCATCGCCCTGCGTTTAAAAGCTGATATTTGAACCCCTGGCCCGCATGTCTCACAAAATTCGTAGCGAGCGAACGAAGATCGAGTGCTGGTGTGGGCTTCGCGCTGATGAGCGGATGAAGCTGGGTCGACACCTGCAAAGTCGGCCTGCATCTGTGCGGAGCACGGGCAGGGGAATCCAACGAAGTCCGCGCCAGTGCCGGGATTCCGGAGTGCAGTAGAAGATTTGTGGGGCTAGCTCCTCCCTCTGGGGAGCAACAGCAAGGATTTGAGTTTCAATTGCTTGAAAGATTACCATTTTTCTTCATTCTGAGTTTTCCTATGTCTGAATATCCACAAATTTTCCGAGTACGCCAAACCTTCGAGCGCCCTTTGGTTGAGGACATACCAGCCGAAGTGGAGGACCAACTGGGAAGGCTCTCCCTCCAAACAAGGTTACAACCAGGCCAGACCGTGGCCATTACCGCCGGCAGCCGCGGTATCTCCCATATCGACACCATCATCAAAGCAGTCGTCGATCACTTCAAGAGGCTTGGCGCTGCGCCCTTCATTGTTCCGGCCATGGGGAGTCACGGAGGTGGCACCGCCGCCGGACAGCGGGAGATTTTAGCATCTTACGGCGTGACGGAAGCATTTTGCGGGTGTCCTATCAAGGCCAGCATGGAAACCGTCATCGTTTGCCAAGCGGAGGAAGGATTCCCCGTCCACTTCGATAAATTTGCCTGGGAAGCGGATCACGTTTGTGTGGTGGGCCGCATAAAACCGCACACCAATTTCGTGGGGGACATTGAAAGCGGTTTGATGAAAATGATGCTGATCGGGTTGGGCAAACACGACGGAGCCAAGGTCTACCACCGGGCCATTCGGGATTACGATTTCGGCCAAATTATCCGCAGTGTGGGTCGGGAGGTGCTGGCCAATTGCAATATTATCGCCGGTCTGGGCATAGTGGAAAATTCCTATGACGAAACAGCCATGCTTTCGGCGGTTGGTCCCGAGGAGCTGGAAGAACGGGAAAAAGAGTTGCTCGTCCTGGCAAAACGCTGGCTGCCGCGATTGCCCTTCGAAACGGTCGACATCCTCCTGGTCGATGAGATGGGTAAAAACATCAGTGGAACGGGAATGGATACCAATGTGATTGGACGCAAATTCGGCTGGCATTCGGCCGGGCCCGGTGAAACTCCAAAAATCGGGAATATTTGTGTGCGTAGCCTGACTCATGAAACTCATGGAAACGCTGTGGGAATGGGCATGGTAGAATTTGCCTTGACCCGTGCCATCGAGCAAATGGACGTCGATGTAACCCGCATCAATAGCCTCACCGGGGGGGAGCCGCCGCCGCCATGATTCCGATTCATTATGAAACCGATCGGGAAGTATTGGACGCGGCATTTCCCTTGATCGGATTGACCCCTCCCGCTCAAGCCAGGCTGATGTGGATCCGCAATACCCTGGACGTGGCGGAGTTGGAATGTTCGGCCATGTACCTGGATGAGGCACGGGAGCGGGATGATTTGGAGATTGTCATCGAACCGCGCCCCCTGCCGTTTGACCGGCGTGGCATGTTGCCCGAAGTAAAATCCTTGGAGCCGGTAACGGTTTGAAGCTGACTGCCTCAAAGATTCACAAGGCCTTGAAAGAGCAGGGTATCACCCATGTGGTGGGGCTGCCCGATAACCTTTCCCGCGTGTTTTTCCAAGGTTTGGTGGAGGACCCGGAGATAGAAGTGATCATGGTCTGCCGGGAGGGTGAGGCTTTTGCCATTGCAGCAGGACTCTACATCGGAGGGAAACAAGCAGTGGTGCTCATTCAAAATACGGGTCTCCTCGAGGCGGGAGATGCGTTGCGGGGGACCGCCTGGAATATGCGGATTCCCCAGGCGATCCTTCTCTGTTATCGGGGGTTCAAGTCGCTGGATCCCGAGGTGGAGCGCAAAGATTCAGTGGCGGTGTTCACGGAGCCAACGATGAAGGCCTGGGGTATTCCCTTTGAGGTAATGCGCGACGATAGCGAATTGGCCATGATAAATAGGGCGTTTGAAAGGGCGCAGTCCTCTTCCAAACCGGCCGCCGTGATTATGGCCGATACCATTGTTTAAAATGCTCAACAAGTACACCTGTCTGGCAAAACTGGCCGCCCGCCGGAAAAATGAAATTATTATTACCTGCATGGGCACGGCCAAACCTTGGGAAAAGTTGTCCGATACCGCCCTGGACTTCGCCTCAGTGGACAGCGCCATGGGCCATGCCGCCGACTTGGGCTTGGGGATCGCCATAGCCCAACCCCACCGTCGGGTAATCGTTTTGAATGGCGATGGAAGCATGCTCATGTCTCTGGGCACTCTGGTCACGATTGCCCAAAGGCCCTGCCAAAACTACGTCATGGTGATCATCGAAAACGGAACCTATGAAGTGACGGGCAACCAGGTGGTTCCCGGATCCGGTATTGTCGAATTTGAAACCATGGCCCGCGGAGCCGGGATCGAGCAGGTTTATACCGTGAAAGACGAAGCCGAATTTGAGGAGCGATTGCCTTTGATTTTCCAGGGCAAGGGTCCAAGCATCTTTATCTGGAAAGTGGAACGGGGAGAGGAGCCGGTGCCGACCTTCCGGGAGTCTTTGGCCGACCGGGTGAGACGACTGCGGCATGCTTTGTTGTCGAGTTGCTGAGGGAGAAGGGATTAACCCGCTCCTACATTCCCCTTCCATGTTATCCATGGTTCACCCCAAAAGAATACGTTGCTTTTAAGTGCCTGGTTCCTTAATTTTTCCGCCTTTTTCCGAACTATGGCCAGAAACATAGGCATGGTTCTACTTCCTGAAATCGCCATAAATTCTTTTTCACAATGAGATATCTCTTATTCCAAGGAGTCAGCCTGTTGTTTTTCTTAATCGGTTGTTTTGGGGATAGTGGTTCCAGACCGCTCAAATGGCTGGTCTTCGAGGGGATGAATGGCGCCGGCCAAGGAAAACACATGGTATTGATCAGCGGCGACGAGGAATACAGATCCGAGGAAGCCCTGTCTCAATTGGGCAAGATTTTGTCCGAACACCATGGCTTCAAATGCACCGTTCTTTTTGCTCAGAAGCCGGAAACTCCCGGATTAATTGATCCGGACTTTCGGGAAAATATCCCCGGATTGGAGGCATTGCGGGATGCCGACCTGATGATCATCGCCACACGCTTTCGCGCCTTGCCGGACGGGCAGATGCGGGAAATCGATGATTATCTCACCTCAGGTCGCCCGGTCGTTGGTCTGCGAACCGCGACCCATGCCTTTCGCTTCCCGGCCGATTCGAAGTGGGCCCACTACAGCTTCGACTATTCCGGAGAAAAATCCGCCTGGCACAATGGATTTGGGGAGTTGGTCCTGGGCACCTCCTGGATAAGCCACCATGGTTGGCATAAGAAGGAAAGCACCCGAGGCATTCCCGTGGAAAATCATGAGATCAACAACGGAATAGGGGAGGGCGCTATTTGGGGTCCTTCCGATGTGTACGGGGTAAAATTGCCCCAACCGGGCGATTCCCGGGCCGTAGTTTTGGGCCAGGTCCTGGCCGGAATGAACAAGGGCGACCCGCCCATTGGCCCGGGGCCCTACGAAAAGGCGCCCAAGTATGGGCAACACCCGGGTTTTCACAAAAATGATCCGATGATGCCTCTGGCCTGGACCAAGAGTTATCAATTGCCCGGTGGAAGAAAAGGCAAGGTATTTGCCACCACCATGGGCGCTTCGACCGACCTGGAGGAAGCGGGCACCCGTCGCATGATCGTGAATGGGGTTTACTGGTGCTTGGGCCTTCCCGTCCCCGCAGGGGGTAGCAAAGTCGATATCGTCGGGAGCTTTAATCCGACCGCCTACGGTTTTAAAAAGAAGGGCTACTGGGAAGCGCAAAAATTGAGCGTCGAAAGTTTTGCCGACTAAACCAATCCATTGCATAAGACGTGAACAAATTTATGGGCAAAAATATTCTATTCTCTCTCGCTGCCCTCACCCTGTTTTTTGCGGGACGGGCCGATGCGCTTCCCTTAGGTGTGAGGGAAAATGACCGCATCGTCCTGATGGGCAACGGTTTGGGTGAACGCATGCTCAACTTTCCCCATTTTGAAACCCGTTTGCACCGCCTCTATCCGGATGCAAACCTCACCGTTCGCAATATCTGCCACCCCGGGGATACTCCGGGCTTTCGGCCCCATCCATCGCGCGAGAGCCAGTGGGCCTTCCCGGGCGCCGAGGCCTATCGTCCCGAGTACCAAACTCACTTGGGAATCGGTCATTTCCCAACCCCCGACCAATGGCTCAGCAATTTGAAAGCCGATATCATCCTGGCCTTTTTCGGCTATAATGAATCCTTCGATGGACTGGATCGCGTGGAAAATTTTTCCGGGGAACTCGATGCCTTCGTCCGGCATACCTTGTCGCAACAATACAACGGGGAAAGCGCGCCCCGGCTGGTGTTGATTTCTCCCATCGCCTTCGAGGACTTATCGGATGGACACCCCCTTCCCGACGGGGTGAAGGAGAACGAGCGGCTGGCCGCCTACACCGAGGCTATGAGGCGGGTTGCCCGTCGCCGTAACGTGGGGTTTGTCGATTTATTCAGGCCCACCATGCGGCTCTACAACCAAATTGAAGAGCCGCTCACCATAAATGGATTCGCCTTGACCGATGCGGGATACCGCAAGCTTGCCTCCATTCTGACCAATGCCTTGTTCGGCCGATCTCAGATACAATCCAAGGCGACCCGAAATCTGGTTTACCGGGCCGTTCAGGAAAAGAATTGGTTCTGGATGAACGACTACCGCATTTTGAATGGCGTGCACGTATACGGTCGACGCTACAAGCCCTACGGAAACGTCAACTACCCCGAGGAAATCGAGAAAATCCGCCAAATGACCGGTTTGCGCGATGCCCGCATTCACCATGTGGCTCAAGGTAAAACGCGGGACCTCATAGTGAATGATCAGCGCACCCGGTCCCTCACACCGGTGGAGACCAATTTCAACCAGCCGATTGAATTTCTGGATGTGGATCGCGCCTTGAACAAGTTTGTTCTTCCCGAGGGATACGCCATCGATCTGTTTGCCTCCGAATCGGAATTTCCCGACCTGAAAAATCCCGTCCAGATGTCCTTCGACAACGAGGGGCGCCTTTGGGTGGCCGTCATTCCTTCTTATCCCCATTACCGACCGGGTGACGAAAGGCCCAACGACAAGTTGCTCATTTTCGAGGACACGGACGGGGATAACCGGGCGGACAATCAGACTGTTTTTGCCCATAATTTACACATGCCCATCGGCTTTGAACTGGCCCCCGAAGGCGTTTACGTGGCCCAGCAACCCAATCTGGTCCTGATGGTGGATGACGATGGAGATCACCGAGCAGACCGCACCGAGATTCTGCTGCATGGGTTTGACTCCCACGACACGCACCATTCCATATCGGCATTCTCCGCCGATGCCTCCGGTTCCATTTACATGAGCGAGGGCCGGTTTTTGCATTCCCAAGTGGAAACACCTTATGGTCCGGAGCGCTGCACCGATGGAGGGGTATGGAGGTTTGATCCCATGTCCTGGAGGTTGGAGCGTTTTATGCAAACCGATGTATCCAATCCCTGGAGCATGGCCTTCGACCAATGGGGACAGAACTTTTTGTCGGACGCCTCCGGAGGGCAAAACTGGTGGTCCCTTCCCCTCTCGGCCAAAGTGCCCCACGGTTTTGAAATCGCCAAGGTGGACCAGTTTACCACCCATCGGGTCCGCCCAACCTCAGGTTCGGAATTCATCTATTCCCGGCATTTCCCCGATGAGATGCAGGGAGATTTTCTCATCAATAACACCATCGGCTTCCTCGGAACCAAGCAGCATACGCTGGTGGAAGACGGGGCGGGCTTTACCGGTCAATTGCGTCAGGACCTGGTTTATTCCACCGATCCCAATTTTCGTCCTGTCGACCTCGAATTCGCCCCCGACGGTTCCCTCTATCTCATCGATTGGCATAATCCTCTGATCGGTCACATGCAACATTCTGCTCGCGACCCCAACCGCGACCACGATCACGGGCGCATCTACCGCATCACATACCCATCCCGGCCGCTGGTCGAACCGGCCAATATCGCCGGCGCTCCCATTTCCGAATTACTGGAAAACCTGAAGTTGCACGAATACCGCACCCGTTATCGCACTTGGCGTGAACTGAGGGGCCGCGATGCCGATGAGGTCCTCAAAGCGGTGAAGAAATGGACCGGAATGCTCGAAAAAAGCGATCCCCTCCATCAGCGTCACCTGCTCGAAGCCCTTTGGGTGACCTGGGGCCAAAACCGAGTCGATCCGGATTTGTTGAGGCAGTGTCTGGAGGCGGAGAGTTACCAATGCCGGGCCGGCGCGGTCCGGGTCATGCGCTACGCCTACCGGCAAATCGCCGATTACCTGGATCTGTTTTTGAAAGCGGCGAGCGATGCCCATCCCCGTGTCCGTTTGGAAGCCGCCGTGGCTGCTTCCTGGATGGCCGACCAAGCGGGGGCAAAGATCGTCATCGAAGCATTGAAACACCCGTTGACCAAGTGGATGGGGCCGGCCCTGGAAGGGGTTTTACTAACCCTGGATGGGGAAATACGCGCCAGGCAAAACCTGGAGCAATTGGATCGGAACGTGCACCCCACACTTCATTCCTACTTGGCGGGAGACCTCGTGCTGCACGATCCTAAACGCGACGCTGTCCCTAGAATTCCCCAGACCAACCTCCCCTCGGTCGATCTCGAACTTCTCAAAAAAGGGGCCGAGGTCTACCACCGCGATGCCCATTGCGTCACTTGTCATGGCGAAAGAGGCCGGGGAACAACGGAAGAGATATATCCGCCCCTCACCAGGAATGAATGGGTCAACGGCGACGATGACCGCCTGATCAAAATAATCCTAAAAGGTCTCTGGGGACCCATCGAGGTGGATGGTAAAATCTACGATCCTTCCACTGGTGTTCCGCCCATGACCGGTTTCGAGCATTTGCTCACCGATGAGGAAATTGCCGGGGTTATCACCTATACCCGTATCAACTTCGGGAACCCCAAAGGCCTGGCCAAGGTTGTCAGACCGGATGACGTGGCCCGCGTCCGGGAGGAGATCAAGGACAGGAAGACGTTTTACATGGTGGATGAGATCCTGGCCGAACATCCCATGCCCAACTGATGGCCTGCTCTATTATTACGATTGGGTGGCCGATTCACAAACTTTTCAACGGCACACCAACGACGATTAGCCCGCATGTCTCACAAAATTCGTAGCGAGCGAACGGCGACCGAGTGCTGGCGCGGGTTTTGTGCAGATTTGCGGGTGATTCAGCGCCGGTATTCCGGAGCGCAGTAGAAAATTTGTGAGACATGCGGGTTAGGGTCGGGTGAGGATCAGACTTCAGATGTGCACCCACGATTTGGATGGGGATGTCGAACTGGATATCGCAGTGGCCCGCAAGTCCGGGACCTGCCTGTTCTTCAATCAAACCCGGAAATAGTTGTTTTTTCCCGTAAATGAACTGAAATTGTCTCCATGTATCGCATTGCCGCTATATTTGTGCTTAGCTTTGTCCCGGCCTGTCTGGCCCAATCCGAATGGTCGCAATGGCGCGGTTCATACGATGGAGCTGGGATCATCGAGGGAGGTCCGTTGATTACGGAGTGGTCCGAGACCAAAAACGTCATTTGGAAGTCTCCGGTCCCCGGCCGCGGGGCCTCCTCCCCAATTATCGCGGGGTCGAAGCTGTTTCTCACCACGGCAGATGATGAAGCCGGCCAGCAGTTTTTGCTCTGCTACGACCGGAACTCCGGCGAATTGCAGTGGCAAAAACTCGTTTTCGAAGGGGAGTTTCTGGTTCCCTCCCATCGTCTCAATACTGAGGCCACGCCCACCCCGGTGACCGACGGAAAGATCGTCGTTACCCTCTTCGGGATAAACGGGGGACAGTCTCTGGCAGCCTTTGACCTGGAGGGCGAACCTCTTTGGACGACCCGAGTGGCGGAAATTGATTCCTGGTTCGGCATCGGGGCCAGCCCGGTGCTCTATAAGGGTAAGGTCATCGTTCTGAACGACATTCCCCCCACCAATTTTGTGGCTGCCTACGATTTGCGGACTGGTGAGTTGATATGGAAAACCATACGGCCCGGTGATCCCGACAATTATCATGAGAACCACAATTATCAAACCCCGCGGGTATTCCGATTGGAAGAGAGAGATCAACTGGTGACCACAGGGCTTGGCGAAATGGCCAGTTACGACCCCGATACCGGCCAGGCGCTCTGGAAAACCGAAGGGGGGGCGCGAGCCTCCGTTGGCTCTCCGGTGGCGGGTCACGATCTCATCTATTTTTCCGGCGGTTTTCCTGAAACGGGAACCTTTGCCTTCAACGGCAAAACAAAACAGTTGGAGTGGACCAACCGCCTAGCCACCTACATCGTGTCAAATGTGCTGCATGGAGATTATCTTTACGGCTCCAACAATCGGGGCGAATTCGCCTGTATGGACGCTAAAACCGGGGATATCCTCTGGCGAAATTTATTCAGGGAAGAAGTCCTGGCCTCTCCCTAAATTGCCGGTGATCATTTATACCTGACTTTGGCCAACGGCATAACTAAGGTTATAAAGCCCGATCCGGAACAATATCTGGAGGTTTCCGAAAACGTCATACCGGGAATGACTCACGCGACCCCAGCTATTGTCGATGGACGTATTTATTACCGCACTGAAGGCATGTTGTATTGTTTGGGAAAAAACTAGGGTGGCATTGACTACCCCAAAATACTGACGAAAAAGATTATTTGGTTTTCCTCCAGGTTTACCCTCTGCGCCTTGGCCGTCTCAACGGTCCACTTGGCATTGGATGGCGAAATTAATGACGACCCGGCGGCCTCGCAGGCGGGTAAAAGATCGGTTGTCGTGACGGAAATCACCGACCGGATTACCATCGACGGCATACTCGATGAACCGATCTGGAACTCTGCCCCGAGCATTGGCGATCTGGTCCAGAAAGAGCCCGATACCGGGCAACCCCCATCCGAAATAACCGAGGTCATCTTGCTTCGCGACGCCGATTATCTCTACATTGGTGTGAGGGCTTACGATTCCGAGCCGGACAAGGTCATTGGAACCCAGATGATACGCGACGGCCAGATCTCCGCCGATGACCGCATCGAAATCCTTTTGGATACCTTTCGCGATCAACGCAGCGCCTTCTACTTTGCCACCACTCCGGCTGGAGCTCTCATCGATGGATTGGCCTTCGGGAACCAGACTCTGAATACCGATTGGGATGCAATCTGGGACCTGCGCACCACCCGTAGCGATAGCGGTTGGGTGGCGGAAGTGGCCATCCCCTTCAAGAGCCTCAACTTCCCGGCTGATAGCGAAGTTTGGGGATTCAACTTTGCGCGCAATATTTACCGCAAACAGGAGGAGGATTATTGGTCGGGGGCCCGCCTGGAATCGGAATTTCTGCGCATTTCCGAGGCGGGAGAGATTTCAAACATGACCGGGCTCAACCAGGGTATCGGTTTGGATGTGCGGCCCTTTTTGGCCTCTACCTGGTTGAACCGGCAAGGGGAAAGTGACGATATCGACCTCGAGCCCGGCCTGGATATTTTCTACAATATCACCCCGAGTCTGAACCTCACCGGCACCATCAACACCGATTTCGGTGAGACCGAGGTGGACGAGCGCCAGATCAACCTTACGCGTTTCTCCTTATTTTTCCCCGAGAAACGGTCCTTCTTCCTGGAGGATGTCGGGGTGTTCGATTTTGCCAGTACGGGCCCCGATCCCCCGGGGGGTATTCCCGATGCGGGAGCCGACATCTACCCTTTCTTCAGTCGGAGAATCGGGCTGCTGGATGGTCGGGAAGTTCCCCTCGAGGTGGGCGTCAAGTTGACCGGGAAAGTCAACAATACCGATATCGGGTTTCTGGGTGTCCGGACCGGAAGCACTGCTCTTGTGGAAGACAAAACCTTTTATGTGGGGCGTATTAAACAAGACCTGTTCGAGCAGTCCTATGTGGGGGGTGTATTTACGCGGGGAAACCCGAGGGCCGGACAATCCAGCATTACCTACGGGGCCGACCTCAGCTTGGCAACTTCCCAGTTCCTGGGCGGACAGCGCAATTTTGTATTCAATGCCTATGGACTGAAGAGTGAAAACGACGGCGTTTCCGGTGATGATATGTCCCACGGGTTTTCAGCCCGTTACCCCAACGATAAATGGGATGGAATGTTGGTTTACCGGGAAATTCAGGAGAACTTCGATCCGGGTATTGGATTTGTGCAGAGAACCACCGTGCGCATGTACCGGGTGGCGGGCAGCTATAATCCGCGGCCGAAGGACTTCTGGAACATGCAGCAGATGTTTCACGACATCTACTACACCCATTTCAAGCGGTTGGATAACGGGATGACGGAAAGCTCCGAACTCTATATTACTCCGATTGACTGGCATTTTCGCTCCGGGGATTCCATTCACCAATTGGGGGATTTCATTCGCGGATATGAACGCCTGTTCGAGCCTTTTGAGATTTCTCCGGGAGTGGTTCTGCCGGCGGGCGAATATAATACCACGCGACACAAAGCTAACGTAGCCTTTGCCCAAAAGCGTCCCCTGTCCGGGAGCTTGAGCGTGGGTTGGGGGCAATTCTGGTCGGGGTCGTCCGAAGACGTAACCGCAAGGCTCACCTATAAATTACCTCCCTGGTTCACCTTTACCGCCAGCGCCAACCAAACCTTCGCCAGCCTGCCTCAGGGCAAGTTCACCGCCCGCATCCTTACCTCTACCTTCCATTTTGCCGCCTCCCCGCGCCTCACCTTCTCCAACCTGGTTCAATACGATAACCGGTCCCGCAATCTCGGTTGGCAGAGCCGTATGCGCTGGACCCTGAAACCGGGTAACGATCTCTTCCTCTCCTTCAACCAGGGATGGATCAGTGAGGATACGGGCAGCCTTCGCTTCCGTACGGGGGATACCAAACTCGCCGCCAAGTTCCACTATACTCTTCGCTATTAAGCGACCTTTCGAGGGCAATTTCAGAAGGAGGTCTTGACCACGGATTACACGGATGAGCACCGATTTTAAAATTAAACGTAACTACTCAGGTATCCAAAGCCTAACCTTCATTTCTCACAAATTTTCATGCGATGGTGATTGAAAGAACTGTAGGAGGGGGTTTATCCCCCGATTGCGGTGGGGCCTTTCATGCGGAAGATTGCTCAAGATATCTGAGTAGTTACAATTAAACAACGCTTCGCTTGATGCCTTCCTGCTTCGCCCATGGGCTACGGCAGGACAGGTTACACGGATGAGCACGGATTTGTCCCATCCGTGCCTCACCCCTCCACCATTCCATTCCTCCCGCGCCCCAGCGCGCCTCCTCCCTTTCCCCTCTCCCCAATTCCAAATTCCCAATTCCTAATTCCTAATTGGCGCGCCCCAGCGCGCCTTTCCCCAATTCCCATTACGGTTGGTAAATCTTCAGCAAAGCCTGAGTTCCGAAATCCTCCCCTCCCTGCGCCGCCAGTTTCTGGTAAAGGGTTTTGGTCAGTTTCAGGCCAGGAAGATCGAGCCCCATTTCTTCGGCCGATTCAATGGCGATCCGCATGTCCTTGATGAAATGTTTCACGTAGAACCCCGGGGCGAAATCGCCTTTCAGGGCGCGAGGCGCCAGGTTGGATAGCGACCAACTGGCAGCCGCGCCGGGTTCTATGCTCTGCAGCACCGTAAATGGTTCCAACCCGGCCTTGCCGGCATAGGCCATGGCTTCCGAAATCCCTATCATCCCGCTGGCGATGGCAATCTGATTGCACATTTTGGTGTATTGCCCGGAGCCGGCCGGCCCCTGCAGCACGATATTCTTTCCCATGATTTGAAAGATGGGCATGGCGCGATCGAAGTCTTCCCGTTCTCCCCCTACCATGATGGAAAGCTTGGCCTTTCGCGCGCCGAGATCTCCGCCCGAAACGGGGGCATCCAGGGAAGCGATTCCCTTTTCGGCCGCCGTCGCCGAAATTCGTTTGGCCAGGGTAGGGCTGGAGGTAGTCATATCAATCACAAGGGAGCCCCTTGGGGCTTGGTCCAGAATCCCTTCCGCTCCGAAGTAGACCGCCTCCACGTCCTTGGGGAAGCCGACGATGGTTATGATAATGTCTGCTCCGGATGCGGCCTGCCCCGGCGTGTCGAACCAGATGCCGCCGCCTTCCAATAAACCTTTCGCTTTGGATCTGGTGCGGTTGTAAACGTGAACCGGATGCCCGGCTTTGAGTAAGTGCCCGGCCATGCTTTGACCCATGACCCCGGTTCCGATGAATGCAATGGTCTCCTTGCTCATGTCGGGAAATAGAAATCGCAGGGCAAAAAGGGTCAAACGTGAATGGGGCTCAGTTAAGGAAATTTACCATGAAATTCGAATTAAGGCCACCTTCGGGGTCATCATGTCTAGCCATAACCCTTGGTCGACGGAGGATGCCCCCTAAAATGCCACTTGGTTAGTCCATTCCAAATCCTGTCCATCCTGGCGCCGTCTTGTCCTGC
>JAABVD010000114.1:0-7170 GCA_014529615.1 Opitutia bacterium
CCCTGCAAAGACGCGAATCCAGCGAAGTCCTCACCAGTGCCGATATTTCGGAGCGCAGTAGAAAATTTGTGAGAAATGCGCCCCAGTGTCGCACAGCGCACACTGGGTTGAAATGGACAAAAACAACGAACCCCAACGGGGTTCCACAAAGAATCAATCCCAAGGCATTTTGGAAATTATTTGTGGAACCCCGTTGGGGTTCAATCATAGGTGCGATCGGCGACCCAGCGTGCGCTTTGCGACACTGGGCTTTGGAGTTTAACGCCGTTGGCGTAAAAGCTAGATGGTGGAGGGAAAAGAGTGCAGAGTGCAGAGAGAGGAGAATGGAGGGCGGACACTCCCCCTGTCAGCGTGCGGTGACGCACAGGCAGGATGTCCGCCATTTCAATTCCTCATTCCTAATTCCTAATTCCTAATTCGCGCCCTTGGGCGCTGTCCGCCCTCCGTTATTCTTCCCTCTTTGCGTTTCTTGGCGCCCTTTGCGAGAGTCAATTTCGGATGTACTGGCAAAAGCAACACAGTGAATCCTTGGTTCCGGTCAGGCTGTGCCTTCCCTGCGCCAAGGACTCACTGAAACAGCAGTTCCGTAAAACACGGCGGGCCGAATAGCCCGCCACTAAACAAGTCTTGAATACTACTTAAAAAGAGAAGGTGTTCGAAATCCACCAGAACTTTTCGTTGGGGATCCGGATCACCGCTACTTGACCGTCGGGATTGATCTTGAAGGGAATATCATCGTCATCTCCGAAGGCGTTGCGCAGATTGACCTGAATCTTCCAATTGATTGAGTCGCTCAACATCCGGTTATAGGAAAACCATACATCTCCATTCAACTCACTCGGGGCAAAATAAGGTGTGCTCAGGTCCGGGAAGACGGAGCCATCATCGGGGGAGACCAACTGTCCATATCCAACGGCAGCCTTGTCCTGCCAGCGAATAGCGCCGCCCACTGAAAAGCCCTTGAGAGAAGAGCTGTCATCAAAGGTATAGTTGGTAATCACGTTGGCACGCCATTTCCTCTGTTCAAGCGATTTGGTTCCATCTTTGGCCAGCACGGAATTCAGAGGCGCCAGGACGCTTTCGGACCAGCGACGCCCGTAAGTGGTGATTTCTCCGATAACGGGAGAATCGCTCAGCAGCCAAAGTCCACTTGCGTCTATCCGCTCCTGCATCATGTCGGCCAAGCGCTTGTATCGGATTGCCGAATCGCTTTGCGTCGTTACCTGTTTGCCAATGTTCAGCATGAGACGCCAATTGGGAGTCAATTGCCCGACCAGGTCCAATTCGAATCCCTCCGCCAGCAATCCCGCCGTGGCTATCTGTGACGGAATGACTTCCCTCTGTAATTCCAGAGTCCCGTCAAAGTCTACGACCTGGAAATTTTCCTGTGCCAGGATTTCCGCAGGAACGAATCCCAGAAGAGTGTCATACAAGTTGTCATAGGAATTGATGTTGGGGATTACATCTCCGGTCACCTGGGTCATAAAGGCCTTGGCCTCTTCCCAGGACATGCCTTCATTCTGGGGTTGGATAAACCCTCGATTAACCCAGGCAGCGACCAGCCCAACGGCTCGAGACACATCGAGACCGGCATCAGCGTCATTGAGAGAGGTTTCGTACCAATTGAACCGAGCTATGATTTTGTCGCTCAATTCCACGCTGAAACCATATTCCTCGGTCTCTCCAGTGGGAGGTTCGATCACATCTCCGAAAGCAGAACGCCGCAGACCGGCCGGATTGAAATTCTCCGATTGCCCCAAGTGCAGGCTCAGACCGGGGCTTCCAGGAAGGAAGGACACCCATTCATCCGGTATATGGAGAACGACGCTGGAGGTAAAGGTATCCCCCTTCGACACGGCGCTGGGGTCATCCTGCAGAATGAAGTTCTCCTCCTTCAAAGCGCCCGCCGCATTCAAGCGATTGCGGTCTCCGGTCAGATTCTGCACCTGATCCTGAGTCAACCATTCGAAGGTGGTCGATTCATCGTTGCGCCATCCGAACAAAGTGACCAAATGATCGTCCAGGAATCGGCTTTGAGCGGTCAGGGCGCGGGACTCGATTTCTCGCCCTATGAGATCGCCTCCGTTCAGCATGGACTCCACTGCAAAGGAGCCAGTCTTATAAACATTGTCCGTTCGATCCTGATACCAGAGGGTGAATTCATCGCCCTCTTCCGGAGCGTCAATGTTCATTTGGTGAATGCGCACATCTTGCGGTCCACTGGTGTTTCTAAGGTCGTCCGAGACGTAAACAAATCCCTGAACCCGGCGTCCCCAGCCCCCCTGCCGGCCGCCAAAGGCCTCGGTGCGCATATTCACCCTGTCGCTGATCCAGGTGTTGGACATTCTCCGATTCTCAATGGTAAATTCCTGGCTGCTCATAAATCCGGTAAAGGTATGATGGCCCAGCCATTGGCCGAGGTTATCCCCGTATTGGGTCAAGTCAAATTCCCAAAAAGCAGTGGCCCTGACGGCTTCGCGGTCCACATCGCGCAGGTTGAAATCCCCCAATTGATCGAGGCGAACCACAGCTCGGCCCACATTGGGATTGGGGTCGCCGTTGCCGTGAAACTCCGATATATCGATGGCGATGTCCTTATTTCCAAATACCGCGGCCACCTCACTGTTGACGATCAAGCGTGAATACCGGGACCACTCCTGATTGTCGAATGCAAGCTCGATACCCGCGCTCTGATCGTCGAAAAATAACTGCTCCAGTGTGGCGTTGTAGGCGGTGAAATCCTGCTCAACCCGGTCCAAATTCCCGGAAAACAGCTTATTGCGGTAATCGAATACGTTGCGGTCATTAATGGACGGCGTAACGAATCCAGCCGAATACCTTTCCAATTCGGGGCTCCGGGTGAAGAAAATATCAAAATTTTCGTTGCTGGGCTGCAACCTCACCCGTCCCTGAAAACCATGGGCGTTGGGGTATTGGGCAGAAAACCCCTGGGTAGGGCCTTGGTTCGCATCTCCATAAACCAGGGCGGCCTGAATGAAGTTGGGAATATCCGCCACCGTCAGCATATCGGGCACCGATGTTTGAACCAGGGTGTTGGCCGTAAATTTGGGAACAAAGTTCGGTGGCAACAAACGATCAAAGACGGCTACGCCGGTGTATTTTTCGTAATCGACATTAACACCTTCCCACCAGGTATGATAAATATTATTGGGTGGCAGAACATTGGCCGGATTCGAATCGATCGCACCGTTTTCAAAGTGGCCCCTGAGGATGGTCGGACCAATGTAGGCACTGCCGGCGTTTTCCAATAAAACCGCCCTCCATGCAGCATATACCCTGTTATCGCGCTTAAAGGCGGGATCTTGCTGGTAGAACGTCTCATCATTCAAGGCGGCAATGCGCAGCGCAACCCTGTCTTCCACTAGAACGCGATTGAAGTCCAGGGACTCACGGTGTGTTTGGTTCTTCCCCAGGCGAATTTGAATTGCGCCAAAATCATTTCCGAGATTGGCAGTGTTCAGCGTATTGTTGAGAATACCGCCCGGGGTGCCTACACCGAAGAGGATGGCGTTGGGCCCACGGTTAATGGTCGCCCGCGATGAATTGTAACTGTCGAAAGGAATTTCCGTCAGGTAAAAATCCCGCGTCAGGGTAGCTACACCCAAGCCGCGAATCCGCTGGTTTCCCTGGGGATTGACCCGGGTATTATCGGTGTCCGAACGCTGATTCCTGCGGTCAAAACCGGATCCCGCAAAATTACCGAAAACGCCTCCAATTTCCGTATTGAGTCCATAGGACAACGCGGTGGCGGCGTCGGTGGCGCCTGTATCTTCAAAAAATTGCTCCGTCATGACGGAGATGGCGGACCCGACGTCGCGCAAAGGGGTTTTCAAACGGGAACCCGCCAGGGTGTTTGTGGCCTGATAACCCTCAATTTCATCGAATTCGACCGTGAAGGGGGACAATTCAAAAATTTCCTCCTCCTCTTCCTGTGCAACAAGCTGGGTTTGTTGACCAGCAATTCCGATGGTCAGTATAGCGGCAAGTGTTGTTAACCAATTTTTATTTTTGACGTTCATTTCCGTTTCTTGATTGGGGTTGAAGTTCTTGGATTGATTCAGAACCAAAGGTTCATCCTCCGGACCGTTACCATCGTCCGACTGATCACTCTCGATACGCCTTACCATTACAGCTCCCGTGGCATCGTCTGTCACATACATCAACAAACTGCCTTCCAACATGGCCGCCAAAGCCTCATCACTCGTATACTCACCCCGGATAGACCGGGTTTTGAACCCGCGCACACGCTCAACCAAAAAGAAAACCTGCTCACCGGACTGTTCGACGAACTCCAAGAGGGTCTCAGAGGCGTCGCCTGCAGGAATTTTGTAGATTCTTTCTGAGTTTTGAGCCGCGAGCAGCATCGGCAGCCCCAGGAGCAGAACAGCCAGAACCAACACCATTTGCTGGTTGAAATTCACCAGTAGGATGGGAAAAATTTCAAGGAGAGCGTTCGTATCCATAGCATCACTGGCAAAGCCAGACAACCAGGGAGACGAATCATTCAAAATTTTGGGTTATTGTTTCAGAAAAATTTTTCGACGCGTTTACCACCGAAACGAGCATTCAAACTACGAAAATTGAGGAGGCCTATCCAGATTAATGCAAATTCCGTAACAAGAAATCCTCACTGGGAAGATTTAAGCACGATCGTGTCTTCAGAAGGTCTATCGACCCATACGGAGCCATCCCCGGAGAGCAAGCGAACAAAGGCTTCCACATCCTCAACCAGAAAACTACCCCCAATGGTCAAGTTTTTCAGCTCGTCTCCGTAAAGGTAGACCTGCACATCGTTGTATTCGTTAAATTGCCGGACTGCTTCCTCCAAGGGGGTTGCATTAAAGAGCAGGCGGGGACCTTTCCAGGCCAGAAGCGTTTCAAATTCTTCGAGATCGACTTTGGAAATCAGCGGAACGAGGTTAATGCTGTTGGTTGATATGGTCGCCTGATTTCCTGCCACCAGTTCGGGGACCAGAACTACGTCAGAGATTTCCCCAAAAGGCAGGTCCTCCATTGAAGAAGCGTCCACCGATACCCTGCCCTCGGTTACCAGGACCTGGACCTCATTTGGGCCATAACGGACATTAAATGCGGTTCCGACTGCTTTCACCGCAATAGACCCGGCTTCAACCAGAAAGGGCCGGGAGGCATCATTTTCAACCTGGAAGTGCGCTTCTCCATGGTGCAAGACAATGGAACGCCACTGGTCGGTGAAATCAATTTCCACATGGCTGCTGGCGTTCAATTCGAGTATGCTGCCATCCTGCAGGGTTACTTGCTTGTAATCATTGAAAGTCGTGGCGTATTCGGTCGCATAGACCACATCGTGATGAGCCATCCGTTGGATTCCAAACCAGACCAGCAATGAAATGACCAAGATGGCCGCAATAGAGCCCATCCGGATGTTAAAAGAAACGCGTTGGCGGGATTTTCTTCCTCCGACATCGGAGAGAAAATCCGGATTGGGCCGCAGGGTGGGATCTTCAATCATGAGGCGAAGCTTCTGCATGCGTTTCCAGGAAGCTTCCAGATCACGGACAGCGATTTCGTGACGAATGTCCAAAGATTTCCAGGCCACAAACGCTTCCCTGCGCCTGTCTTCCCAGCCGCCGTCGCGTTCCACCAACCATTCGGAAGCTTGCTTGCGGATGCGCTTCTCCTCGCGGTCTAGACTTTTCTTGTCCTCAAACATTCAAAACTTGAATTTGCTCTCCCCCATTTAATCGGCGTATCGGGCTAAAAATTCAGCGGTTCGGCGCATCCCTTTGGCTAATTGGGCTTTCACCGTATGGGGGGAGATTCCGAGATCTTTGGCAATCTCCTTATATCTAAATCCATAACCCATCCGCAAGGTCATTACCTGGCGACAACGCTTGGGCAACGTCTCCACCGCTTGGGCCAATAAATGAATTTCATCACGCAGGCTGACAATTTCTGCAACTGAGGCCTTATCTTCCAGGACGGATGAATCGGGAAATTGGGCTAAACTATTAAACTGAACGACCTTTTTTCGGCTAAACTGGTCGTAGACGATGTTGCGGGCAATGGTGAACAGGAGGGCTTTGGGCTGATCTACGTGCCGCGTTAAACGAGTTTTGAGAAGCCGGGCATAGGATTCCTGAATGACATCGTCAATATCCTCCAAACCAGGGAATTTGTTAATGAGATAGGAGCGCAGTTGGGATTCATAAGGTTGAACCTCCTCTGCAAACCATTGATCCTGTTCGGCTTCTTCCATCTGGGCCCTTCTAACAGCCAACACCTTGAAGATCGCACGTAAAATGTCTATCGTCAATTAGCTTGATATCTCAACCAACAGGCTTTGACCGTTCCCTCTTCGCGTTTCTTGGCGCCCTTTGCGAGAGTCAATTCCTGGTTTCTGGATGCTCGATGCTGGTTTCTTGATGCTCGATGCTGGTTCGCGACCATGGCTCGTCTTTGTTTTATGGGCTTTTTGCGCATTTTGTGGTTAATCCCTCCCCATTCCATTCCCATCCGTGGTTGGACAGCGCTCCTGGATTTTCTCTCGCCAAGCCGCTAAGAGCGCCAAGATTGGGAGAAGGGTGATAGATCACGATCAGGATCAGGATAAGAATGAATGATAAATCCGGAATGGAAGGACAGCAGACTAAATGCCACCTTCGGGCCTGAATTTGGCTGTGGACCCTTCGGGTGCGGTGATCTCGACCTGCAGGCCGGTATTGCCCCGCTTGGAGCGATCGATGCGGAAGGTCAGCGTCCTCCGGCCCTTGGCCAGGGAAAGCGCTCCAGCGGGATCGGAAACGGCTTGTCCGTCGACCGACAACTGAAGGCCCTTTAACTGATTGATCCGCAGCCGGATTTCGCCAGCGGCCAACATTTCCACAAAACCACGTACATGGACGATGTCTCCCTGATCGAAATCACTGGAAGGCAATTCTCCGCTAACCAAACCATAGGCCGGCAACCAGGCAGCCTCATCGGCCGACGGGATACCGCCATTGGCGGGAGCAATTCTCCACTTGCGAATATAAGGGCGCTCATCGTTGGAAAAGGCGCCGGGATGACCGAGCACGGAAAGAAATCTGGACAAATCAAGAAACTCCTGGCGACTCTTCAACTGGTCGGCAAGTCCTGCCGGCATGAGGGATGGCATGGGCGTGCGACGGG
>JAABVD010000114.1:7187-7986 GCA_014529615.1 Opitutia bacterium
GCTCATTTTCAAAGGCGATGACACCCATGCGCATGGTCCCGTCCTTAAGGATAAAAAGCAGGTTCTCGTAGCCCTCGGAGATCGAGGCGCTGGGCTTGAGAATTGATTCCACCATGTAACTGGTATCCGCGGCGGATCCAACGGCAACGAGGTTGGGACCAAGAGTCGGCCCAACCGAGCCGATGCCATGGCAGCTCATGCAAGCTACTTCGTTCCTTCTATAAATCCTCTCCCCACGAGCGGCATTGCCAAAGCGGTCCACGTCATTGACCAGGGCATCGGGGTCTTCCTGCAAGAGTAGAGCGCTCAAGGAGTTCGGGGTCGTTTCCAGAAAGAGTTCGCGAAGCCTCTTGGGAAGCTGCCCCGTCTGACGATGGTAGGTGGCCACGGCAGACATGACCTTGGGATGAATCCTGACCCCGGCCAGGGCTGAAGCGAGGTGGACATCCCCCCTTCTTTTCCGGGTAAAGCCGCTTACCAGAGCCACTGAATCCGCATTCCCGGGATCAGCGGCCAGGAGGTCCGCCACAGCGAGCTTGGCATTGTCCATGTCTGCCTCGACCAGTCCGAGGACAGCGGGGTAGCGGGTCTCAATATTAGCATCAGCAGCAAGCGCATCAAGTGTGCTTAGATACTTGGTTTGCTTCATTTTGCCCAGAGCTATGGCCGCAGCAGAACGCACCTTGAAAGAACGACTGTTATCCTCCAGGGTGGCCAACAACGCGTCCCCCGCATCGCGATACTGCCAGGCTCCCAGACTGGAAGCGACGCCTGCGGCAATGTCGTCGTTGGAATCGGA
>JAABVD010000114.1:8171-9348 GCA_014529615.1 Opitutia bacterium
TGTCGAGGCCGATTCCCGCCCACTGTTCGGCAAAAACGCGGTGCAGAGGACCGCTGAAAGCGAGAGCGTTCTTCTCCAGGGCTGGAATATAATAGGGCTCCAGCGCCGTCATGGTTGACGGTATGGCGGCATTGATAAACCTGTCGCGGTCGTGGTTGAGGACGTTCAGTACGGCGGGTAAGGCTTCCGCTTCGGGAATGTAACCACAGGAAAGGACCGCTTCCATACGGGCGCGAGGGAAAGGATCATCCGCCAAGTGAGCGATCATGCCCAAGGGGTCAGAAAGTTGATCGTGCCAATAACGAATCACCCGGGCAGCAGCGGAACGAGCGTGACCGCTTTGGGATTGAATGACCATGGTAAGGATGGCTTCGCTGGCGCGCTCCACATTTTGACAGGCCCACATGGCCTCGACCAGATGGTGATCGTATTCGGGCGCCTGGGGATCCAGGGAATCCACCCACTTTTCCGCTGCGGACCGTACTGCGTCGGGATTGCGCTCACTCAGTTCCTTGCGGGCCTGGTGACGGGTCCATGCTTCCGGGCTGCTCAACTGGGAAACCAGTGAGTTGATGGACGCACCCACCAGTTCTGGTTTTTCCGCCAGGGGCCGGTCCTTGTAGGTAATGCGCCAGATACGGCCGTGCTCGTGGTCCCGGCGTGGATCGCGAAAGTCATGTTGCGCGTGGTTAATGATGGAGATGTACCAATCCGCCACATAAACCGCTCCATCCGGCCCGATCTTACAGTCCACCGGCCGGAAGTTCGGGTGTTTGGATGTCATAAGGGGTTCGAGAACCTTTGCCGAGTAGCCGGCTCCGTCCTCGATAAATTCATAACGTACAATCGTCCGGCTCTTGAAGCGACAGGTCAGAAGCTGCCCCTGAATCTCGTCCGGCAAATGGGTTCCGGTAACCAGATCGCCGCCACATTGTTTTTCCGTGCTGATTAGTGGAGGAATACGCGACCTCTCCTTGAAAGCTCCGGTGGCCGGAGAAAGGTACATGACACGCGGGTTGTTGACCATGAACGATTGTCCCCAATAATCGAATACATGGCCCCAGGGATTTCCGCCGGTGCCTTTACAGAAGACCTTCAATTCTCCCGTGCGTGGATTGAATTGATAGACCCCGCCGTTGTAGTTTCGCACGATGCCGTGTTGTGTTTCCACCTGGGC
>JAABVD010000115.1:0-7163 GCA_014529615.1 Opitutia bacterium
TGTGGTGATGCCTGCCAGGCGCTTTTCTTTGAGCCTGTAGGAATCGCCGCGTATGTTGATGATGGTTGATCTGTGTAGCAGTCTGTCCAGGGCTGCGGAGGCCATGACGGGGTCTGAGGAGAAGACGCTAGCCAATCTCCGAAGGCTTTGTTGGAGGTAAGGATGATGGGCAGGCCGGATTCGTAACGCATGGAGATGACCTGGAACAGAAGGCTGGCCTGGGGCTTGGAGATCTCCAGGTATCCGACTTTATCAAGCACCAGCAGGCGCATCTTGGTGAGGGTTCTAATCAGCCTTGGCAGGTGGTTGCGTTCGGTGGCTTCGGCCAGTTTGCGGGTCATGTCCATGGCATTGATGAAGTAGGCGCGTTGACCGGCTTGCAGCGCATGTTGTAGTCGCGACAGGGCTCAATCGCGTTCCCTATTGGCCTAGCTGGCCCGGGCAGGAGAAATTTCAAAGAGAAATTACCCATAGCAAAACCTATAAAAATCCTCAGTCCTTTTTAGGCAAACGAGTCCTTTTGGTCGGCATGGGGAATACGGGGGCTGAATTAGCGCTGGATTTGGCAGAGCATGGGGTCAAATCCTGGATCGTGGCTCGTAGTCCTATCAACATTGTCCCAAGAGACCTCCATGGTCGACCTACTCAGCTCACAGCCCGACAACTTGCCAAACTTCCCTTTGGCATTGGAGACTGGCTGGGAACCCAGATTCGGAAAATCTACATTGGTGATATCCGAAAATATGGCCTTACCCCTTCCAAGATGTCACCAGCCGTTCAGCTCCGCGAAACGGGCAAGACTCCAGTGATTGATCTGGGAACCATTGATCAAATCAAAAAGGGAATGGTGAAGATTGTTCCGGATATTGACCACTTCACGGAGACGGGCACACAGTTCAAAGACGGGCAGCATCTGGATTTCGAGGCAGTCATTGTCTGCACGGGGTATCGAGCAAAAATCGAGAACCTCCTCCCCGGAGCAGAAGAAATTCTCGATCAATATGCGTGTCCCAAACAAGCCATAGGAGAAGGCAAATTTGAAAACCTGTATTTTGTGGGATTTGACAACTATAAACTTGGCGGACTACTCGGGACCATCTTTACAGATTCGGAGACCGTTGTTCAATGTATTCAGCAAAAGGCCGCTCAGGTGAATCGTAGTTGAATGATATTCAAGCCATTCAGCATCCTAATGATCCAATAGCATGGGTGAGCAATGAGACTAGAAAAAGAATGAGGCAATTCATAGGTTTAATACAATGGCAGTTGGAAATTGGATGGCTAATGATTCGCGGGTACCAGTTCGAAATTTTGAAGGGTGAGAGCATTGCCGGCTGAGCCTACTTTGCTCGGCTGAATAATGAATCGTCTGATAACTCCTTTGTATCCAGATTTCCTCTTCAGCTGGATGGTGTAGGTTCGCAGCTTACCGTCGGGAAAGATCATGAAGGGAACCCGACCAGGTGTATCAGCATCGGGATCAAACGATTCCCAATATAGGAAAGCACGTGGCTCATCTGTTTTAAAAGCAGCGGTGATGGATACAGTGGAATAATCATCGGCATGCCAACAACCCAGAGGACTGATCAATCGCGGCTGATCCTGATCGAGTTTAACCTGGAGTCCGTTGCGAACCGGCCATCCTGAGTCCGACGCGTTTTCATAGATCCAGTGTTGCCGATCGGAAGTAAAGTCGAAGCACGTTATCGGACCATCGGTATTCTCGTAAACATAGTCGCGGATCTCGTCGATCATCCCCGCGATCAGTTGATAGCTGTACTCGTATTGAATATTGTGATCGAGAATATCGTCATGCAAAGGGGCAATGTAGCCTGTCGGGCCATCCTTGGGGCCTCCCCTACCTGGCTTACCATGGAAGCCACCCAGAAATTTGCTCGACCCATGATTCCAGACTCCCAGGCCATGCCCGTCTTCATCCACCAGGGCAGCCCAGTTTTCTGTAGCCTGAAACCGGGACCAGGGAAATTCACCCGGTTTTTTATCTTTGATGGGAATCTCCGCCAGCGCATCTCCGGAAAACGGTTGTGATCCTTTGTAGGTGATTAATCGATACCAGGGACCGTTGGTGTAGACAGCCGGTAGCTCCTGTGAGCGCCCCCGGTATTGACTCGTGTCGCTGCGGTGGTTGTTGAGACGCGATCTGACTTTGGCAGTAGACCCTTCCAACTGAATCCAGGTCTCAAAGGTACACTCGCCGGGCTGGTTATCCAGGGGCCAATGCATCGGGATACATTTCACATACAGGGTCTCGCCATCATTGGAAAAATCGACCACTTGAGAGCGGTTCCCATAGACGTCGCCCGACTGAATGGGATTCCAACCCAAACCTTTCCAACGTTCCTTGGGCTTCTTGCCGTTGGGCTCGAAAGGCTTTGGGTCAGAGTAAAAGGACATTTGAATCTGCCGACCCCAATCATGACTGTTGACCATGTTGATACCCTTTTCCTTGTCGGCGAAATAGGTGATGGCTCCGCCAATGGAAAGGTCTATCCCAATTTGAACGACTCCGTTGTCGAGATATTCGACCTGGGTACTCCCCGTAATCGTCGAGTTATCGCGATTACCCGCTTCAGCCGAGAGAATAGTAAACCCTAAGCTAAGTATCAATGGTACCGTCCGCTTTACCCCTATGTTAATTATTTCCCTGATTGTCATACGTTTGGTTCGTACTACTTATCATCGCACCCTGACCCGGGGCTTGGTGGGGTCTGAGTAAGGAAGGTAATCAAAGCTGTCCGTTAGCCTGGGATCATTGGTCGCGAGCATCACCGCATCGACCTGCTGTCTCAGTTTTTTCAATACAGGTGCCATCCCAGGGTTCGTAGCTAGGTTGTGTAATTGGTCGGGGTTGTTTTTAATATCGTAGAGCTCTTCCATCGGCCGTTTACCGAGAGTGAGTTCGAAGTGATCGTCGGGATGGGTGAACATATAGGCCTTGGTGAGGCTTGCTTTTGATTTGTTCGAAGAAACTGCGCCCGGTCATACTATCCGGAACGTCTGCCTCTGCGAGTTCTAGCAGGGTAGGTCCCAGATCCATCAGACTGACGAAGTCGTCAACCCTGCGACCAGGCTGTATATGCCCCGGCCACCGCATGAGCAAGGGTGCCTGGATTCCCAGATTGTAACACTCGGTTTTACCTCGCGGGACTCCAGGAATGCCATGATCGCCCGAGAGAATGACGAGTGTGTCATCCAATTCACCTGCAGCTTCCAGTTCCGCCAGCATCACACCGAGCATCAGGTCGAGTGCCAGAACTTCTCCGAGATAGTCAGCAAAGTCGCGCCTGACGTCTTCCACATCGGGCAGAAACTTTGGGATAAAAGTATGTTGGGCGGATTCTTTGCAGCAGAAGCTATGGCTCCAGAGACAATCAGGAAGTAGGTAATCGTGGTGAATAAATTCTTGCTCATTTAATTTTCGATTTCGTGTTCATTAAGCCTGGAATCACCATCCTGATCAAGGGCATGAAACCGTTTGGTTAACGCCGGAATGTTTCTTCCTTTTGGATCACCGATGTATTCTGAAAGGGTTACAAAACCGTCGTTGTTTGCATCACGTCGTTTAAATAACGATTGTCTATTATTCGATGGGGCGACCCGGGCAGGAGCCGGGGCCAATTTACCGTCCAGGTAATGATCGAAGTATCTATCCCCTGCATAACCGACAGGGTGATTGAACCCCGGTTCATATTGTTCATTCGACCACGCAATCAGCTCGTTCTTGAGTTGCTTTGCGATAGTGGGGAATTGCTCGATCAAATTTTCCGATTCGTGGGCCTCAGTGGAAAGGTCGAAGAGGTAATCACGTTTTCCCGCTTTCAGGTATTTCCAGTTGCCCGACCGGATCGCATACTGCCCGGCCCAGCGCCAATACAGGTAGTCCTGCGAGTTCGCATTAAGCCCTCCCGCCAGGTAGGGAAGCAAATCTACTCCATCGATGTTATCATCCAGTTCTGCACCTCCGGCAACCAGGGCCGTGGCGATCGCATCGAGTGAAATAACCGGACGATCATCTACCTGGCCGCCTGGAATTCCCGCCGGCCAGCTGGCCAGAAAGGGGACTCGGATACCGCCTTCGGTCAGCATGCCTTTTTCACCGATCCACGGATCGTTTAGCGATCCGTCCCAACCAGGACCGTTCCCGGGTGCATCCAGCTTGTGGATTTTAAGCGGAGCCCCGTTGTCGCCAATGTAGAAGATGAGGGTATTCTTGAGGACTCCTTCGTCTTGCAGTGTTTTGGTGATCAACCCTACTCCATCGTCCACCGCGGATATCATGGCCAACGCCTTCTGCCTTCGCAGGGGCATGTCTTTGGAGAACCGGCTCAGGTATTTCTCAGGTGCTTCCAGGGGAACATGCGGGGCAAAAAAGGCCGTGTACAAAAAGAACGGCTTAGCTCCCCCGGCATGGCGCTTGATAAAGTTGGCCGACCACTCGGCTTGAACTTCCAGCCGGTAACGCCGGTCTTCGTGTCGAACGATGCCTCCAAGATCCCAGCCATCCGGACTATGAGTGGCGATGTATGTATTCATCGTGCCACTCAAATGTTCCATAAATCCGTGATGCTGTATCTGCCCCGGATCTTTTACTCCCAGATTGTACTTAATACCTGCCTCGATTACTTCCTTGCTGGCGTCGCTACCATCGGGAAGCTTGCCCAAACTGTCCACCTGTCCCTGCAGGTGCCACTTGCCTGCCATGCCGGTAACGTAGCCTACGTCACGCAAACGTTCGGCGATAGTGTATTCGGTCCAAGGATACGCATTGTGGCGATTATCTTCCAAACCAAAACGGTTCTGGTAACGCCCGCTCATGAGGCCTGCGCGTGAAGGTCGGCATTGAGGTGCGGTGACATAGCCAGAAGTAAAGCGAACGCCCGACTCTGCCAATTGGTCGGTGTATGGAGTTTTAACATCATCAAATACTCCCTGGATCCCAAGGTCGGCCCAGCCATGGTCATCGGTGAAAACGATTATGATGTTCGGTTTGGAAGTCTCTGAGAGTAATATTGATTCGGATACAAAGAGTAAGAGTAGAAAACCTATGAAGTGTTTTAAAGAATAGATCATGAGTTTTTAGATAATTGTAGGAGCGGCTTTACCGTGTCGCGCCGTAGCCTCGTGCGAAGGCGGACGCCGCGATTCAATATTAAAGGATGCCAAGCTGGTGCTTGGCGTTCCCAGGGATCTACAGTTAAGGTACATTTACTTAGAGTAATTGGGATTGGGTTGAGGAACAACCGCATTTATTTCGTTCAGGTAGGTTGAGATTTGTTTATTCAATTGGATTACCAGCTTCGGCATCGCTGCCGACAGATCTTTGGTCTCCCCGATGTCTTCCTTGAGGTTGTATAATTCGAATCGATCCGCACCGTTTTCACCATCGGCATGAAAGCGGATGAGTTTCCAGTCGCCTTCCCGGTGGTAGGTGGACGGGACGTTGCCCGATTTAGGATAATAGTGGGGAACGAAACAGGTGAAATGGGAACGGGGATTGCCACTACCTTTAAACGCCGGCACCTGGCTCACACCATCAAAGTGGAGTTCTACTGGTTTTGGAATAGACAACATTTCGAGGATGGTGGGATACCAGTCGGTGCTGGTAACAAAGGCATCCGTTTCGCTGCCGGGTTGCAGCTGTCCCGGCCAGACAACCGCGCAAGGCACACGGGTGCCGCCTTCGTAGACGGTCGCCTTGCCACCGCGAAGAGGGGCATTGCTGGTAGGAGGAACTCCATCGATGAGACTGAACAGGATACCGCCATTGTCGGAGAAGAAAATGACAATGGTGTTTTGACTGAGTTCGAGATGGTCCAAGGCATCGAGCAACGCGCCCACCGCGTCATCCAGGCTTTCAACCATGGCGGCATAGAGGGGCACTCGTTGGGGATTATTCGGGTCAGCCTTGGCCGCGTACTTATCAATGAGCGATGGTTTCGCGTCGAAGGGCGTGTGCACCGAAAAGGCCCAATAGTTTAAAAAGAAGGGACGGTCCCGGTTCTCTTCAAGGAAGGAAACAGCCTCTTTCGCCATGCGGTCTTCAATATGCTCATCGGGAGTCGACGGTTCAAAATCCAGTTCATCGGGGTACTTCCAGGGGGCCACATAAGACCCGGCTGGACCGGGACCAGGCCAGTGAGGAACATCCACATCGAACCCCTGTTCGAGCGGTGAATAGGGCTCGCTGCCCAGATGCCATTTGCCGAAATGGCCCGTTGTGTAGCCTGCCTCGTGCAAAGTCTCTGCCAAGGTAACATAGTCGGCGCTCAAGCGGGTAATCGTCCTCGGAGTCAGGGCCTTTCGGTCAGAGCGAGCGCGGGGAGGTAGGGAGGCTTTGAGAACAACCTGCTCCATATGGCCGGCGGCTGAGGTAAATCCAATCCGTCCCGGTTCCAGGCCGGTCATGATGCTGGCGCGAGTCGGAGAACAGAGCGGGTGCGCCGTATAGGCGTTGGTAAAAAGCATACCTCGGTCGGCCAGTCGCTGGATGTGGGGCGTTTCGTAAAAACTCGTAGTCCCATAGAGGGTGGTATCACTCCAACCCAAATCATCGGCCAGAATAAACACCACGTTCATCTTCTCGCCAGCTGCGGACCAGAACGGCCACAGCACGGTTAAGCAAATGAGTTTCCAACGATCAGATAAATGGGTCATCATCTGGAATTCCCTTTCTCTGATCGTACCCGGTAGTGATCAAGAGCCGATTCATCGATTTCAAGGCCCAGCCCTGTTCCCTGCGGAATGGACATGTACCCATCCTCAATGCGAAATACGTCTTTGTTTTTCAAGAGCCGCTTCCCCGGAGCGAGCGTCTCCTCGGGCAACATACCCGGTGAGGTCATCACCAGTTCCTGCCAGTTGGTTGTGGGTGAGAAGGCCGCTACTTGGAGGAAACCGGCCAAAGGGAGTCCATGGATTCCATGCGGCACCATCCGGACCGGTTTGTCAAAAGCCCGGACCATATCAGAAATCTGCTTACACACCAAAATACCTCCGGCCAATATTACATCCGGTTGAAGAATATCAAAGGCATCGTGCGCCAGGTACTGAGCAAACAACCGCGTGTCGTTGTCCCCTTCCCCACCGGTAATCCGCAGGCCCACTTCCTGGCGCAGTTTCGCAGATCGCGAAATGGATTGATA
>JAABVD010000115.1:7187-10680 GCA_014529615.1 Opitutia bacterium
TAGGCGCCATGCTCCTCCATGCCGCGAGAGTCACCCAACAACAGCGCGCGGTAGTCGACAAAGGGATAGGAACGACCATCTGTGGCCGGATTGTAACCGGGGTTCAAAGTAGGCAGGTACTTATCTGGGACATTTTCGCTTAGCCATTCATTGAGCTCGGCAAATCGCTATCGGACAAGGCGGTGCCGGGACAAACCAGCCTGGCGCCGCCATACCTATACAAACTACAGACGTTAGAACCTAAATGTATTGGTGAGGAGGAACGTGCGCGGTCTTTGAAACGTCCAGCGAGCGATGGTCTGGTCTCCATTTTGAACGGTCCGAGCAGGAAGCAGATCGTCCTTATCCAACAGGTTGCGGATATTGAGCTGAACACTCCAGTCGACCTTGTTATCGAAGATTTTCGTGCGATAGCGGATTAGTCCGTCTATCATCGTTTCCGAGCCGCCCTTGTAGGGATTGGATGCATCAACCGAGAATCCATCGGCGCCGCGTGGGAATCCGATGAAGCGATCGTCTCGCCAACGCATGTTGCCACCGATCGACCAGCCTTTCAACGCACTGTCCCGATCAAAGTTGTAGGTCGTCACCAAATTGGCCGAACTCAAAGGTTGTCTCGTGTCGGCCGAGCCTGAAAGCGTTCTCACACGCTCGATATCGGCAATGGCCGCATCAACCAACTCTCCCAGATTTGTAACGGTACCTGAACGGTAAACCCATTCCGATTCCGTTGGGGTGTCTCTCCAATCTGCCTGGATCTCGCTCGGCACAAACTCGGTAAAGTACTCGTACATCCTGGGACCCACTTCGCCAAATACACCTTCCTGTTCGCTGTAGTTGAACATGATCCGCCAATTCGGAGTGGGATTCCACACCAACTGTAACTCCACCCCTTCTGATGTTATATCCTGCAAAGCATTGAAGAAGGGCCCAAGGTCGTAGGTATAGGGAGTCGATAGGTATTTATCGTCACCGGTAATGCTATGCACGGTATCCCAGATCCTTCCAGTCGTAGCGGGAAACTGCGGTGTAGCGATGCCACCGGCTCCTGCACGAATATGTCCCGATGCCTGATTGACCATCGAAGTCTCGAACCAGGTGATGGAGCCAACCAGTGTGTTGTCCATGAGGAAGAACTTGATTCCGTAGTCCTTGCCTTCACCGGTCTGGTTCGGAAAGGGCTCTCCATAAATATCGAACTGCTGACCCACGGGCACGAAGTTATCCGACTCGTTGTAGAACAAGCCTAACGACTTATGCGGATAGGCTACAATACCCCTGGTCTCCGGATTGCCGGAACGGCTGATGAGACTGCTGGGATCGTCACGCGGTTCAAAGGGGCGCGGAAAGGGCCTCAGACCGGTCACCGGATCAGTAGCCGCGCCGATCAATCCATTCGAGTTCCAAGAATCCTGCGTATCCCAGCGCTTGCCATAGGTGGCGATTACTCGATCATCCAGGAAGAACCATTGGGCAGCAATCAGCTCCGAATTATTTTCCGTTCGATTGTTAAAACCCGGGAAATCGGCGATGAATTTCGGGGTGACGCCACCCGCATCCGCTTCATTCGTGGGAATGGGGTCACCGGCATAGAGCGCTTCCCCAAACTTTTCGGATGCTCTGGGGATGGTGAATATCCCGTTCGCCGGATCGACGTAGTGGCGAAAATTAACTCGATTCTGAGGATTGCGGATCGCCCCCGGGAACGCGTTGGGACCCGTCAACCCCTGAGCCGCATTGGTGAGTAACGGAGTCACGTTCGACAACTGAATCCACTGCCGATCAAGCAAGTCGGTTTGCTCTTCGATTGAACCGGCCAGACGCAGGCGACCGAGATGCTTGATAAAGTTATCCGCATCTTCGAATCGAATATCATAGGAGGCAGAATAGCGCAGATTGGTTGAACGTGTTTGCCCAAAGGGCTGGTTACGGACTATGGGGGTATCGATATAAGGCAGCCCCACATTCGGATTGGGATCACCGTTGGGGAGAAATCGATTAATGTCGACGTAGAGATTTCGCCCTCGTATTTCCTCGATGGATACACGATCGTAATCTTGGAAATTGTAGGCCACCTCAATGTGCAAGTCCTTGAAAAACGACTTGTTCAAGAATACCTGGAAGGTTTCAAACTCGTCGGTGTAACGACGCGACCCGCCCAGCCAATTCACGTCAAAAGGCATGAGGCTCTCATCAAACAGCGATGCTGAACGTCCTAGATCCGTCCCGGGGCGAGCACCTCTGGCCATGCGACGCCAGCTCATAGTAGGCACGGGCGTGCCGCCGAGGGTTTGCGAAACATCGTATAATTGGCGACGATTGATAACCGACTCGATTCCTCCAGCGGGATTGTTGCCGGAAGTCGTTTGACCAATCGTTTCTACAATCGGTTTTCCCGCATTCACCCAAGGAGTGTAGCCATCAAAAATCGGCTCATTCAAGCTCGACCGTTGGGAATCGGTATCCCCATCCTCATAGGTCACGTTGATCTCTAAGTCGCTCCATTCACCGTCACTTTTGCCGAAGGGCTTGAGTTTGGCTGCCCAGTGGAGGCGGGTTCCTCTTTCGTGTTCAGGTTCGCGCCAAAAGCGAGTGTCGTAATTGAGCCCTGCTACCCGGACAGCTAGAATATCATCCACCAAAACATGGTTAACATCAAAGGTCGTCCGGCTACTGCCATTATCATCAAAGCGGAAAGAAAGTTCCCGAATTTCAGAAAATCGAGCCCGCTTGGACATGGCGTTTATAACCCCACCCGGCTGAGCGATGCCGAAGAGAATCGAATTCGGACCGCGCGAAAATGTCAGGCGCTCGGTATTGTAGACATCCGCTCGATAAATCGTCGGAAAGAAGTCGCGACTCAAGGACGTATTGGTCAATCCACGAACGGAATAGGTATTCTGATTTCGCGTCGATGCACCATTGGGGAGATTAATGATACCCGTTTCAAAGGTGTCGGTATTGGGAGCGAATTCCAGGGCCTCTTCAAGGCTGGTCACCCCGACGTCCTCCATGAATTCCGCGGTCATGATCGTAATGGCCGCTCCCACATCGCGGACACTGGTTCTTAGACGCGTGCCTGCTAGCGTTTCCGTAGCCATATAGCCTTGATCGGAATCCTGACTTATCTGAAAGGGTGACAGTTCATAAATATCATCATCGTCTTCGTTTTGAGCGTAAATGGATGACAATGAGAATAGAGAGATGAACATTGGAGAAATCCATCGGATCCAGTTCCAATGCTGGGAGTTTTTTGTATATTTAGTTTTCATAGTCTTGATTAGTGTGTTAAAAAAACGCAGTTCGTTTTTAGGTTTCTGATCGAGTTACCCAAACTGGGCCATGTGATTTGTTAGTCTGGAGGTTATTATTATGCGGTTAAGGTTGTAGAGGAAGTCAAGGTTGTAGAGGAAGGTGGTCTTCCCCCGATTTTGCGGACACGAACAGCGCAGCGTAATTCATGTTAGGTTTTGGTTCTGGTTTTGGAAGTTCT
>JAABVD010000115.1:10877-11313 GCA_014529615.1 Opitutia bacterium
GGCTGGTATACTGGCTGCCGCGATCTGAATGAAAGAGAGCTTTTTGAAAACCTCCCACTCGATTCC
Source organism: Opitutia bacterium (assembly GCA_014529615.1). Taxonomy (GTDB): domain Bacteria; phylum Verrucomicrobiota; class Verrucomicrobiia; order Opitutales; family UBA2995; genus JAABVD01. Next base: position 10,944 of record JAABVD010000115.1, read on the forward strand.
TGCTCTTTTGCAGGGCTGAAACGACGAGACTGGAGGCCAGGCTCTCGGCCATGTCATAGCCTTGTATTACGCGACCAAAAAGGTCCATTACGACTGCCAGATACAACCAGCCTTGCCGAGTGGGGATGTAAGTGATGTCGCTGACCATGATTTGGCCGGGCCCGGTCGGCTCCGGAGCCTTGGCCAAGTGGTTGGGCGCAGGAAGGCTGCGAGGGTCCTGTTGGGTTGTCTTTGGCCGGTATGAGCTTCTCCTACAGGCCTTTAGAGCGTTTTGTTTCATCAGTCGGGCCACTCGGTTAACCGAGCACTGAACCCCTCTCACGTTCAACTCGACGCACATGCGAGGACTACCGTAAGAGCGGGTGTGCCG
>JAABVD010000116.1 GCA_014529615.1 Opitutia bacterium
CCCCATCCGCAATTACCTGACCGGCTTTTACTTTCTGCCCCTTGACCACCAGTGGTTTTTGATTGAAACACGTTCCGGCATTGGAGCGCATGAATTTGCGGAGTTGGTACACGTGGATTCCCTGTTTCGAAATGCTCTTCGGTTTGCGGGATAATTTGACAGGAAGGGTCCCATCCTGGGAAATCACCACCCTTGAGGAATCCACCGAGGCCACGATGCCATCGCTTTGGGCCAATGCGACGGTCTTGGAATCCTGGGCCACTTTTGCTTCGATCCCGGTCCCCACGTATGGCGCCTGGGTGCGCAGAAGGGGCACACCTTGACGCTGCATGTTCGACCCCATCAGGGCCCGGTTGGCGTCATCGTGTTCGAGAAACGGAATCAATCCCGCCGCCACTGATACCAGTTGCTTGGGAGAAACGTCCATGTAGTCGATATCCCGGGGGTCGGCCTCGAAAAAGTTGTCTCCCTGCCGAGCCGTAACCGCGCCTATAAAGTTGCCCTCCGCATCCAGCTCCGAATTGGCCTGGGCGATAACCAATCCCTCTTCCGCGTCCGCTGTCACGTAACGAACCTCATCCGTTACCCGGCCGTCCGTCACCACGCGGTAGGGAGTTTCAATGAAACCAAACTCGTTGATGCGGGAGAAAATACTCAATGAGTTGATCAATCCGATATTGGGCCCTTCAGGAGTTTCGATGGGGCAAATACGGCCGTAATGGGATGGGTGAACATCGCGCACTTCGAACCCGGCCCGCTCCCGGTTTAATCCTCCCGGACCCAAGGCGCTCAGGCGTCGCTTGTGCGTGATCTCCGCCAGGGGATTGATCTGGTCCATGAATTGAGAGAGCTGGCTCCGGGCAAAAAAGTCGCGGATGACGGTGCTCAACGCTTTGGGATTGATCAATTTTTGCGGTGTTATGGAATCCACGCTCTGGTCGTAGAGGGTCATTCGCTCGCGCACGAGCCTTTCCGTCCTGGCCAAACCAATGCGGCATTGGTTGGAAAGGAGCTCTCCTACCGTGCGGACTCGGCGACTGCCCAGGTGATCGATATCGTCAACTGATCCTTCTCCCCTCTTCAGTTTGATCACGTATCGGGTGGCTTCAACGATGTCCTCCACCGTGATGGTGCGAACCTCGAGTTCCGTATTCAGGGAAAGCTTCTGGTTGATTTTGTAACGTCCGACCCGGCCAAGGTCGTAGCGCTTGGGATCCTGAAAGAGGCGTCTCAATAAAGCTCTGGCATTGGCGGTGGTGGGAGGCTCTCCCGGACGCAACCGTTTGTAAATCTCCTTGAGAGCTTCCTCTTCATTGCGGGTTGGATCCTTTTTCAAGGCGCGCACGAGGATCCCTTCGTCGAAGGAGGTGTTGATGACCCGGATGGAGGAAACCTCCGCTTGCCCGAATTGCCGCAGAACACTCTTGGTCAGGGGCTCGAAAGCCCGGGCCAGAACAATGCCCTGGTTGGCGTCTATAATATCTTCTACCAGGGCGTAATGGCTCACAATTTCCATATCCATTGCCTTGGACAAATGGAGTTCCCGGATGTCGTAGAACAGACTGAGTATTTCGACATCGGAACCGTAACCCATCGCCCTGAGCAAAGTGGTAATGAGAAACTTGCGGCGACGGCGACGGCGATCGAGGAAAACGTAGAGCAGGTCGTTGATGTCGAACTGCACTTCCAACCAGGTTCCACGGTCCGGAATAATACGGAAAGAATTCAACTGTTTCCCGCTGGTATGGGTAGAGGACTCGAAAGCAATCCCGGGGGAGCGATGGAGTTGACTGACCACTACCCGTTCGGCTCCATTGATGATAAAGGATCCCCTCTCCGTAATGTGGGGGATCTCCCCCATGTAGATTTCTTCATCCTTAATGTCATCCTCGTCGCGAAGACGGAGTTTTACCTGCAGGGAGATGGAGAAGGTAACCCCTTCCCGGATACAGTCCATTTCCGTCATTTTGGGCCCGGTAATGTTGTAGGAGACATACTCCAGCACCATCTTACCGTCGTAACTTTCGATGGGAAACACTTCCTGAAAGACCGCTTCCAGACCGGCCCTCTTTCGTTTCGATGGAGCTACAGCCTGCTGAATAAAGCCCTTGAAAGAGTCGATTTGATTTTGAATAAGGTTGGGAGACTTGATGACCTGCTTGAGTTTTCCGAAGTTGATACGGTCAGACATAGGGCTTTAGCATGGGTATGGGTTGAGTGGGTGCCGGTGCGGCAAGGTGGAAATGCGGTTCAGCCAAACGAGGCCGTGAACATGGCGGGATGGCCAAGTTCGAACCGTTTCGGAAATAGCGGAAACTGAGAATAAGCCAATTATTTGATTTCGACTTTAGCGCCGACGGCTTCGAGTTTCTTGCGAACCTCTTCAGCCTCTTCTTTGGTAACCCCCTCCTTGACGGCCTTGGGGGCGCTCTCCACGAGATCTTTGGCTTCTCTCAGACCGAGTTGGGTAACGGCGCGAACTTCCTTGATGGATGCGATCTTGTTCTCGCCCGGACCTGCAAAGATGACGTCGAATTCCGTTTGTTCTTCGGCCGCTTCTGCTTCATCGGCATCACCGGCTGCGGGGGCGGCGGCAAATGCAACCGGCGCGGCCGCGCTTACACCCCATTTGTCTTCGAGTTCCTTCACCAATGCGGCGATATCCAGGACTGACTGGCTGGAAAGCCAATCGATAACTTGATCTTTGGTTATGTCAGGCATGATTTTCTCCTTTGACGGATTAGTATTGTGGTCAGAAACGTTTCCAGGGAAATGTTCCTGACCAACCATTTGGGTAAAGTGTTCCTATTCATGGTCTTCCGTTTTGCGTCGGCCATGGGTTAATTCAGTTTTCCCCCTTTTCCTTGTCGGCCCGGGCTGTCAATAAGGTGACCACACTGGTCGGAACCGCATTGAGCAGGCTGGCCATCCGCGTAGCCGGGAGGGTGAACAAGTTGAGCAGTTGCCCCTTCAGGACCTCAAGGGAAGGCAGGTCGGCCAACGCATTTACGTCATTCCGGGTCAGGGTTTTTTCACCCAGTAGACCGACTTTGACTTCGTTTTTTTTCTTCTCCCGGAAAAACTTGCGTAAGGTTTGGGCCACTCCGGAGGGGTCCTGGCCCCCGACCACGATCGCGGTCGGGCCAGCCAGCCAAGTGTCCAACCCGGGCAGGTTACGGTCCCTGGCGGCCACGTTGAGCACGCTGTTTTTTACCACGTGAAATTCAGCTCCCCTTTCGGAAAGTCTGCTCCTCAGTTCACGGGATTCCGCCACCGTTATCCGTTCAAAATTGGTCAGAAAAACAAAGTCGGACTTCCCTAGATGGGTGCTGACCTCATTTACCAGGTACTGTTTCTCCGCTCTCATGGTCCCTTCTCCCGTTAGTCGATATAGCCCGAAGTATCCAACCTCACACCGGGGCTCATGGTGGAGGATACCGACACGTTTAAAATATACCTTCCCTTTAATGCGGGAGGTCTGGCTTTTTTCAACTCGGCCATGACCGTCTCAATATTTTCCCTGATCTGGTCCGCCGCAAAAGACCGCTTGCCCACGGGAACGCCGATATTAGCCGTCTTATCCATCTTGTATTCGATGCGACCGGCTTTAACTTCCCGAATCGCTTTGGCGACGTCGTCGGTCACGGTACCGGCCTTGGGATTGGGCATGAGCCCCCGCGGACCGAGGATGCGGCCCAAGGAACGCACCTCCTTCATGGCGGCGGGGGTGGCGACGGCTACGTCGAACTCCAGCCAGCCTCCCTGAACCTTTTCCACCAAGTCTTTCAATCCGGCGTAGTCGGCCCCGGCTTCCCTGGCCTCCTCCTCATCATTGGTGAACACGACCACGGTCACCTTCTTCCCGCTCCCATGGGGCAGGGAGACCGTCCCGCGGACCATTTGGTCGCTTTGGCGGGGATCGACCCCCAGTCGAAAAGAGAGTTCCACCGTTTCGTCGAAACTGGCCGGGGGAAAGCCTTGCAGGATTTTAATGGCTTCATCCAGGTCGTAGGTCTTCAACCTGTCGACCTGCCCGAAAGAATGGGTGTAACGTCTGCTGTGCTTAATCATGTCGGTATGCCCTTGAAATTTTACCAGTCTACCTCGATGCCCATGCTCCGCGCCGTGCCGGCAATGATTTTTACCGCTTGATCCTCATCCGAGGAATTGAGGTCCTTTTGCTTTATCTTGACGATATCGGCCAATTGGGCCCGGGAAACCCGGCCCACCTTCTCCCGGTTCGGCTCACCCGATCCCTTGGCCAGACCGGCCGCTTTTTTCAGCAAAACGGCAGCCGGAGGCGATTTCAGAATGAAGCTGAAGGAACGATCGGCGTAGACCGAGATGACTACCGGGAGAATCATTCCGGCCTGATCTTTGGTCTTGGCGTTGAACTCCTTGCAAAAAGCCACGATATTAACCCCGGCCGCGCCCAGAGCCGGTCCGACCGGCGGTGCGGGGTTAGCCGCTCCAGCCGGCAATTGCAGACGAATTGTTCCTGTAATTTTCTTGGCCATAGCAGTTTATTCCGTATTTCTCTCCACCTGCCAGTATTCCAGTTCGACCGGGGTGAAGCGTCCAAAAATAGATACCGAAACTTTGAGAGTTCCTTTTTCGGGATCGATCTCCTCGATCCTTCCGTTGAGATTTAGAAAGGGTCCGTCCGTGATCTTGACTTCCTCTCCCAATTCATAGCTCACCTTGGGGACTTCCTTGCCTTCCGCTTCCTTGACCTGGGAAATTATGCGTTCTATTTCCTCCTCCTTCAACGGAGTGGGATTTGCCCCCCCCACAAAACCTATCACCCCGGTTGCCCCTTTGATAAAGTAATATGGCTTATTCAATAGCTGGCCCTCCTCGTCGTACAATTTCATGTGAACGAAGACATAACCGGGATACAGTTTGCGGGATTTGGTAGATTTCCGGCCTTGCTTCACCTCGGAAACCGTCTCCGTGGGCAACAGGACATCGAAGAGAATGTTCTCCATTTCCTCCTGCTTCTTATACCGGTCAAGGTAAGTCTTGGCCTGGTTTTCCTTATTGGAAAGCGTCTGGAGCACAAACCATTGGGAATTGGACTGGGAAGTTCCTGCCATCATTTAATCAAACTAACCGCGCACCCAATCGGTAAAGAGGTTGACCACCTGGAAGAGGGAAAAGTCCGCAATTCCAATAAAGGCCCCCAACAGCAATACGGCGATCAACACCACTACGGTTGAATCGCGCAACTCCTTGAGGGTCGGCCAAGAAGCTTTTTTCAGCTCATTCACCGTTTCCTTCCAGAAGATTCGGATGCTGCGAAAGGGATTTTTCATTTAATATTGGCAGGACAGGAGGGACTCGAACCCCCAACCGACGGTTTTGGAGACCGCTACTCTACCTATTGAGCTACTGTCCTATGGCAAAAATCTAGACAGGTAAGCCGGGGTACACTTGGGCAAACTCCCGGCCCGGTTGAAAGGTTTCAAAAATTACTCCACAATTTCGGTTATTCGACCTGCACCAATGGTGCGGCCACCCTCACGAATGGCGAATCGTTGACCTCTCTCCATGGCAATCGGAGTGATCAATCGGATGCCTAAGCCCAGGTTGTCCCCGGGCATGACCATTTCTACGCCATCCGGAAGCTTCACATTCCCCGTCACATCGGTGGTCCGGAAATAGAACTGGGGACGATAACCATCGAAAAAGGGAGTGTGGCGCCCACCCTCATCCTTGCTCAGGACGTAAATCTCCGCCCTGCCCTTCTTGTGCGGATTGATGGTCTTGGGGGCGGCCAAAACCTGTCCGCGCTGCACGGCGGTCTTTCCAATACCACGAAGAAGCACCCCCACATTGTCGCCGGCTTGCCCCCGGTCGAGCAGCTTGCGGAACATTTCCACGCCGGTGACCACCGTGGATTGCGTGTCTCTTATGCCCACAATCTCGACCGTATCGCCCACTTTGACCACACCACGTTCGATCCTTCCCGTTACCACGGTTCCGCGACCGGTGATGGAAAACACGTCCTCGATCGACATCAAAAAGGGCTGATCTATCTCGCGAACCGGTTCCGGAATATCGTTGTCGATGGCTTCCAATAACTGGGCGATGGCCTCGAGACCTTCCGGAGAGCCCTCCATGGCCTGTGTGGCCGAGCCCTTGATAATGGAAATGTTGTCCCCATCGAACTCGTACTTGGATAACAACTCGCGCACCTCCATGTCCACCAGTTCAACCAGTTCCTCGTCATCGATGAGATCGGTCTTATTTAAAAAAACCACAATGTTCGGCACCCCCACCTGACGGGCCAGCAAAATGTGCTCGCGGGTTTGGGGCATGGGGCCATCGGCCGCGCTCACCACCAGAATTGCCCCGTCCATTTGAGCAGCGCCGGTGATCATATTTTTGATGAAATCGGCGTGGCCGGGACAATCGACATGGGCGTAATGCCGGTTCTCCGATTCGTATTCCACGTGCGCCACGGCAATGGTAACGATTTTTGAATCGTCCCGCACGGTTCCCCCCTTGGCGATTTCCGCGTAGGATTTGAATTCCGCCAGCCCTTTCTCGGACTGAACTTTCAGTATAGCCGTGGTCAATGTAGTCTTGCCGTGGTCGACGTGACCGATGGTCCCGACATTGCCGTGTGGTTTGGTTCTTTGGAAGGTTTCCTTAGCCATAGGTAATTAAATTAATTGTAATAGATAAAAGGTTGGTAGTGAATGGGGTCTGAATCAAATTCTCACTATGAATGGAGCCCTCGAGCGGACTTGAACCGCCGACCTCGTCCTTACCAAGGACGCGCTCTACCGACTGAGCTACAAGGGCACACAATCTACGAGAGAATGGTGTGGAGAAAATAAAGGCGAGAAAATGGCAAAAAGCAAAAAGGGTCGTCAACCTTTATTTTTCCTTTTTTCAGAGGGGAATCAAGGCCCAATTTTCACATGGAAATAACCCGTCAATCCCTGAAGAAGGGGGCGCACCTGTTCAAGAAGAATTTTTTGTAAATAGGTATCGGTTTCTTCATCCCCGCTTGGATTGACCAGGAACGGCTCTCCACCCAAACCGAATGGGGTGTGAAGAATGGCAAAAACAACCGGACCCGCCACCAGGTAAAAGGAAGGGGTGGTTTCCAGGGA
>JAABVD010000117.1:0-3034 GCA_014529615.1 Opitutia bacterium
TCCAGGCCCAGTTCACTCTTGAGGTAGATCTCGAATTCGACGTGTTTGCCGTAATGGGTTTTTACAAGCTCCTCGAATTTCCTCAGGGTGCGGGTGAAGGCGTGATTTTCATCAAATTGCGATGCGCCGCGAAGGGTTATGGTATCGTTTTTTGCGCACACCACAAACCCGGCGGTCAAGGCAAGGGGAAGCCACAGAATGGAGAAGAGGTGTTTCATAAGGCGGGTGTTAAATGAACGCTATGCGGGCTGGTTAGACAATAAATAATCCGCTCGCGACGAATTTTGTGAGAAATGCGGGATAAAGCTTTCAGAACGGGTTGGCTGGAAATTTGCGTTGCTTCCCGGTCCTGGAGGAGTGGACAATTCCCATGTCATGGCCCTCCGCATCACCCTTTCGCTTTGCCTCTTGATTACCTTTGGCTACGTGGGGGCCTCCCCTCCCAATATCGTGTACATCATGGCCGATGAACTGGCCTATTTCGAGTTGGGTCACATGGGAAATCCCTACATCAAAACGCCCCATATCGACCGCATGGCCCGTGAAGGGCTGCGTTTTACCAACGCATTGGCCGCTTCGCCCGTTTGCGCTCCTTTACGCTGCTGCCTGATGACCGGCAAACACGCCGGCCATGCCTCGGTCCGAAAAAATGATGGCGGCACTCCCCTGAGGGCTGATGAGACAACGGTTGCCTCCCTCTTGCAGGATCTGGGTTATGCCACGGGGGGATTCGGGAAATGGGGAGCCGGGGGTAGAGATTCCACCGGGGTTCCGGAGAAACACGGTTTCGATGTCTTTGTCGGATACTACGACCAGGTCCACGCCCACAGTTTTTATCCCCCCTACATCATTCGCAATAGCGAGGAGGTGCCTCTGCAAGGAAACACCGGCGGCCGGAGTGGGCGCTCCTACTCCCATTACCACATCATGGAGGCGGGGTTGACGTTTATCCGCGAAAACAGGGATGGCCCGTTCTTTGCCTACTTTCCCATCACTCCGCCCCACGGGATGTTCGATATTCCGGCTGACGATCCCGCCTGGCTGCGTTACCGGGGCGAGAGCTGGGTGCAAGATCCGGCCATCGACCAGGACATAAAAAATTACGCGGCCATGGTGACGATGTTGGATAACGACGTGGGGACCATTCTGGCCCTGCTCGGGGAACTCGGTCTTGAGGACAATACCATTGTCTTCTTTACCGGGGACAATGGAGGGGAAGACCGTTTTAAAAGCCCGGAAAATCCGCGCGGATTTTTTGGGCCCAATGTAAACCCGCATACCGGGGTGGCCTTTCGCGGGGGCAAGCGATTTCTCTACGAAGGGGGTCTCAAAATCCCCTTTCTGGTTCGTTGGCCCGGCAAGATAAAGGCCGGCCAAGTGAGTGATTTTGTCTTTTCCCAGGTGGATATTCTGGCCACCTTGGCCGAACTCATCGGAGCGGGTATCCCGGCCGATACGGATGGCAGTTCCATACTGCCCGAACTCCTCGGGGAATCGGACCGTAAACAGAGTCAGGAAATGTTCTATTGGGAATACCGAGGACACAGGGCGGTGCGTTTTGGGGATTGGAAGGCTGTCCAACCGGGAGAGGACAAAGCCTGGGAACTGTATGAATTAGCTGCCGATATCGAGGAATCCACCTCATTGGCCGCAACCCGTCCGGAGGTGCTGGCCCAAATGAAAACCTATGCCGAGGCCGCCCACCAGCCGGAACGGCCCGGGACTTTTCTCGACCCAACGCGGAAAAGGCACGAGCGGGACCGCTGGGCCAAGTGGGGAAGCGCGCTGGGGCGCGCCAATTAGGAATGGGGGGAGAGGGGAAAAGGAATAATGGAGTGATGGAGTGATGGAGTGATGGAATTGAATAGAGATGCTGAGATTCGGAGAGGGGAAGATTAACCACAGAGGCCACAGAGGCCACAGAGGCCACAGAGGCCACAGAGAAGGAGAAGAGAAACCACGGATTTCACGGATAAACACGGATTTTAATGAAACGACGCTTTGCGAGAGTCCTCCCCCTCCCTCCATCATTCCATCATTCCATCAATCCACCATTCCATCATTCCATGTCTCCATGTCTCCCTCACTCCACCTCTCCATCACTCCCTTCCCCCCGCGCCCTTGGGCGTTTCCTCTTCATCGGTCTCTCTGCCCAGAACTTCGATCTCTCCGATATCCACGCGGGACCTGTCGGTCACGCGCTTACTGTTGATGCCCTGGAGGCTTTTCCCAAAGAAATCTGCCGCCACGAAGTTCATGTCCTGAATGGCCTGTTCAAAAGATTGGCCGATCGTCCTGATGCTGTAGCGGGTGGACCAGTGTAACTTGAGTTCGCCCTCTTTGAAGAGCGGATAATCGTAAGCCATCAGGATGATAAAATAGCGTTCTTCGTTGAGCATGTATTGCAAATCGTAGGCATCCTGGGGAGCAGTCCGGTTGCTGAAGGCTTCTTCCATGCCGAGCAACTGTGCCTTGAAAAAGGCGGATCGCTCGTTCCCGGCGGCCATGGCATCGGCTGAATTGAGGTTGAAGCTGAAATTGTTGATGGCATCGATGGTTGAAAAATCAAGGGCAGTCCCTCCGTTCCCTGCGCTGGCGATCTCCTCCGTGTAACCCAGATCCTCCAGGGAATCGATTGCAAACATCTCTTCAAAGGAGGGATCGTAATCCGTTGCCCCGTAATGGATGACGATGAGCAAATCTCCCTCTTTGGGATCGCGGTGCGGGTAGAAGTTCTGTTTCTGCATGTGCACAGCCAGGTTTTCCACGATGTCGTCCAAAGTGATTTTTTCCATGCTCGGATCCTTGACGTTTCCAGGGAAATAACGGCCCAGAATAAATTGGTAGGTTTGAATCTTCTTGTTTTCATCCAGGACCCGAGCCTTGGTAAACTCCTCGGAGGCGACGGCCTTGATGAGGATTCGATTGGCGCCGGGGAGCCCATTGGCCGAAAGGGTCAATAGGGCCAGCGGAGCAAGAAATCGCAGGAAAAAGGTCATTTTTTGCGGCATGATTCGTTTTTATCTCAAATGGG
>JAABVD010000117.1:3320-14899 GCA_014529615.1 Opitutia bacterium
GTTACGACGGAAATCAAATTTGTTTTTGATTGCGCTGCCCTGGGTTTAGGACAAGTTTTGAGCAAATAGCATGTGGGAGAGCTTCCGGCGAGAAGCTGAGAATCGGGCACGTTCCGTCCGAAAATCCTTCGAACCTGACGCGTTTAACACCGCCGTAGGAAATTCCTTGCAGCATGAGTGGCTCCGTAAACGGAAGGCCCGAGGGAGGTTTTGAGGGCGTCACTACCCTTATTCGAATGTCAAAAAAGAGCGCCCAGGAGGTTTACCCCAACCATTCCTTATTTCCCAATTCCCGAAGAATTTACCTGCAGGGCTCCCGCCCGGACGTGCAGGTGCCCATGCGTGAGATTACTTTGCAGCCTACGCGGCTGCCCGATGGGACGTTGCAAAGCAATGACCCCGTTCGGGTTTACGACACCTCCGGGGCGTGGGGGGACCCCCAATTCCATGGGGACTGCACCCGGGGCCTGCCCCATTTGCGGGAGGGGTGGATTCTCGAACGCGACGATGTGGAGGCCTATCCGGGCCGGGATCCCCGGCCGGAAGACGATGGCTACCTGTCCAGCAAGCACAGAGAGGCGGCCTCGCGCAGAAAGGGAACCCGTCGCTTCATCGAATTTGAGAACAGGCCCAGAACGGTCTACCGGGCCAAACCCGGTCACGGCGTTACCCAGCTTCACTATGCCCGGCGGGGGGAAATTACCCCCGAAATGGAGTTTATTGCGGTCCGGGAGAACATGAAGCTTCAGGCCCACCGGGAGGATCTGGAGATGTCGGCCTCGGCCCAACCCAACAGTCTCAATATCCAACATCCCGGACAGTCTTGGGGCGCATCCCTTCCAAAGGAAATTACCCCCGAATTCGTGCGGGAGGAAGTGGCGCGCGGCCGGGCCATCATACCGGCAAATATAAATCACCCCGAGCTGGAGCCCATGATCATCGGGCGCAACTTTCTGGTCAAAATCAACACCAACATCGGAAACTCCGCCGTGGCTTCCTCCATAGACGAGGAGGTGGAAAAAATGCGCTGGTCCGTTAAATGGGGTGGGGATACCCTGATGGATCTCTCCACCGGAAAAAACATCCACCAGACCCGCGAGTGGATATTGCGCAATTGCCCCGTGCCGGTGGGAACGGTTCCCATTTACCAGGCCCTGGAAAAGGTCAACGGCAAGGCGGAAGATCTGACCTGGGAAGTTTTTGCCGACACCCTTATCGAGCAAGCGGAACAAGGAGTGGATTATTTTACCATCCACGCCGGGGTGCTCTTACCCTACATCCCGCTCACGGCCCATCGCATGACCGGCATCGTGAGCCGCGGAGGGTCCATCATGGCCAAGTGGTGCCTGGCCCATCACCGGGAAAATTTCCTTTACACCCATTGGGTTCCATCGGGGATGGTTTGCGACCCGGTTCCATCGCGGATGCAAATGACGAGGCCCAATTCGCCGAATTGAGAACTCAGGGTGAGCTGACGAGGCGGGCCTGGGAATTTGGAGTTCAGGTCATGAACGAAGGCCCTGGCCACGTGCCCATGCACATGATCCAGGAAAATATGGCCAAGCAACTGGAGTGGTGCGACGAGGCGCCCTTTTATACCCTGGGGCCTCTAACCACGGACGTAGCGCCCGGTTACGACCATATCACCAGCGGCATCGGCGCGGCCATGATCGGTTGGTACGGCACCGCCATGTTGTGCTACGTGACCCCGAAGGAGCATTTGGGCCTTCCCAACAAGGACGACGTGCGCGAAGGGGTCATTACCTATAAGATTGCAGCCCACGCGGCCGACTTGGCCAAGGGCCATCCCGCCGCTCAGTATCGTGACAACGCCTTGTCCAAAGCGCGGTTCGAGTTTCGTTGGGAAGACCAGTTCAACCTCTCTCTCGATCCCGAGAAAGCCCGGTCCTTCCACGATGAAACCCTGCCGCAGGAGGGAGCCAAGACGGCCCATTTCTGTTCCATGTGCGGGCCCAATTTCTGTTCCATGAAGATTACGGAGGACATCCGCCGCTATGCCGCGGGGAAGGGGATGACGGAAATGGAGGCCTTGGAAGCCGGAATGAAGGAAAAGTCCGAGGAATTCATGAATCGCGGCGGGGAGGTCTACCTGAGTAAAACCTGACGAGTCATGACGATTACGGTTAACGATAAGGTTACGACATTGCTTGAGCCGGTTTCCCTTTTCGAGTTGCTGGACCATCTCAAACTCGCAAACAGGAATGGGGTGGCGGTAGCGGTCAATCAGGAGGTGGTCCCGCGGCGCATCTGGCGTGAATGCCAACTGGCCGACGGGGACGGAGTAATGGTGATTGAAGCGACCCAGGGAGGGTAGTGAGTTGGATATTATCGTCCTATCACCTGAGAATGCGTATCCGGGCGAGCGCCAATGGGTAAACCGGTTGTTTGCCGCCGGATTGCGGCGGTTTCACCTGCGCAAACCGGGCTGGAGGGATGCCGATTTCGAAGCGTATCTGGAAAATATTTCCCCGGACTGGCGGACGAAGGTGGTCGTGCATCAATGCCATGGAGCGGTTGAAAAATACCATCTGGGAGGGTGGCATTGCATAGACCGGGAGGAGCAACTGAAATCGATCCCGCCGTTGCGCGCAAGCGTTCCTTTTCCCACCACCCTGAGCCGGTCCATCCACCGGCTGGATGATCTCGATGGGGATCTCACCTCCTGGGACTACGTTTTTTTGAGCCCGGTCTACCGGTCCATTACCAAGGCAAATTACGGGCCGCGGTGGGAGCGAACGGAGCTGGAGGCCGCCATTCGCCGGTGCAAGGATTTGTCTCCTGCCAAGGTATACGCGTTGGGCGGGGTTGAACCGGGCAACATCCCCGACTGTGCCCTGATGGGATTCGATGGGGTTGCCCTTCTGGGCGCCATATGGTCGTCCCATCATCCCATCCGGATGTTCAGGGAAGCAAAAGAAGCGATCAGCCTGCCCGTTCTGCCATGAATCCGTTTTTTTTGCAGTGCATTACCACGGATGGCATTGAACTATCCCATGCGGAGCAGGTTACGCAGCTCTGTGAAGCCGGGGCCAAGTGGATTCAGTTGCGGATGAAAATTGCGGCCCCGCATCTGGTGGAAAGGACCGCCCGCAAAATATTGCCCGTTTGCCGGGATCACGATGTATTGTTGATCATCAACGATCAATTCCAAGTCGCCCTCGAAACGGGAGCCGGGGGAGTGCACCTGGGCAAAACCGATATTCCCTGGGCTGAAGCGCGTTCCATGGCCGGACCGGAAATGGTCATAGGCGGCACGGTAAATTCGCTGGCAGATGCGCGGGACGCCTTGGCCAGCCGCTCGCTGGACTACGTCGGAGTGGGGCCCTTCCGGCAGACAAAAACGAAGGAAAACCTGGCTCCCGTCCTGGAGAGGCCGAAACTGGAAGAGATATTACATTTCCTCTACGATCTCCCCAAGGTCGTCATTGGCGGCGTGACGCCCGCCGACCTGCCGGGCATCGCCGATCTCGGCGCTGACGGGGTTGCGGTTTCCTCGGGTCTGGTGAACGGCCACATTCTCGCCGCCAACCTGAAAGCCTACTTGAATGCTTGGCCGGTAGAATCGAGTGGACCGACCTCCCGCAGCCCTATTTCAGAATCATGAAGACAGAACCCCTGACCCTGGCCAACCGGACCTTTGCCTCGCGCCTGTTTTTGGGAACCGGCAAGTATGCATCGGGCGCCAAAATGTCGGAGAGTCTGGCCGCGAGCGGCACGCAGTTGGTGACCATGGCCATGCGCCGTGTTACCTTCGATGGAAGTGAAGATCCGATCATGGATTTCATAGATCGGGACCGGTATGACATCCTGCCCAACACTTCGGGAGTGCGGGACGCCAAGGAGGCGATATTTGCCGCCGAGTTGGCCCGGGAAGCCCTGGAAACGCACTGGTTGAAATTGGAAATCCATCCCGACCCCAAGTATCTGATGCCGGATCCCATGGAAACGTTGAAAGCGACCGAGGAGTTGGTGAAACGCGGGTTTGTGGTATTGCCCTACATCCACGCCGATCCCGTCGTATGCAAACAGTTGGAAGAGGCGGGAGCAGCCGCCGTCATGCCCCTGGGGGCTCCCATAGGCAGCAACCAGGGACTGGAGGCGAAACGGTTCCTCGAAATCATTATGGAACAGAGTAATGTGCCCGTGGTCGTAGACGCCGGATTGGGCGTTCCCTCCCACGCGGCCGAAGCGCTGGAGATGGGCGCCGATGCGGTTCTAGTCAATACCGCCATTGCCACGGCGGCAGACCCGGTTGCCATGGGGGAGGCCTTCAGATTGGCCGTGGAGGCCGGGCGCCTGGCCTATGAAGCGGGCCGGGGAATCCAATCGCGGGAGGCTGTAGCATCCTCCCCGTTAACCGCATTTTTGAGGGAGAATTGACGTGAGTTTTCTGGAACCGTTCAGCCGATTCGACTGGGATAAGGTCTCCGCAAGTATCNNTGGATCCGGAGGATTTCAAGGCCCTGATATCCCCGGCCGCCGCGTCCCGTCTTGAACAAATGGCGCAGCGGAGCCATCGCATGACGGTGGAGCGGTTCGGACGCATCCAGCAACTCTATGCCCCCCTCTATCTCTCCAACGTGTGCAGCAACGTTTGCACCTATTGCGGCTTCAGCGCTCTGAATCGCATACCCCGAAAAATTCTTACCGAATCCGAGATGGCCATGGAGTACCAAGCGCTGAAGGAAATGGGGATCGACCACGTATTGCTGGTAACCGGTGAGGCCAACCGGCGGGTCGGGGTGGAATACCTGATCGGCGCGTTGCAATTGGCCCGCAGGTATTTTTCCAGCATATCCATCGAGGTGCAGCCCCTCGACCAGGATGCCTACGAAGCGCTCATCCCGTATGGACTCAGTTCCGTCCTGGTCTACCAGGAAACCTACCACCGGGAGGCCTACCGGGATTATCACCTCAGTGGGATGAAACAAAATTTCGACTACCGGTTGGAAACACCCGACCGATTGGGCCGCGCCGGAGTGAAAAAAATCGGGTTGGGAGCGCTTTACGGCTTGGAGGATTGGAGAACGGACACCTTTTTCGTGGCTCTGCATTTGAATTACCTGGAGAAGCAGTACTGGAAAACGCGCTACAGTATTTCCTTTCCCCGCATTCGCCCCCATGCGGGCGATCTACGTCCCAGGTCGGTCATGACGGACCGCGATCTCGTGCAGGTCATCTGCGCCTATCGCTTGTACAACCAGGAACTGGAACTTTCCCTTTCCACCCGCGAAAGTGAAATGTTTCGCGACCATGCGTTTAAACTGGGAATAACGATCATGAGCGCCGGATCGAAGACCAATCCGGGTGGTTACCGAGTGGAGCCCCAGTCCCTGGAACAGTTTGAAATCTCCGATGAGCGCAGTCCGGCCCGGATCGCGGAGATGTTGCGCCGGGAAGGTTACGAACCCGTCTGGAAAGACTGGGATGCCACCTATGATGGATTCCCGGCCAAGGCCAGTTTGATTGAGGCATGAGCGCTTTGACACCAGAAGAGATTGCGCGCTACCAGCGACACCTGACCCTGCCCCAATTTGGGGAAAAGGCCCAGTTGAAGTTGAAGCAAAGCCGCGTCCTGGTGATTGGGGCCGGTGGACTGGGATGCCCTGCCCTGCAGTATCTGGCCGCGGCCGGAGTGGGTAGGCTCGGTATCGTCGATTTCGACCGGGTGGACCTTACGAACCTGCAGCGGCAGATCCTGTTTGCCGAGGATGATGTGGGACAGCTCAAAGCCGAGGTCGCCGCGGAAAAATTGAGGGGCATGAATTCCTGCATCGAGGTCGAGGCCATGCCGGTGCGATTCGGTGCGGACAATGCCCTGGAAATTTTGCGCCGTTACGACGTGATCGTGGATGGTTCCGACAATTTCCCTACCCGTTACTTGGTGAACGATGCCTGTGTACTGGCTGGAAAGCCATTGATTTATGGGGCCATTTATACCTTTCAGGGTCAGGTTAGTGTGTTTAATTTCCAAGGCGGGCCGACTTATCGCTGTCTATTTGCCCAACCGCCCGATCCCGAAGATGCGCCAAGTTGTTCGGAGATAGGGGTGTTGGGTGTCCTTCCCGGAATCATCGGAACGGCCCAGGCATGTGAAGCCATTAAGGTCATTACCGGTGTTGGTGAACCGCTGTCGGGAAAGGTGTTGATGTGGGATGCCCTGAGCATGAAGCAGCAGATCATCAGAATCAGCCGCGACCCCGATCTTCCCCCCATAACCGAACTTCGCGAAATCGAATTTGCCTGCCCGGTCGTCCCGGACCTGCCGGATGGCGTGGAAATCGGAACGGGCGCATTCAAGTCTCTCCTCCAAGGGGGTTCACCCGTTCAGGTGCTGGATGTGCGGCATGGCTGGGAACGAGCAATTTGCAAAATCGATTCGGCGCATATTTCCCTGGGAGATTTGACGAGCCGAAAGGTGGACCCATGCCGTGCCGGTCTCGACCCCAGGACACCTACAGTAGTTTATTGCCGGAGCGGGTTCCGCAGTTTGAAAGCCCGGGACTTTTTAGCTGATCATTACGCTTTCTCACGCGTCTTCAGCCTGAAAGGGGGAATCAACCAATGGGCCAAGGAGTTTGATACCTCACTTCGCACCTATTAGAGACACGGTTCACAACCTTGGCCGACCATCCCGCATTTGTTCTTACCGTGTCCGGATCAGATGCATCCGGGGGAGCCGGATTGCAAGCGGACAATCGCGCTATAATGGGTTGTGGTGGATTTCCCCTCAACGTGGTCACCGCCCTTACCCTGCAGACCCCGGCCGGCGTACAATCCCTAGACGTCAGCCATCCCGAGTTGGTGCTCAGGCATCTGATCGGGCTGCTCAAAGCCTATCCGGTGCAGGCCATCAAGACGGGGATGCTGGGAAGCGGGGGTATTGTAAAGGCGCTGACCGAAACGGTTTCCCGGTATCCGGAAATTCCCCTGGTGGTAGACCCGGCGCTGCGATCCACCAGCGGTCGGCCTCTCTTGGATGAGGATGGCATTCAAGAACTGAAAAATGGACTATTGCCACTATGTGATCTGATTACTCCCAACTTGCTGGAGTTGGCAGAGCTGACGAGCCGGGATGGCATTTTGTCCGGACCCGAGGAACGGGACGCCGCCCAACAATTGCTCGAAGCCGGTTGCGGGGCCGTTTTGGTCAAGGGTGGGCATCGAGAGGGAGATTCAGTGAGGGATATGCTGTATTCACGCGATGGAGAACAGGAGTTCCCCGGAGAGCGCGTTGCCACGCCCAATACCCGTGGGACCGGTTGCTCCCTGGCTTCCGGAATTGCCGCCGGAATGGCCGCCAGCCGCGATTTGCCCTCGGCTATCAACCAAGCCAAGTCGATGCTTCAGAACAGCTTGGAACTCCACAAAGACGTTGTTTGGCCGGGAAGTGGGCCCGCCATGTAGCCGTTTTTTCGGAGGTTGACAAAGTAAATCCTTACCACAATGTAAGGAGAATCGGAAAAGTAAGGACATGATTGCGACGATAACCAGTAAAGGGCAGATTACCCTGCCCGCCTCGGTTCGGAGAGAACTCAAAATCGGGACCGGTGATAAGCTGGATATTGAGGTGACGTCCGATGGTGAGATACTGGGGAGGCCGGTTACGAATGATCTCTCAACATTGGCGGAGGTGCTGCCCCCGGCAAAGCGGAGATTGAGTCTGGCCGAAATGGATGCAGCTATTCGAAGAGGAGTATCCAGGCAACCGTGATCGGCTTCGATAGCAATATTCTGGTTCGCTTTGTCACGCGGGACGACGAGAAACAATGGAAACGCGTAAATGCTTTCCTCGAGGAGAACTGCAGCTCTGAAGATCCGGCCTGGATTTCCAATATCGTATTGTGCGAAGTGGTCTGGGTCTTATCGAGCGGCTATGAATATGCCAAGTCCGACATCGCACGGCTTCTCAAACAGCTCCTCCTGACCGCCCAGATAAAGTTGGAGGAGCACGATGCGGTTCGTGCCGCCACCAAGGAGTATGAGAATGGCAAAGCCGATTTTTCCGACTATCTCATCGGTCATTTGAACGAGAAGCATAGGTGCGATACCACCATAACATTGGATAAAAAGGCGGCCGGGCACGCTTTGTTTACCCTGATCTGAGATGCAGAGAGGGAGAGGCGCCGAAGGCGCCAATTAGGAATTGAATAGAGATTCTGAGGTAACGAGATGCTGAGAGGAAGGGATTAACCACAAAAAGCACAAAAGGCTCAAAAGGATAGGGGAGAGGATTAACCACAGAGGACGCAGAGAGCACAGAGGGAGGAGAGGGAGAGGCGCCGAAGGGCGCGAATTAGGAATGAGGAATGAGGGAGGGAGATGGAGTAATGGAGTGATGGAGTGATGGAGTGATGGAGAATTGCCCACCGATGGCTCTCAATCTTGATCGTGATCTTGATCGTGATCTTGATCGAAAAAATGGCTCTGGAGTAATAGTTTTCAGCGGCTTTATGCGGCGATTGGGGTGAGGCTGTTTCGTGGGATCGCGGCGTAAAGCCGCTACAGCTGAAAGCAGACAAATATGCCTGCGCACCCCTTTGCGTTTTTTGCGTTCTTGCGGGGTGTCGACCCAGCTTCATCCGCCTGTCTGCGTGCAGCGCACAGGCAGGCGCCTCTGCCCAAATCCCTCACCAGCACTCGATCTCCGTTCGCGCGACGAATTTTGTGAGACATGCGGGTTAAAAACCAGAACGGACCCCGTCCGCCATTCTCTGAATTTCAGCGGATCCAATCGAAGGCATCGCCGAATATTATGAAAAGGGGAATCATCAGGAGAAAACTACCAGTTAAAAGAATGGCGATAATTAAAATGACAAGCGCTACTACCGGCTTTTCGACTTTAAAGTTTACATCCGTTTTGGAATTTAAGTTGCTAATGATCGGAGTTGGGAATTGCATGATTAATTGGGTTTGGCATCTGGGGGTTTTTCATTCGCAGTTGGCCGAGATGACCTCATTCGTCGGCGAACCGCTTCCCGAAGTAGATACTCGATCTGCCCATTGACACTACGAAACTCTTGATGGGCCCAAGCCTCGATCTCAGCCCACAGAATTGGATTGATTCGCAGCGGAAATGACTTTCGTTTTGGTCTAGCCATAGATGAGGTTTTATTCCCTGAAGTAGTAAAAAGCCTCTCGGATAACCGGATTTTGGTATCGGGAATGGAAATATATCATTTTAACCATAGAGCGTTCCTGTATTCACCACGGGGTGCACTTCAGACTCTCCGCAAAGGACAACCAAAAGATTGCTGACCATCGACGCTTTTCGCTCCTCATCGAGATGAACGACCTGCTTTTTGCTTAATTCAACGAGGGCTAATTCAACCATTCCGACCGCTCCTTGGACGATTTTGGTCCGGGCATCCACTATAGCCTGAGCTTGCTGGCGCCGGAGCATCACCTGGGCTATCTCAGGTGAATAGGCCAAATGCGTTAAACGGGCTTCCTCAACCCGCACGCCCGCTTTGCTAAGCCTTTCCTGAAGCTGGAGTTGCAGCGCTTCATTAACCGAGTCCATATTCGAACGCAATGTGAGCTCATCCGCTTCCCCTTTATCATACGCATAGCTGCTCGCCAAGGAGCGAACAGCAGATTCGCTTTGGACCGCGACATAGTTCGTGTAATTATCAACATCGAAAATCGCCTCAGCCGTGTCTTCAACACGCCAAACGACGACTGCGGCAATTTCAATCGGGTTTCCGCGCTTGTCGTTCACCTTGAGCTTGTCGCCATCCAGGTTGCGTGCCCTCAAAGAAATTTTTTGTTTCTTCATCAAAGGATTTCTCCACAAGAATCCGTTTTCTCTAACAGTCCCCCGATATGCTCCGAAAAGAATCAAAACTGCCGCCGTATTGGGCTCCAGGGTGAAAAGACCCAAAAGAAGGAAAACCGCCGCAGGAATTGTCAGCACTCCCGCTATTATGGAAAGAGGAACCCGGATAATCGCTCCGGCTAATATGAGGACTACACCCCCTATTAACATGAGAATGCAAACGGACAATACTGTCCATCCACTAGCCGCTTTCGTTGGTTGTTCGGCATTTGCCGAAGAGGATAGGATATTTTGATTCATAATGGTGTTTTAAATTTATAATATCAATGTGATATCATTTTAATATCACAGTCAAGGCAAAACTATGAGGAATTGAATAGGGATGCTGAGATTCTGAGGTGCTGAGAGGAAGGGATTAACCACAAAAAGCTCAAAAGGATAGGGGAGAGGATTAACCACAGAGGACGCAGAGGGCACAGAGGGAGGAGAGGGGAGGCGCCCAAGGGCGCGAATTAGGAATTAGGAATGATGGGGAAATGGAGTGATGGATTGGCATGGATGCCCGTCAATCTTGATCTTGATCGTGATCTCTCTCCCTCATTCCCAAATCCTTCTCCATGTACCGGATCCTCTTCCGGCGCAGCCGTATCAAGTGACTGAAAGGAACGTTGTTAATAAATCTCAACCATCATCCGCCTTCCAGAGATCTTCCCCTCCACCGCCCAACACCCAAATCGAAACATTCCTAATTCCTCATTCCTAATTCCTAATTGGCGCCCTTGGGCGCCTTCCCATCCTGTCCATCCTGTCAATCCATGTTCAATTTCCCAATTCCTGTTTCGGCGTAGCCGGACCTGTCCTGCCGTAGCCCCTGGGCGAAGCGGGATCCATGTTCCATTCCCAATTCTCCCCATCACTCCAATACTCCACCATTCCACCTCTCCGAGTCCTCTGTGGTTAACTCAGCAGCGCTATTCAGGTCAGGACTTCAGGCCGAGAATTGGGTTGTACCATTGAAGGTTGGGAAACCTTACGAAATCGGTGTCTGCGGTGTGGATGACGGCATGGTGTTTCAAACCCAAAGCGGCAATTTGAGCATCGGAGGTCAGGTTGCCTCCGGTTTCGGCCCCTTGAAGCAATTGCAACGCATGTTTGAGATCATCGGCTTCACTGGATATGAACTCGGTTACCGGAACCGCCAACCAGGATAACACGTGTGTACTTGCTTCCTTTATGGTCAAGGGTTTGGCAAAGGCCCTGGCATTCGTTCCGACCCGGACGAAGCTGTACATGACCACATCGCACAACCCCACGATTTCCCGGCCGGATAGGCAATCGGACCACCACTTTGCCGCCTTTTTATTGAATGGGGAGTCGGCGTCATAGGCGTAAAGCAAGAGGTTTGCATCGGGAATGATCATTTCAGTTTCTCTCCCATTCTGCGCGTGGTCACCTTAAAGCGATCGACTTCGATATCGGTATCGAGATGGGCAAGGTTGGCCGGATCAATTCCCGGGAGCACGCCCATGGGCCGAGATTTAACGACAAATTTTACCCGGTTCGACGGTAAATTCGATTTCCCCAATGCATTACGTATGGCGTCGTTGAGGGTCATTTTAAAACTCTGGCGGGAGCGATGCATCTTGTCCCGGATCAGCTTTTCAACATCCGGGTCAAGGGTGACAGTGGTTCTCATGGAACGCATCGTGCACTCAAATTTTATGCTGTCAATACATAATACAATTTGATGCTTTGATGGCTCAGATGCTGGATGCTGGAT
>JAABVD010000118.1:0-767 GCA_014529615.1 Opitutia bacterium
ACCCCCCCAAAATCCGACCCCCACAATCATCAGTTACGACCAATTCGTCAAACGTGACGGAGCACCGGAAACGCCCAAAACCGTCCCCGTCCAACCCAAAAAAGCGCCCAAAATCGACACCTCCAGGATTGAGCAGAACCTTCGCAAATCCATTATGAGTGTTCCGGAACTTTCCATTTCGACCCCTTCCTCCGCTGCTCAAACCGACGAATTGTTGGCTTGGAAAAGATTGTTGGCCGCCCGCCTGGATCAGGAGTGGAAGAAGACCAAATCACCGGGAACGGTCGGGCGTAGCGTGCGGGTCAAATTTATAATTACCGCCGCCGGCGCCATCTCCAATGTCCGGGTGGTTTCCAGTTCCGGTTTTGCCGACCTCGATAAAAATGCCATTCTCACCGTGCGCAGGCTCGGCATTTTCCAACCGCCCCCAATCCGGCAGGAAGTCCCCATCGGGGTCTGGTTCAAAGTGGAGTAGGCTTGTCAAATTCCGGTTGACCCTTGGGAAATTGTCCCTTTGCTTCCTCTCCTTGTCTTTTGTGGGGCCGTAGCTCAGTTGGAAGAGCGCTTGAATGGCATTCAAGAGGTCGTCGGTTCGATCCCGATCGGCTCCACCATCCCCATAAATCGTGATCGTGATCGTGATCCTGATCATGATCTCTCTCCCTCATTCCCCACTTCAGAAAGAACTAACCACAGAGGCCACAGAGAACACAGAGATTTGGAAATAAGAATGGTGAGTTTTTGCGTATTTTGCTCCAAACCACGGA
>JAABVD010000118.1:925-8034 GCA_014529615.1 Opitutia bacterium
CGCCAATTAGGAATTAGGAATGGGGAGGGAGAAGAATTGAGAATTTTGTGCTTTTTTATGCCTTTTGGGGCTATTTTTATTATTTCCTGATAGGCGCGCCCCAGCGCGCCTATCCCAAATCCCAAAAATCTTGTCCAGCCTGTGCATCCATGTTCAATTCCCCATTCTTCTTACCCCTGTGCCTCCTCCCCTCTCAGCATCTCAGAAACTCAGAAACTTTTCTCTACCCTTTGCGTCTCTCCGCGATCTTTGCGAGAGTCTATTCCAAATCCTATCCATCCTGTCTATCCATGTTCAATTTCTCTTCTCCCCGCGCCCCCGGCGCCTCCCCCCTTTGTGCCTTTGTGCCTTTGTGCCTGCCTCTGTGCCTTTCCCCTTCCTAATTCCCTTCTCCCAGCGCCCCACCGCGCCTCTCCCGCATCCGTGCCCATCCGTGAAATCCGTGGTTTCCTCCCTCCCCATTTCTCTTTGCGCCTTTTGCGCTTTTTGTGGTTAATCCCTCTCCCTTCCCCCAGCTATGAGCGACGAAGTATTTCACGGCACGGTTTATTTTACGGGTCACGTCCAAGGTGTGGGGTTTCGTTTCACCACTTACCAACTGGCCAAGGGGTATGAAGTGACGGGATTTGTAAAAAATTTGCCTGATGGACGGGTTCATTTGGAGGTTGAGGGCCAACGCAAGGAATGTATGGCCTTTATCTGGGCCCTCAGTGAGGAAATGGCCGGTTTTATCCGGAGTGAGGAGCGGAAAGATGGTTTTAGGGAGCCCGCCTACCGGCAGTTCGTCATCGCCTGAGCCGGTCCATGAAGGTTGCGATTTCCACTTCTGGCTTGGTTAAGACCGCCCTCTTCGCCGGACTGGGGGTATTCGTATTCCGGAGGAGAGACCTGTGAAGCCCTTATTGTCCATTGTCATCGCCCTGGGGGGAGCCGGATTGATCTACGCCGGTTTTCATGCCATTGATCCCGGGGCTCAATCCCAAACCGGAGTCGGCAGCCAGGCGCGTGAAATTATTTCCCAATGGTATTGGGTCAAAGGTTACGATTCCTGGATGAAAAAGGATGAACGCTCCCTCATGGACCACTACCGCTTGGCCCTCGCCCTGAATCCGAACAACCTCGGTTACTGGAGGTTGGCTGCACAGACCCTGGCTTACGATTGTGCCGCCTGGAAGATTGCGTCCCTGCCCGCAAACGGCCCCACCGAGCGTGCCATCAGGGCAGAATACGGCAAAAGAGCCCTGCAATTTTATGAAACCTCCCGGCCCTGGTTTGAGGATAACCCCGATTGGTGGTTGGGCGCAGGTTTCCTGGCCGAAAGGACCCTGCAGGATCGGGCCCTCGCCCTAAGCTATTTCAAAACCGCTTTGGAAACCTCGGACCAGGCCTATCTGGCTGGCCGACTGATGGTCCGCCTCCTCATCGAAGAAAAGAGGCACCGGGAGGCTTACTACTTTTTAAAGGAATGGTATCCCCGGCTGCCGGAGAATTGCCCGGAGGCCCGGAAACCGGCCCTGCTGGAATGGATGCGGCGCCTGGAGGATTATTTGGAAATAACTGAAACTGAACCGCTCCAACAACCATGAAAGTAAATCCTTGGATTCTGGCAGCTCGCCCCCGCACCCTCCCCGCCGCCATGGCGCCGGTTCTGGTGGCGACCGCTTTGGCCCATCGGGTGGGCGGATTCGATGGTGGATCGGCCGCCATTTGTCTGGTCTTTGCCCTGCTTCTGCAAATCGCCACTAATTATGCCAACGACTATTTCGACTTTAAAAAGGGCGCCGATACCGAAGCGCGCTTGGGCCCAACCCGGGCCGTTGCGGCCGGATTGATCCAACCGGAGGCCATGAAAAAAGCAACCGGGGTGACTTTTGTGGCCGCTCTCGCCGCGGGTTGCATGCTCATTCCTTATGGGGGCTGGTGGTTGTTGCCGGTGGGAATTTGCTGCCTGGCCTGCGGTTATGCCTACACGGCCGGCCCCTTTCCCCTGGCTTATATCGGACTGGGAGAGGTGTTTGTCATGCTCTTTTTCGGCGGGGTTGCCGTTTGCTTCACCTTTTTCGTGCAAACGGGATATTTTTCCCGTGAAGCGCTCCTCTTGGCCACCGGAATCGGCAGCCTCAGCGCTGGTCTCCTGGCTATCAACAATCACCGCGATATCGAAACCGATCGACTGGCCCATAAACGGACCCTGGCCGTGCGATTCGGACCGGGTTTTTCCCTTTGGGAATTTCGGATCCTCCTGCTCTGGGCCTTTGCCGGGTGCCTGGCGCTGGCCCACCTCCTCAAAGCCGGTTGGATGCTCCTTCCCCTGCTCACCCTACCCCTGGGATATCGCCTTTGGACGGGCCTCGACAAAGCGTCCTCAGGGAGGGAATTCAACAAGCTCTTGGCCAATACCGCGGCTCTACTATCCCTGTATTCCGTCTTGTTGGCCCTCGGTCTGATCCTCTGACCTTCCTTCCCCGCCAACCCCCTACCATTATAATCCTGATCCCTCTCCCCGCGCCTCAGAAAGAACAAACCACAGAGGCCACAGATAAGGCGCGCTGGGGCGCGCCAATTAGGAATTAGGAATGAGGAATGTTTACGTTGTGAGTTTGGCGGGTGGAACGGTTAACTCTCGGGAAGCCGGGGAAGGAATTAACCACAAAAGGCACAAAAAACACAAAATTCCTGGATCCTTTAAATTCCCGTAATCGTAACCTTGATCTTGATCGTGATCTCTCTCCCCCTTCCCCCATTCCTAATTCCTCATTCCTAATTCGCGCGCCCCAGCGCGCCTCTCCCCCTCTGTGCTCTCTGAGTCCTCTGTGGTTAATTTTCTCTCTCTCAGCAACTCGGCATCTCAGAATCTTAGAAACTCTCCCCAATTCCTAATTCCTCATTGGCGCGCTTCAGCGCGCTTACCCCAGCTTGGCTTTTAAGGCCTCCTTTTGCGTCACCCCCACCACGGTGTGGGCCAGGTTCCCGTCCTTGAATATCAGGAGAGTGGGAATCGAGCGAATGCCATACTTGCCGGCCAATGGACCGTTTTCGTCGACATCCACCTTGAAAATTCTGGTGGAGTCGTCCACTTCCTCGGCCAAATTCTCCAGAATGGCTCCCATGGTTCGGCAGGGACTGCACCAGGGCGCCCAAAAATCTACCACAGCGGTGGGAGTTCCCTCTATGGCACGGTCGAACGAATCGGTTGTAAGTGTGGATATTTTATCGGACATGCCTGTAACTCTGACAAATTCATGAAGCAAAATGCAACCGAAACCTTGCCCGAAACAACAGCGGGAAAAATGAGAGAAGCCCGGGCTCAGGCTCGCTCCTTCAACCGGGCGTGTTCTTGTCCAGAAGTTCTTTTAACTCCTGTGGTTCAATAACTTCCAGGGACTTTCCCTTCCGGCCCATCTCTTCAAACGTCTTCATCACCGTTTCCGTCATTTTGTTGTGCGTCTCCTCACAGCCCCCCAAAATAGCAAATTTTTCCGCGGTTGTAATGCGCTTGTGTTCGTCGTTATTATCGAGGCCAAGGCCCAACAACACCGCGTTTTTTGGTCTTCTATTCCCCTCCATCGTCCCCACCTAACATCAGGGTGTCCGGGTTCTTTACAAGCTCATTTTCTTTATTGCCCTCGAAATATATCTCCGAAAAAGTCTCCTTTTGCCAGATCCTGATCTTTTCTAACCGGGCCAATTCCAGGCAAGCCAGAAAGGTGTAAATGGCCAGGATTACAGTGGTTTTTTCCTGGAATAGTTGGGTCAGGGCATGGGGTCCGGGTTTGCGGATTACTTCCAGGATATATTCCATTCGTTCGGCCACCGTGACCTTTTCCTCGTGGATCTCTCCCACCACCAAGCGGTCCGAGAGGCGGCGCAGAACCTGGTTGAACGCATTCCACAACTCCATTTTATCCGACTTTTGCATGGGCCGTGGTTCCAGGTCGGA
This sequence comes from Opitutia bacterium, assembly GCA_014529615.1. GTDB lineage: Bacteria > Verrucomicrobiota > Verrucomicrobiia > Opitutales > UBA2995 > JAABVD01. Next base: position 4,866 of record JAABVD010000118.1, read on the forward strand.
GGGCCTCATTTTGACTTCGCGGGGCACCCGCTTCCCCTGCTCCCGGATGAGGGAATCCAGTTCCGAAGCCGCTTCTTTGAACTTTTTGTACTCCAGCAATTGGTGCACCAACTCCCAGCGCGGATCGATTTCCTCGTCCTCCTTATCCGAGGGCACGACCTGTTCGCTTTTGGGAAGCAACATGCGGCTTTTTATTTCCATCAAGGTGGCCGCCATAACGAAGAATTCTCCGGCCGTTTCCAGGTCGACCGTCTCATTTTCCCGAAGCACCGCCAGGTATTGTTCGGTAACCTGTTCCACCGGAATGTCGTAGATATCGATTTCCTGCTTTCGAATGAGGAACAGCAGCAAATCCAGAGGTCCTTCAAAAACGGACAAGCGGATGGGGTGATCGGGGCTACTCAGCAGTGGATTTTCCATAACGGCGATACCAGAATGTCACCATAGTTAAACGACTTATCGAACGAATGACTAGCCCGCATTTCATCATTCCTCCCTCCCCATTTCTCTTTGCGCCTTTTGCGTTTTTTGTGGTTAATCCCTCTCCCTTCTCCCCAATTCCTAATTTGCGCCCCCGCGCGCCTTCCCCCTGCGTTCTTTGTGGTTAAACTAAAAAGGACCAACTGATTAAAAGGATACCAGTTGGAATCCCATGCGGAAGGCCCAGCTCTCTTCCCGAAGCGCGTTTTCCCGCAGGGAGAGGCGATATTCCACCTCCACGGCCCGACCGAATCTCTGAAAAAGGGAGTAGTGTTGTTCGCTGAAATCATTCAAAACAAAGTCGTACCTCACCCAAGCCAGCAACCGGAACTTTTCGCTTATCTTGTAGCCGACTTCCAGGGAGTGCTGATCCACCTCGAGAAAGGGATAGAGGCCTTGATTCCGGCCCCTCTCTGGCCGGCCAAGATAACCGAAACCGCGGTTCAACTTGGCCAGGGCGTTGCCATATTGCAGGTGCCACAAGTCGGAATCCTGGATGCGCACCTGGGAATTCAATTCCCGCAGTTCGAGGTTGTCGGAAGAGAACCGGGAATACGTTCCGATTTCCAGCCACCGGGCCGGAGCAAAGGAAAATTCTGAATACAGGAAACTGATATCGTCCTGGAAGGGCCCTGCAAAGAAGTAATCCGCTGCCACATCCCAGTTGGCCAGTTCCCGGGAACCGTAGTCCTTTCGGCGGGTAAGCGCCTGGTTTTTCAGCCCGATCCGGGCCAGGGTTTGCTCCTGGGCGAACACCATGTCTCTGCGGGTGGCCAAGTCCCAATTGGGCAGATTGGTATCCCGCGCGTAGACCATCCCCTCCGGTATGGCCGGGCCGGCGGGGTTACGGGTCGGATTGTGGCGCATTTGCAGGTACGGTTTTACCACGTGTTTGAGCCCATCGATGTTCCAGACGCGGTTCTGCAATTGCCATTTTCTCGAATACCGGGCTTCCCAATTAAACCCGATGTCCCCCATGACCTGGGAATAGCTGCGCGTCTCGATGTCCAGCTCCTCCACCAGCGCCCCGGAAGTGGGCATGTGAGCGAACTGCGGGTAGGGGATGGCGAAGGATCCCTCCTCTGTCCGGCCCGTCAAGGTCGGCGCGTCCTTCCAGTCCACCCATCGCAACCCGGCAAAGAGTTGGAGGCCCATGCTCCCGTTCGAGGCCACGTTTTTGCTGAGGCGATAGAATCCATCCAGAGAGGTGAACGGTTCTTTCCGGGAAAGATCCCCCACATGAAAGGTATGGGCGCTTTGGGCCGCCTTCACCCCTAATTCCTGATAAATCCCACCGGCCAGGTGGGTCGGATGCAGATCGAAGCTTACCTGGGGAAGCTTTTCTTCAAAAAGGAAGGCCCTTTGGCTGGGCCCAACCATGAGGGTTACAGGAAGGTCCAGTGGATGGTAAAAGTCGTTGGCGTCCACCCGGGCCAGAGCGGAAAAGGTCCAATTGGGTTTCTGGTGGATGAATTCCAAAAAATTGTCCGGCTGTTGGTTGTGGAAAAAGCGGTCGTAGTGCAAGTCGCGAGTGATTTCCGGATCGCTCCCCGAATTGATGACCCCGTGGACCTGGTTTTGGCCGGCCCATACGTGGCGGATGTCCCCGGTGATGAAGTGCCGGTTGCGGGGGACGGGTTTCGCGAAGATGTCGACCCCGCGATCTCCGCCATCCCGGAAAAATCCGGTCGAGATGTGGCTGGATGTGGCGCTGGTTTCCGTTTCCTTATCCAAAGCCAGGGCGGGTCCGAGCAATAGACCGCGCTCACTGTAGTAATCGAAATTCCCCCCCGCAAAAAAGGTGTTGCTGATGGGAAAGAGGATCTGGCTCTGGAAAAATCCACCCAGGTTCCCTCGCGTCCCCAGATTGGTGGAAACTCTGATGGGGTCCACGTCGGTCGGGATGCGGATTTCGGGCAGATACCAGATGGGCCAACCCAGCGCTTCGAAACGGACGCCTTTGCCCATTATGATTGCGCCGTCTTCAACCATGAAGTTTTCCACCGTCAATTTGGGTGTATACCGATCCGGTTCGCGGTAGAAGACGTGGGCGTTTTTCAGCTCGATCCGATTTTGGTCCCCGGCGCCGAACTCCGCCTCGGCATAGATGGGGGGTGATCCGAACCGAACCTTCTCAGCTTCCACTTCCCGGCTGGCCAGGTCGATTCTCAAACGTTCCGCCAAGAGCCGGTATCCTTTTTGGGAAATGCGGATATTCCCCTCGGCCTCGGCTCTGCCGCTTTCCTCATTGTAGACGATGCGATTGGCTCGCAATACGAGGTCTCCGTAGGTGAGCGTGGCTTCTCCCGTGGCGATCATCTGCTTTTTCGCCTCATCGAACTCGATCGGTTGGTCCGAAACCAATTGGATTTCCTGGGCGGACAGCGTCCCGATCAGAAAAATCGTAAGCAGGGTTGGGAGGGCCATCCAGGATATTAGACGCACGCTGACAACACTTTTGGGACCGGTTGATCGAGCCTCAAGATATTATTTCGACTGCGGAAGAAGGATCCAATTTGAAACCGCAACCCGGAATACCGGTAATTGACGCTCGGGAAGCCGGGGAAAGAACTAACCACAGAGCACACAAAGATTTGGAATTAACCACAAAAGGCACAAAAACCACAAAAATAATTGATAGTTTAACAACGCTACGCTTGATCCGGCTTCGCCGCAACAGGATGGAGCT
>JAABVD010000118.1:8048-10829 GCA_014529615.1 Opitutia bacterium
CTGTTCCGGCGCAGCCGGACCTGTCCTGCCGTAGCCCTTGGGCGAAGCGGGATCAAGCGACCAAAGGAAGCGTTGTTAAAAATAATTCCTGATTCGCGCCCTCGGCGCGCTTCCCCTTCCTTGCGTCCTTCGCGATCTTTGCGAGAGTCCCTCCCATCATCATTACCTTCCCGAGAGCCAACCTTTTCACTTGCAACTCCCAAATCGAAGCATTCCTAATTGGCGCGCCCTTGGGCGCTTCCCCCCTCTCTCTGAACTCTTTCCTCTTCTCCCCGCGCCCCAGCGCGCCTTTCCCCTCTGTGCTCTCGGTGTCCTCTGTGGTTTATTTCCCTTCCCATCCGTGCCCATCCGTGAAATCCGTGGTTTCCTCTCTCCACATTTCTCTTTGCGCCCTTTGTGCCTTTTGTGGTTAATCCCTGCTTTTTGTGGTTAATCCCACCCAATTCGAGCAAAAAAAATCATGATAATTTCCGACAGGGAACTGGAATCGGTCCTTACGGCCCGTTGCGCCTCTCCCCACAACTTCCTCGGTCTCCACCCCTGCCGGAAGGAAGGGAAAAAGGGCCTGGTGGCCCGGGCCTTTCTTCGAGATGCAGCCCGGTGCGAAGTCATTCGGACTACTCCTTCGGGGGAAAAATGCTACCCTTTGGAGCGCTTGGCCCCGGAAGGCTTTTTCGAGGGATTCATTGCCCGCCATAAAAAACCCTTTCCCTACCAATTGAGGGTTACCAGCCACCAGGGGGAAATGCGGCAATTCAACGATCCCTACAGCTTTCCCCCCACTCTGGGAGCAAGCGATCTCTACCTCTTTTCCAAGGGCGACGACCATCGCGTCTACCAAAAGCTCGGAGGCCACCTGCGGGATCTGGATGGGGTTTCCGGGGCTAGTTTTGCGGTGTGGGCTCCCAACGCCAAACGGGTATCCGTGGTGGGCGATTTCAATAATTGGGATGGGCGCTTTCACCCCATGAGAACCCTGGGCTCTTCCGGGGTTTGGGAAATATTCGTCCCCGGGCTGGAGGAGGGAACCCACTACAAATATGAAATTGTCACCCGCGAGGACCACCTCCTTCTCAAGACCGATCCCTACGGGCTTTATTTCGAGCCCCCGCCCCACAACAGCTCCATTCTCTACTCTCTCCAAACCTACCAATGGGAGGATGAAGCTTGGCTGGAAAATCGCTCCGGAAGGAACAGTTGCCGCGTCGATCCCATCTCCATTTATGAGGTGCACTTCAGTTCCTGGAAGAAGGTCATTGAAGATGGCGGGCGGTCCTTCACCTACCTCGAAATGGCCCATCAGTTGGGGAATTACGTTCGGGAAATGGGTTTTACTCACGTCGAGTTCATGCCCTTGGCGGAGCATCCCTTTAGCGGGTCGTGGGGCTACCAGGTCACCGGGTTTTTCGCCCCCACCAACCGCTTCGGATCGCCCAATGACTTTAGGAAAATGGTGGACCTGCTCCATCAACAGGGGATCGGCGTCATCATGGATTGGGTCCCGGCCCACTTTCCCAGAGATACGTTTGCCCTGGCCGATTTTGACGGAACCCACCTCTACGATCACGCCGACCCGCGCAAGGGGCATCATCAGGACTGGGGCACCCTGATTTTCAATTACGGACGCAGGGAAGTGTCCCAGTTTCTCGTGGGCAACGCCCTGTCCTGGTTCGACCGTTATCACGTGGACGGATTGCGCGTCGACGCGGTCGCTTCCATGCTTTACCTGGATTACTCCCGCGAGGAAGGGCAATGGCTGCCCAATCAGTACGGCGGCCGCGAAAATATTGAAGCCATTGACTTCATTCGCAAAACCAACGCGCTGGTTCATGAATACTACCCCGGGACCCTCATGATCGCGGAAGAATCCACCGCTTGGGGCGGGGTTACCAAACCACCGGAATACGGGGGACTCGGGTTTGATTTCAAATGGAATATGGGCTGGATGCACGATACCTTGTACTATTTCAGCAAGGATTCCATCCACCGGAAGTGGCACCACAACAACCTGACTTTCGGCATGCTCTACCAGTTTTCGGAAAACTTCATATCGGTTTTTTCCCACGATGAGGTGGTGCACGGGAAGGGTTCCATGATCAACAAATTGGCCGGCGGCTCCATCACGGAAAAGTCGCGGACCCTGAGGGCTCTTTACGGTTACATGTGGGCCTATCCGGGAAAGAAGTGCCTCTTCATGGGGATGGAGTTCGGGCAGTCATCCGAGTGGCGTTACGACGGCAGTCTCGATTGGCATTTGTGCCAGTATGCCGACCACGAGGGTATTCGCCTCCTGGTCCGGGATCTGAACCGTTGCTACCGGTCCAACCGGGCCCTCTTCCAACAGGACGACCGGCCGGAGGGATTTCGTTGGGTGCAATGTGAGGATGCCGATAGCGGCATTTTGGCCTTTCTGCGCTTCGGCCACAACAAGCGTGATACCCTCTTGGCCGTCTGCCACTTCACTCCGGTGGCCCGTTCCCATCGCCGCATAGGGGTTCCCTTTCCCGGAAAATGGAGGGAAATCATAAACACCAACGCCTGGGATTACGGGGGAACCGGTACGGGCAATTTGGGCGAAGTCCACACCACCGGACAACCCTGGGACCACCTGCCCGATTCCATAGAGATCTCCCTCCCCGGACTCACCACCCTGTGGTTCAAATGGGACGAGCCCCAATCACCGAAGATTTAGCAAGGAAGACAAAGGCACAAAGGCGCGCTGGCGCGCGCCAATGAGGAATTAGGAATTGGGAAAAGGCACAAAGGCACAAAGAGGCGCCC
>JAABVD010000119.1 GCA_014529615.1 Opitutia bacterium
TTGATGGATTTATCCAAAAGAAGTATGACGCCACTGATCAAATTTGAGATGACCTTTTGCAGGCCAAAGCCGAGACCCAAACCGACCGCGCCCCCGAGAATGGCCAGGGAGGAAAGATCGATGCCCACCGTGGTGAGGCCGATCAGAATGGAAATGGAAATCAACCCGATTTTTATGATTTTGGAGAAAAGAACCTCCAGGGAAGGGCTGATATTGGGCATGCGATGCAGTTGGGAATCGGCCAATTTGGACAACCAGATGCTCATCCAAAGGAGGAAGCCAACCGTGACCACACCTTTAATGAGCCCCAACAGGTTGAAATCGACCTCACCCACATGAAACCCGATAGAACCAAGCATTTCCAGGGTGGGGTGGAGCAGGCCAAAAATTTCCATAACGGTCACCAAAATGATGAAGGTACCCACCAAACGCCGCCAGAAGATCTCCTTGGTTATGCAATTTAGCGACGTTAACAGGAACCAGGAACCACATCAATTCCCCGGTTGATGAAGGTGCTCGATACCAAGGCGGTGAGCAACACGAACAGGGTAGGCTGGACGAGGGAGGCGCAAACGGGCGCCAGGGTGTCGCGCACCCATTTCAGCGGCGCCGTAGCGAAACGCCGGAAAATGATGCGTTTAAAAGCTATGGACAAAACATAGCCGAGGACCAGGATTACGAAAATGGCCCCTGCATTGAGAAGGATGACCGGATCTTGCGCGTAGTCCTTGGCGGCTAAAAGCCAATCATTGAGAGCTTGAGCCATATCCGCAGTTTTGGAAATTATGCGGGGTCCTTCCAGCCCGAAAATCATCCGAGCTGAATAAATTAATAAAAAAACGGCGAAACGGATTGAAATGCCGGAACAGCTTTTCCACCCTTTTATCTTGGCCGGGTCCTACGGGTGCGCGACAGGCGAACCCCGCCAGGACCGGAAGGTAGCAACGGTAGTCATGATCCTGCTGGCCGTAGGTAGCCTGGCCTCCTCACTTTCCTTCCTCTATGGCAACCGGTTACCAGGTTATAGCCCGCCGTTGGCGTCCCAAGCAGTTCCACGAGGTTGTGGGGCAGGACCACATTACCCGCACCCTGGAAAACGCCATTCGGCAACAACGAATCGCCCACGCCTACTTGTTCGTTGGACCGCGCGGGACGGGGAAGACTACCACCGCCCGCATCTTTGCCAAGGCCCTCAACTGCGAGGGGGGACCGCGCGTATCTCCCGATGACAATTCTCCCATTTGTCAGGCCATCATGGATGGTAGTTGCATGGATGTCATCGAAATTGACGGAGCTTCCAACAACTCGGTTGAGCAAATCCGTCAACTCCGGGAGGATTGCCAGTATTCTCCGTCCCAGTGCTCCTTCAAAATATACATTATCGATGAAGTGCACATGCTTTCCGTCGGAGCCTTCAATGCCCTGTTGAAAACCCTCGAAGAACCCCCCTCCCATGTGAAATTCATTTTTGCCACTACCCAGGCCGAAAAAATTTTACCGACCATTGTGAGCAGGTGCCAGCGTTTCGAGTTCCGCCCCATCAGCGAAGAAAAGATCTGCGGTCAATTGAGCCTGATCGCAAAAGGCGAAAAGATCGAGATCGATGACACCGCCCTCAAATCGATCGCCCGACTGGCCAACGGCGGGATGCGGGATGCCCAATCCACCTTGGACCAACTCATTTCGTTTTGCGGGAAATCCATTACCGAAAAGGATGTGCTTGAAGTCTACGGATTGGCTTCGCGCAAGGAAATCCATCATCTGGCCTCTCTTCTGGCCCAGGGCGATTACCCCAAAATCCTCGCCGCGGTGGATCACTTGGCCGATACGGGCAAGGACCTCTACCGGATCCTCATCGATCTGCAGACCTATTTGCGCGAATTGCTCATCCATGGCATTCGTAGCGGCGGGGAAACGAACCGATTGGGTTTGCCCCTGACGGTGGAGAGCCTGATGCGAATGAACGACGCCCTTCATCGCGGCAAGGAGGATGTTAAGATGGGGTTATCGCAAACCGTAAATTTCGAAGTAACCCTTCTGCGGGCGGTGGAGCAGAGCCGCACACGATCCATCGATTCCCTGATCAAAGAATTATCCGGAATGGCCAAAAAGGCGCCCCAATCCCCGGCTGGAAAAAAAATTACCGGGCCTGCCGGGAAACAAGGTTCTTCCCCACCAGCGCCCCCTGCCCGGGAAACGACGGAGTCAACGGCGAATCCAGGACCCCGGAACCGGGAAACGCCTGAAACGGTGGAGAAGGCCGTTCAGAACTTGCCCAAGGAATTGAGGGGGGCGATGGATGAACTTTTTCGGGTCGAATACACCCATGTCGAATCGTTGCCCCATCAGAACATTTCCCCAGGAAAGGCGGGTTAACCACGGATTTCACGGATGGGCACGGATGAGGCGCCGTTGGCGCCAATTAAGAATTAGGAATTAGGGAAAAGGAGAGAGATCAAGATCAGGATCACGATCAATATCACGATTATGGGGCTGCAAGTGCGCCCTCCTCTCTCTGAACTCTGAACTCTGAACTCTGAACACTGAACACTGAACACTGAACACTGAACACTGAACACTGAACGCTTCTGTTAGAAGGGAATCCTGGAGGTTTCAACCCCCCGTTGCAACAGGCACTTCCTGAGAGTGGCCAAATCCAGCCCGGCTCCGACTCCGACCCCGTTATTGGCGTACCACCCCTGGTTCATTTCAACGGCCATGACCAAATCCTCTCTGCGAGATTTTACAGGTCGTTCGTCCATGGGATACATGGGGTAAATTTCCCGGAGGATTCCGTCCGCGGTAAAAAAACCGATGTCCAGGGCAATACTCGTGTTGCGCATCCAATAACTCATTTTTCTGGGGGCGTCATAGTAAAACAACATGCCGCGGTCCCGGCCCAGGTTTGTGCGATACATCAGTCCGCGGCTGATCTCCCGGGACAGGTGGGCCACCTGGACTTCGATGGTTTCTTCTCCCAACCGGATGGGAAACCAGGTTGAAAAGGGCAGTGAATCCTCCTCTGCCGGTTGGGCGCAGCCGGAAAAAATACCCAGAAGAACCGCCAAAGGGCAAATGAGCAGCTTCCGGATTGGGGTTAATGGGCTAGCCCGCATGTCTCACAAAATTCGTTGCGAACGAACGAAGATCGAGTGCTGGTGTGGGCTTCGGGCAGAGGCGCGGATGAAGCTGTGCCTGTCCGGTCGTAGCCCTTGGGAGCACGGGCAGGCGAATCCAACGAAGTCCGCACCAGTGCCGGTATTCCGGAGCACAGTAGAAGATTTGTGAGATATGTAGGCTAGACATCGGGCAGAGGAGACCCATACCGTAAATGCCTTGTCCTCATGGAAAAAAGGAAAAAGCGCTTAAAAATAGCAGATTGCCTCTACGCCGATTCCGAGCGGAATTCCGACCAACTTTATTTGAGCCATTTCTGGGCCCCCGATCCCTTTTTGTCCTTGAAGATAGGCCGCAGGAAAATCGGAGTATTGAGCGATCTGGAGTATGGCCGGGCCCGGTCGGAGTCATCCTTTACCGAAATTCTATCACTGACCGCGGTGCGGTGTTCCGCCTCGGAGTGGCTGGGGAAAAAGCGGGTTTGCGTGGCCGATCAAATTGCCTTGCTGGCCCATATATACGCCATCGACCAATTGCGTCTGCCCGGGGATTTCCCCGCCCGGCTGGTGGAGGATTTTCGGCAACGCGGGCTGTCTTACAAAATTGAAAGAGGGCCCTTTTTCCCTTCTCGCCAGATCAAATCGGCCGAGGAAGTCGAAAAGATAAGGGAAGGAAACCGATGTTCGGCCGCTGGCCACCGGGAGGTCAGGCGTCTGCTCAGGTCCAGCACGATAAAGGGGGAAACGTTGTATTTCAAAGACCGTCCGCTCACCAGCGAACGGGTTCGGCAAGCCATTGAAGTGGCTTGCCTGAAGGCCGGGGGGATCTCGGCCATGACCATTGTGGCGGGAGGAGATCAGGCTTGCGATCCTCACTCCCGTGGATCCGGGCCGCTCAGGGCAAACGAGTTGATCGTGGTGGATATCTTTCCCCGCATGAGCGCTCATGGGTATTTTGGCGACATGACCCGAACCTACCTCAAAGGTCGCGCCTCGGATGCCCAACGAAGCCTGGTCGAAACGGTCCGATCGGCGCAAAAGCTCGGCTTTTCACAAATCAGGGCCCTGATCAATGGCAGAACCATCCACCGGAGCATAACGGAATTTTTCGCCGCCGAAGGTTTCAAAACAACAACTGTGAACGGGGTTCCACAGGGATTTGTGCATGGCACAGGTCACTCGCTCGGACTGGATATTCACGAATTCCCGCGCATTTCCACGGCCAATCACCGGCTCCGTTCAGGTCATGTGGTAACGGTGGAGCCCGGCCTTTATTATCACGGCCTGGGAGGTTGCCGGATCGAGGACGTGGTTCTGGTCACCAAAACGGGGTATCAGATGCTCTCCGAGGCCCCTTACCAATGGCAGTTTCCATAGACAAAAAGGGTCCAAACGCGAATAGGGATTTGTTAACCACAGAGGGAGAAGCGCCCAAGGGGCGCGAATTAGGAATTAGGGGGGATTAACCACAAAATGCACAAAAGACTCAAAAGGGAAGGAGAGAGAATTGACCACGGATTACACGGATAAGCACGGATAGCTCTCAATCTTGATCTTGATCCTGATCTTGATCCTGATCTTGATCGAAAAAAAGGCTGAAGGAGAAAGGTCCGGCTTCTGAGGCAGGTTCCAGAGTAAAGGGGCTGTCTCGTGGGACCGCGACTACAAAGAACTGGAAAGCACATTAAAGGAGGCCTCACTTCAATGAACTGAAAAGCAGTTCCACTCCAAAGCCCAGTGTCGCGTAGCGCACACTGGGTGGAAATGGACAAAAATACGAACCCCAACGAATCTTACAATATTCGTATGCATAGAGAGGGGAGAGGGAGAAGAATCAGGAAAGGGACCTCGGCATGAAGAAAGGTTTAAATCCCCGCTTACCTAAGCGCCATTTGCGTTTGACCCCTTTGCGTAAAGTTCGGGATTCAATTCCGGATCGTTGTACATCTTGAACTGATAGTAGACCCGAAAGCTGCGGTTGCCCTCTCGCACCTCTCGCAGCAAGGTGTCGAGACTACCGGACAGGTCCTGGCGCTGGCGGGTTAGAATGGCCAGTTTGCGGGAGCATGCTTCGCGGTGATCTTTCGAGGCATCCGCTCGCTCCGTCTGCCGTCGCATGTGATAAATTTTCAAAGCGAGGATGGAAAGGCGATCGATCATCATACCGGGTGTTTCCGAGTTGAAGGCACAACCCGTTTGGGGAGGGTTGAGCGCTTGGACCAGCCAAGCGTCCATTTTCTCGATAAAATCATTTCGTTGTTGGTTGAAGGTGTCGATGGCTCGCTTGGCCCGGTAAACATACTCGAATCCCTTGTCCTCTCGCCTGGCTTTGTCCTCGGCCTGCCAGAGTCGAATATTGCGCAGGTGGTTTTCCTCAATCCAACCTGGCAAGCCCCGGGTTTTGGCCCGGCAATCTCCATCTTTCTTCCACTTGACGAGAAGCTCGTCGTGAAGTTTCACCATGTTCCGGGCTGAAGGGATTTCGGGTTTGTCCTGCATAGGCAAAATTTTGGGGGTTACATTTTTTCCAATGGGCGAATGCCGAGGAGGTGTAAACCGGTTTGAAGAACGAGTGAAGTGCGTTGGCAAAGCATGAGCCGCCTTTGTCGCGGACCCGGTTCATCGACATTCACCTTGTCGGCGTTGTAAAAGGTGCTGAATGCGCCGGCCAGCTCGTAAAGATAGGTGCACAGGTGGTGAGGTTTCAGGTCGGACAAGGCCTGGTCCAGGGCATGGGGAAAAGCGGTGAGCTTCCGTGCCAACCCTCTTTCAGCCTCGGTTTCCAGAGGAGTGGCGTGGGGGAGGGGAGTATTTTCCGGCACTCCCATTTTTCGGAATATACTCTTGATCCGGGCAACCGCGTAGAGCAAATAAGGGGCGGTGTTGCCTTCCAGGCTGAGCAGTTTGTTCCAGGAAAATACGTAATCGCCCGTTCTATTTTGCATGAGGTCGGCATAGCGCACCGCCCCTACCCCTACCGTTTCGGCGATGTCCTGTTTTTCCCCCGTCGTGAGATGGGGATTTTTCTCCTCTACGATGCGAAAGGCGCGTTCCACCGCTTCGTCGAGCAGGTCATTCAGGAAAATCGGAGCCCCGCTGCGTGACTTCATCGGCTTGCGGTCATCCCCCAAAATGGTGCCGAACCATACGTGTTGAAGTCGGGGCAACTTATAGCCCTTTTTTTCGAACCAGGCCGTTACGGCGAGGAACAATTGCTCAAAATAGTCCCTTTGCCGTGAATCCGTTACGTAAATGATTTCGTCGGCTTCAAAGGCCTCCAACCGATAGAGCGCCGTAGCCAGGTCGGTACTGGCGTAATTGCTCGCTCCATCGGATTTGCGGTAGATAAAAGGTTGTTCCTTGAAGCGGGCATGATGGGGAAAAAAGACCACCCAGGCCCCCTCGCTTTCCCGGCCCACACCGGTTTCTTCCAATTCCCGGTAAACCCGCTCGACCTTGTCGCGGTAAAAGCTTTCCCCCAACTCGTGGTCGAACGTCACTCCCAGGCGGCGGTAAATTTTGTGGAAACCGGCCCGGCTGATCCGGTTGATCGATTCCCAGCAACTCCGGTTTTCCGCATCGTCATTTTGCAACTTTACCAGTTCCTGACGGGCTTGTTGCAGGGCCTCTCCGCTATCCTCAGCCATTTGGTTCCCCCTCTTATAAAGCGCTTCCAGATCCGCCAATGGATTTTCCCGCTCCACTTCGAGGTCATAATCAGTGGACTTGATGGCCAGGATCAATTTTCCGAAGCCCGTGCCCCAGTCGCCGATGTGGTTATCCCCTATGACCCGGGCGCCGTAAAAGGTTAGCATGCGCTTGATGGGTTCGCCAATGACGGTGGAACGAATATGGCCCACATGCATTTGCTTGGCCGCGTTGGGGGAACTGTAATCCACTACAATTTTCCTTCCCTTGTAATGCCGGGCCGCCGCTTCGCGCAATTGATCCCGGTTTTGAAAGGTCTCGAGCCAACGAAAGAGAAAAGGGGGTTGGAGCTTGAAATTGAGAAATCCGGGCCCTGCTACCGAGACTTCCGCCACTTCGGGGTCCAGTCGACCCGAATCGATCAGCGCCGCAGTCAAGGATTCCGCCAGGGTTCTCGGGTTCAGGTTTTTGCTTCGGGCGAATGGCAGTACCCCATTGGCCTGGTAATCGCCAAATCGCGGGTCGGCTTGGCGGATTTCCGCCGAAAAGATATCGTCGAAGGGTTTCAGCTCCGCTGCAGTGACCTGAAGGATCCGCTCCAGGCCCTTGGCAATGTCGAACCAGACCGTCATCCACACAAGGAATGAAGACCTGATTGAAACTGCAAGATCCGATTTGGCTGGTCCCCACAGGAACGAATTTGCCGCTAATATCTTCTCTAACAATGAGTTTATGCTCGACAGCAAACCACTGGCGAAATACTAATGGAAAGTTTACACAAAGCGGGAATCTTGGCCTATATCGTTGTTATGTATATGCGATCAATGAGAAAAAAAATCCTGACGCCTAAGAAGTTCATCAAGCCTTCTTACGCTTATCTTGTGGAAAAGAAACGGGATGGAGGAGAATTTTCCCAGGAAGAAATTCGATATATCGTAGATTCCTTGTATGATGGGCAATTGCCTGACTATCAGATGTCTGCGCTGGCCATGGCCATTTATTTTCAGGGAATGTCCGCCCAGGAAACGGCCACCTTGGCCGAAGAGATGATGCTTTCCGGGGAGGTTCTCGACCTGTCCAAGATTACCCGGCCCAAAATCGATAAATATTCCACGGGGGGTGTGGGTGACAAGACCTCGCTGGTGCTGACCCCTCTGGCCGTGGTATGCGGCGTCGTCATGCCCATGATGGTCAGTCAGGACGAAGAATTTCTCATCAGCAGCCTGGATAAATTGGATGCCATTCCCGGATTCAACGGTGTGGTGAGTTTGGAACAATTTTCTGACCAACTTCACAAAACCGGTTGTGCCATCGTGGATCAGAGTCCCGAAATTGCGCCGGTGGACGGCAGGCTCTATCACCTGCGCCAGAATACCGCCACCATACCCAGCCTGCCCCTGATAACCGGAAGCGTTCTGAGCAAGAAATTGGCCGAAGGGGCCGAGGGACTCGTCGTGGACGTCAAATGGGGCAACGGATCCTTTATCAAGGACGTGGAGCAGGCTCGCCAGTTGGCCCGTTCCATTACCCGGGTCGGTCGTTCACTGAATCGCCGCTGCGTAGCCTTGGTAACGGACATGAACCAACCCCTGGGGGACACGGTGGGAACGTCACTTGAGATCAAGGAAGCCATCGAGCTTTTACAAGGGAAAGGTCCGGAGGATTTGCAGGAGTTGGTCCTGAAACTGGGAATGGAAATCGTCCGTCTGGCCGGAGTTGCCGGTTCCACCCTGTCGGCCAAGCAAACGGTGCAACGGCATCTGGCGGATGGTTCGGCCCTGGAGAAACTCAAGGATTTGGTGGCAGCGCAAGGTGGAGACCCCAGATACATCGAAGATACGGACAAGTTTCCCGTGGCCAAACACATACGCAAACTCCCCGCCCCCAAGCGCGGGTATGTCCATACCATCAACGCCGGAATGATAGCCCGCGGGGTCCAATTGCTGGGGGCCAATAGGAATAACCGCAATAAACACGTGGATCCCGCCGTTGGGGTATCCGAAATCAAAAAAGTCGGCACCCAGGTCAAACAGGGTGAGGCCTTGATGATGATCCACTACAACAACGCGGCCAAACTGGAAAGCTCCCTGGACTATTTCAAACAAGCTTACCGCCTGGCCCCCAAACGCCCCAACCCTCCTCAACTCATCGTGGAACGGGTGGCCTAAACCCGTCCGGCGTAAGACCTCTCGGCCGTATTGATTTTGACCCGGTCGCCCATTTTGATAAACAGCGGCACCTGGATGACCAATCCGGATTCGGTCTTGGCCGATTTGGTAGCTGCGCTGGCTGTATCCCCGCGCAGGCCTTCGGGAGCTTCGATGATTTCCATTTCCACCACATTGGGCAAATTCACGTCGATGGCCTCACCGTTTACGTAGAGGATGTCGTACATGTTTCCCTCGACCAGAAATTCCTTGATGGCCGCCACCACTCCAATGGGAATCTCAATGGTGTCGTAGGTTTCCAGGTCCATGAAGTAGTAGCCGTTGGGATCCTGGTAGCTGAACTCGAGTTTGTTCACCTGGGTATGCATGAACTCCACCGTTTCGTTGGAGCGAAATTTGATGGTGGAGCTGCTCCCGGTTCTCAAATTGCGCAAGGTGGCTTGGATCCAACCTGAGCCGCGTCCCCGCGTGCGGTGGATCATATCCAAAACCAGGTGGGGAATCCCCTGGTAATCCAATACCCGGCCTTTGCGAATTTCTGTGGACGATGCCATGAAAACTGATTTTGGCTGCTTTGGTAGATTCGCAAGCCGCGATTGTCAACTGCCCAAGGCGGCCAAAATTGGGCTTCCCATTTCAAGTAAACTCCTAAGGATACCCCCCTATGAAGCAGAGGTCTATTCTACGAGAAGTGACCGCCAAGGGAAAAGCCGTTCACACCGGAGAAGAAGTTACCCTCACCATAAAACCTGCTCCAGCCAACCATGGGGTGGTATTTCGCAGGGTGGACCTCTACGGCAAACCGGAGGTGAAAGCCACTATCGAAAACGTCTCCGCCCTGGTGCGCAGTACCACTATTTCAGACGGTTATACCAAGGTGGAGATGATCGAGCATCTATTGAGCGTCTTGAATGGTCTGGGTATCGACAACATCCTGGTCGAAGTGGATGGAAACGAGCTGCCGGTTTTCGATGGTTCGGCTCAGACTTACCTCAATATGGTTTTGCAGGCCGAGGTTATCGCCCTGGATGAAGACCGGAAATTTTTTGTTCTGAAGGAACCCCTCTCCGTCAGTGAAGGAAACCGCTCTTTGGTGGCATTGCCCTACGACGGCTTTAAAATCACCTGCACCTCCTCGGACCAAAAAGCTGTCCACACCCAACACCTTTCCATCGATATAGATCCCGATGTTTATTCCACTCAGATCGCCGGGGCGAGGACCTTTACCATCTATGAGGAAATCGAACCTCTCCTCCGCATGGGCAAGATCAAGGGTGGCAGTCTCGATTGTGCCGTGGTCATCAAGGGGGATAAAATCCTGTCCAAGGAACCGCTCCGCTTCCCCGATGAGATGGTGAGGCACAAGATTTTGGATATTATCGGGGACATCTTTTTACTGGGGATGCCCATCAAGGCTCACATTGTCGCCCTGCTCCCGGGGCATGCCCTCAACGCAAATTTGACCCGGACCATCCATCGGAAAATGATGGATGAGTCCTCCCCCCAGAGAAAAAAGCCGACTACTCCGCCCGATCGACAAATCGTTCCCGGTGATCAGACCGAACTGGATGTCCGCCAGCTTCTCAATTTGTTGCCTCACCGCTATCCCTTCCTCATGGTGGACCGGGTAGTCAAAATTGATGCGGACAATACCGAACTCAGGGCAATAAAAAATATCACCATTAATGAACCGTATTTCAGCGGGCACTACCCGGGCCGGCCCATCATGCCGGGAGTTCTCCAAATCGAAGCCATGGCCCAGGCTGCCGGCATCCTCATGTTGATTCGTTGCGGGGGCGAGGGGAAGGTTCCCCTTTTCATCAATTGCGATAAGGTCAAACTACGCAAAGTGGTGACCCCGGGGGATCAATTGTTGATCGAGGCCCTGATCACGAAAATCAGGGCCAATAAAATCGGAACGGCGCGAGCGACCTGCAAAGTGGACGGCAAGTTGGTTTCCTCGGCCCAACTGATGTTTACCCTCGTGGCGGAAGACGGCCGATAATCATGCCTGTTCATCCTACTGCCGTGGTTGCCAGCGGGGCCGGGATAGAGGAGGGCGTCGAAGTTGGTGCTTACGCCTATATCGGCCCCGAAGTCAGAATGGGCCGGAACTGCCGCATCCATCACCACGCCACGGTGGAAGGACGCACCGAATTGGGAGAGCAGAACGAAGTTTTTCCTTTCGCCTGTATCGGGACAAAAACCCAGGACCTGAAATTCAGAGGAGGCGCTCCCGGGCTGAGGGTGGGCCACCGCAACGTGTTCCGCGAATTTACCTCTATCCACGCCGGAACCGAGGATGGGGGATTCACCAGAATCGGCCATGACAATGTGTTCCTGGCCTACTCTCATGTGGCTCACGATTGTAAAATTGGGGACCACCTCATCATGAGTGGGCAAAATGCGCTGGCCGGTCATTGTATCGTCGGCAACCACGTCAATATTTCCTGGGGATCAGCCGGCCACCAGTTTTGCCGTTTCGGGGACCACTGTTTTGTCGGCGGCATATCCAAGGTCGTCAAAGACGTTCCGCCCTACATGTTGGTGGACGGACGGGACCCGGAGGTAAAGTACTACAACAAAGTTGGCTTGGAGCGATGTGGTTTCGGGACGGAGGATATGGCGGTGGTCAGGTATCTCTTCAAGACCTTTTACAGAAAAGGCTTGAACCGGAAGCAGGCCCTGGACGCCGCCCGTAACTCCGGCTATTCCTCTCACCCGAGAGCCAAAATGTTTCTCGACTTCTTTGCCGCGAGTAAACGCGGGGTATATTGATCCCATCCAAATCCTGATCCAAATCCTGATTGTGATCTTGATCGTGATCTTGATCGAAA
>JAABVD010000120.1 GCA_014529615.1 Opitutia bacterium
TCAATCGGCGGGCCAATATGCAAATTTTTGCGTATTCGCGCTTGAGGTCACTCCCGCTCTCGGTGCCGTATTCCCGGTGAATGGAGGATGGCTCCCCCGCAAGATCCATGACCTCGGGCACCGATGTCTGCATTTTACCAGCTAACTCGTAACTGGCGATACGGCCAGCCAGGTCGGCGTCCCCGGGGTAAGACTCCAAGTGAAGGGCATTCAGCCGCTGCAACAGATCGATGGATTGTGCATCGTCCATGGCGGAAAGGTTCAGCGGACGTTCCAAGTTCGCCGGAGGATTCTTGGCGCTGAAATCCGTTCCTTGGAATGCGGCGGGAAGAAATCCGTTGCCAAAATTGTTCTTGCCGGAACGGGCCAGACCGCGGGGGTCGTTTATGGCCACAAAGGCCGGCAGATCCGAATTTTCTGAACCCAGGGCATACGTCACCCAAGCTCCGAAAGAAGGGAAACCTTCCGTGGTAAAACCGGTATTAAAAAAGTTTTCTCCCTGGGGGTGGGAACTGGTATCGGTGGTCAGAGAATGAATGAAACAGAAGTCGTCCACCTGCTCGGCCAGGTTGGGGAGAAGATCGGAGACCATTTTGCCGGTTTGCCCGCGTGGCCTGAACTCCCAGAATGGTTTGGCGATATTACCGGTCGGGCCCTCGAAAGTGACCTCTGGGATGGAGGGTGGTTTTTGTCCGTGATACTTGAAGAGACCGGGTTTGTAGTCGAAAGTATCCACGTGGCTGACGGCTCCGGGGCAGTAAATGACCAGCACCTGTTTGGCGCCGCCGGGAAAGTGCGGGGACCGGGGCGCATAAGGATGGTTGGGATCTATGTGGGGACGGATTGGCGTCTTTCCACCAAAGTGCATCAAATTGTCCTCTGCCAACAACTGACTCAAGGACAGGGCTCCCATGGCCAGGCCGGTCTGACCCAAAAAATGGCGCCTGCTCAAAAGGCGGCGGCCATGGCAGGAGATTTTTTCCTCGGGGTTATTCATGGCAAGAAAGCGAATTCATTGGAATTTATCAAAGCGCGGCTGACCAGTTGCAGGCCGCCATTACGAGCCAATTCGAGGGAGGCATCCAGTTCAAATTCCGTGGGTTCCCGACCCAGCAGCAGATCGAAGATCCGCTTGGTGGCAGCCACGGTATCCTCTGCCGTTTCCCCTTTGGCCCGTTCGGCGATAAATCCTGCCTGTTCCATGGCGAAGGGTGAATTCATCAAATTAAGGGCCTGTAATGGAGTGGTGGAAATGGGCCGCCTGGCGCGGATCTGGCCGCAATCGGGAAAATCGAATGCGGTAAAGATCTGGTCATCTACCCGTCGCATCCTTTCTTGATAGATCATGCGACGCCAGGTTTTGGGACCGTGGTTATCCACCACCTCCCACTGGGCATATGTCTTTTTTTCGTTGTGGATGCGGTAACTTGGCCCACCCAGGGTCGGGTCCAGCTTTCCCGAGGCGCTCAGAATGCTGTCCCGTATCACCTCGGCTTCCACGCGGCGCGGGGGAAAACGCCACAAATTCAGGGAGGAGGCATCCACCGCCAGTCCATCTTCTCGAGGAGCGCTGGATTGGCGGTAGGCGTCGGTCAGCAAAATCATGCGCATGAGACCTTTGATCGACCAGGGGGTTGCTCCGGATATTTCGGGCTGGACGAACTCTCGGGCCAACCAGTCGAGCAATTCCGGGTGGGTGGGTGGAGCGCCGACGCTGCCAAAATCGGCCGGAGTTGCCACGATACCTCTTCCAAAGATATGGCTCCAAACGCGATTGACCAACACGCGGGCAGTCAATGGGTGGTCCGGATCAGTCAGCCAGTCGGCGAAGCGCATGCGCCTCTCCGCATCGGGGCTGGATGAATCCAGGTGGAGATTGCCATTCAAAATGGCAAATCCCGCCGGGTCCACCTCACTGCGCGGGCTTTCCGGACTTCCGCGATGCAGCACGCGGGTCACCACCGGCTCGATAAACTGCCCCACAAAACTCGGCTGGATACCCTCTTCCCCGAGTTGATCGATAATATCGTGGATGTGTTGGATCGTAGTAGAATGAGCCGATTCCCCTTCGAGGGACTGCTTGATTTGGGTGGTGGAAGCCAGTTTCTGCCAAGTTCCGTCGGAGCCGAGAGCTTCGACGAGGTAATCGGAGAACCCATACGGCGTATATGTGGACAGATAGTCGGTTTCCAAAAAGTAATGTTTGTTGGAACTGATGACCATCCGATCCACCAGGCGGGGTTCGGGAAATTGGAGAATGATCCAAGGTTGCTCCTCGCTTTCCGGCGGGGAGGTTGACCGCCAAACGTTGGTGTTGAAAGTCCCATCGTTGGCGAAAAAGACCTCTCCCCGGATTTCGGTCATGGAATCGTCCGTTTTTGCCACCGTTCCCCGGGAGGACAGAGCCAGGTTTGCGGACGGATCATCCGGGCCGTAGATCTCGATTTCCTCGATCCTGACCTTTTTGGACAGGAAGGTCAGGCGGATGGCGTCCGTGGTGGTTGCCGGAAAATACAATTCTTTCCAACCCTCCCAATCTTCTTCCCAGGCGATACTTCCGGTTTTGAGGGATTGGCGCAGTTGGTGGAGGTTGTGGCGGAGTTCCCCTTCCCGTTTCAGGCCGGGATCGCTTGCCTTGAGTTCCGCATACCGGCTGCCGAACTCAACGCCCTGGAAGATGGCGGTGAGAGAATAGTAATCCTTGATGGAAATGGGGTCGAACTTGTGGTTGTGGCAACGGGCGCAACTCACCGTCATGCCGAGCATGGATGCGCCAACCGTCTGCACGATTTCATCCAAGCGGTCGGCCCGGGCTTGACGAATGGCGGAAGGTTCGCGTCCCACGGTTGCGGTGGGCACATGGGGCCCCGCCACGAGAAAGCCGGTGGCCTGTCCCACGCTCAATTGATCGCCCGCCAATTGTTCCCTGATAAATTGATCGTAGGGCCTATCCTCATTGAAGGTCCGGATCACATAATCGCGGTAGTACCAGGCATTCTTGCGATAGAGATTGGCCTCGGAACCGTTGGTTTCAGCCCAACGAATGACATCGAGCCAGTGTTGGGCCCAGCGTTCTCCGAAATGAGGCGAAGCAAGTAGCCGGTCTACCAGAGCAAGAAAGGCCGCGTCCGCGTCTTTGGCATGGGCCAGGGCAAAGGCATCGATTTGCTCGGGGGTTGGAGGCAATCCGGTCAGTAGAATGGAGGTTCGACGCACCAGTGACCGGGCATCGGCCTCCGGATTGTAGGTGAGACCCATGTCAGCCAGTTTCTCCATGAGGAAGGCGTCGATGGGGTTGCGGGCCATGGGGTTGGCGGGAATTTCCGGACGAACCAACGGCAACAGGGACCAGTGGTCCGGTTCCTTTATTCCTGCATCTTCTTCCAGATCCTCCGGGACCTCCGCTCCCTCCGCGATCCACTGTTCCAACAGCAAAATCATTTCTTCGGGAAGAGCTTCCCTCTCGTAGGGCATGCGG
The DNA here is from genome assembly GCA_014529615.1 of Opitutia bacterium. GTDB lineage: Bacteria > Verrucomicrobiota > Verrucomicrobiia > Opitutales > UBA2995 > JAABVD01. Next base: position 3,479 of record JAABVD010000120.1, read on the forward strand.
TACTCCTCATCCGACTCGCGGACCAATTCAATCAGGTAGCTTTGTGCCGGGTCTCCCGGAATAATGGTCTCAATTCCGGACCCCCCTCCAGCGAGTAGGGTGGATTTGCGGTCCACGCGGAAATCGGATTCCTGCTCCTCGGGACCATGGCATTCCAGACAGTTTTCCCGCAAAATCGGCTCAATATGACGCCGGAAGTCGATGGCATCTTCCGCCGCCACGCCGGCGCAGCCGAATACCAACACTAAAACAGCAGATATTTTCACCCAACCAGACATTTTGAGAATGAGATTTTCTACCCCTTAACTAAGGGGAGCGCCCTGGAAGTTGCAAGAGATTGAAGGGGATATCGACACATGACTCTTTCGTTTTATTGGCAGATCAGGCAACCGGCGCTAGCCCACATTTCTCACAAAATTCGTCGCGAGCGACCGGAGATCGAGTGCTGGTGTGGGTTTCGCGCCGATGAGCGGGTGAAGCTGGGTCCGACACCCTGCAAAGTCGCGAATCCAACGGAGTCCGCACCAGTGCCGGGATTCCGGAGCGCAGTAGAAGATTTGTGAGAAATGCGGGCTAATATGGGAAACAAATGCATAACCGAATCCAATGACCATGGAGATCTTATAATCTAGGACGAATGAATCGGGATATTGGGCTAACCAATTCCCAACCGAGTCCTACGACCATGGGGATAGCAAGTTTACCTTTGGGAAATAGGTTTGATAACGGCTAAGATCCGCCGTGGCGATTTTACACCCCAACAACTGAGCATGAGAACCGATGAAGAAATCTGGTAGCGGAATCCGCACCGCTACTCCTCGACCCTCGTCTTCCCTGCGAAGGAGATAACTCCGAAATGCGCTTGCACAAATGGGTGCGGCAGCGGCCGGTAAATCGAGGCGCTCTACCCCCCAGGAGCGAACCCGGTCCAAAACTGATTTTGGATCACTGTCCCCAACACAGAGTTCAGCCAGAATGACTGCATTGACAAAGGCTTCCGATCTTGCCGCAGCTTCGGCAAGGGTGCGCCTGGACCAGGCATGAAAGGGTGAGTCCGGTGAGAATGCGTAAATCAGAACGTTGGTATCTACCAGAATCACAACTCGCGGGTCAATTTTCGGAGTTGTTCCCAGGTGGTCGCTGGTTTAAGAGGAGCTGACTCCATGGCTTCCTCCACTTCCGACACCGTTTTTTGCCTCCTCCGAGGCGGAAGGGCAACCAGCCGGGCTAGGGAGTAGTGACCGGGTTCTTCTTCTATGACCTCATACACCTCTCCAGGCCGGCTCCCGGGAAGGGTGATCCGCCTTTTGGCATCCGTCCGCACAGTCCTCATGGTGGGATGATCCCACACTTCCGTATAGGGTCAAGCGTTATCAGGGGACGTTTGAGAAATTGAAATGGGGGACAAATTCTGGACAATGGGGGCCACTGAAAGAAAATGGTTGAAATGAGTGACGAGGTGGAAAACCGCATAAGGTTGCTGCGGGAAAAGGTAAGCCATCACGACGAGCGCTACTACCGATATGCCGAACCGGAGATTTCGGATCGTCAATACGATCGTCTCAAAAGGGAACTGGAAGATTTGGAGCGTGAGCATCCGGAATTAGCGGGTCCCGATTCTCCGGTTTTGGAGGTGGGCGATGACCGGCTTGAGGGGTTTTCCTCCTACACCCATCGCTTACCCATGCAGAGCTTGGACAACACCTACCGTTTTGGTGAACTGCGGGATTTTGCCAACCGGTTGGAACGTCTTCTGGGGGAGAATGAGTTGGAGTTCGTGGTCGAGCCCAAAATTGACGGGATGGCGGTCAGCACAACCTATGAGGGCGGAAGATTTGTCCGCGCCGTGACCCGTGGAAACGGGACCCAGGGGGATGATATTACGGCCAATTTTGCCTTGATCCGCAATTATCCGAAGATCCTGGCCGCCCCTCACCCCGAGATATTGGAGGTGCGGGGAGAAATATTCATGACATTGGCGGAGTTTGAACGGATTAACGGTTGGCGCTTGAAAGAAGGGCTTCCCCTGTTTGCCAATCCCAGAAACCTGGCCGCCGGAACGGTTAAAATGCTAGACCGCAAGGAAGCCGGAAGCCGGAGATTGACTTGGGTGTCCCATGGTTTGGGCTACTGCGATCCGGGCTACTACGGCACCCTGACAAAATTTTTTCAGGATCTGAAGCGTTGGAACTTTCCCCAAGTGGAAAATCACTGGGTCAGAAGGGGAATCGCCCCTTGCATTTCCGCCATCGGCGAGCTGGACGAACTGCGCAGGGGCTACGCTTACTCGACGGACGGGGCGGTGTTGAAATTGAACCGCATCGGGTGGCAAATTCGGGCGGGGAGCACGGCTAAAGCGCCTCGCTGGGCCATCGCCTATAAATTTGAGGCGGAGCAGGTGGTCACACGGTTGCTCGACATTTCCATACAAGTGGGGAGAACGGGCGCCTTGTCCCCTGTGGCGATTCTGGAACCGGTTAAGTTGGGGGGAACGACCGTTTCCAGGGCAACCCTTCACAACCGCGATGAAATAGCCCGGAAGGACGTTCGGGTCGGCGACTTCGTGAAGGTCGAAAAAGCTGGTGAAATCATTCCGGCAATCGTTGAGGTGGTGACGGATAAACGCGCCTCCGAGCTGGCCCCCTATGCATTTCCCACGAAATGTCCGGCCTGCCAAACCGCGGTGATACCCATCGAGGGGGAAGCGGCCTTGCGATGCCCCAATACGACGGGTTGTCCCCCTCAAATTCGAAGGCGAATCGGTTTTTTCGCTTCCAGGCAATGCATGGATATTGAAGGTTTGGGCGAGGCCGTGGTTGACCAACTGGTGGGTCGGGAGCTGGTGGCTTCTCCCGTCGATTTATACGGTTTGGAGAAAAAGGATTTGCTCGAGCTGGATAAGTTTGCCGACAAGTCGGCCGACAATCTTCTGAAAGCCCTGGAGGAGAGCAAGGACAGGGAACTTTGGCGGCTGATCCACGGCTTGGGAATTCAACGCGTTGGCATGGCGGCCTCTAAATTGTTGGCCAATACCTTCCTGGACTTGGAAAAGCTGGCCGGAGCCACGGTGGATCACCTGATTGAGATCGAAGGGATCGGCCCCATCGTCGCCCAAAGCATCGTGACTTTTTTTGGGGATCCCACCCATGCAAAAATGGTGCATGAATTGATAGCGGCGGGATTGTCCGCATCCCACGCACTCCCCAAGCCGTCCGGATCAATACAAGCCGTGGATGGAAAGACCTTCGTGCTTACGGGCGTCTTGCCCAATTTGAAGCGCAAGGAAGCCAGGGAACGCATTGAGAAGGCCGGAGGAAAGGTTGTGGGAAGCGTCAGTAAGAAAACTGCGTATCTGGTGGCTGGAGAGAAGGCCGGATCCAAGCTCCGGGCGGCTGAGAAACTGGGAATAGAGATTTTGGGCGAGCGCGAGCTTTTGGAACTCATTAATGAGAAAACCCCGGAATCTTAACCCGCATTTCTCACAAAATTCGTAGCGAGCGAACGTAGACCGAGTGCTGGCGCGGGTTTTGTGCAGATTTGCGGGTGATGCTGGGTCCAGCGGCGGTATTCCGGAGCGCAGTAGAAAATTTGTGAGACATGCGGGTTAACATCACTGCCCTGAAGCAATCGCGGCGTAAAGACGCTTTTCGCTCGCGACGAATTTTGTGAGAAATGCGGGCTAAGGAGTGGGGTTGCCGTCGGTTGGGGTGCTGACCACGACCTCGTTGTCCAGATAAATGGAAACCTGGTCAGCGGTAGTTGCAGCCACGGTTCCACGCTGGAGCACGGGGCGTTGGGAGGTCGGAGCAGGGGCCGCGGGGGTGACTTGGACACCGAGTATTTCAGACGCTTCGATGGCTCCCGATACCGTGGCCCTGGCAATTATCGAGGCCACATCCCCCTCTATTTCATCCTTGATTCTCGCCACCAGGTGGGCGGCGACATCGGCCGAATACCAATCCGAAGCCAAGTGGACAATGCACAGCTTTGCCGATATTTTGGCGCCCCGATGGACCGTGTCATAGTCCAGATTTTTCAATTCGTGCAAGATGGTGCGATGAACTTCCAACAGTGCGTTGGCATCCATGGAATGGGGCAGGTAGAGTTGGGATAAACATCCTTCCAGGGCTTCCTCATTCCCCGGGAATTGGGAGATGCAATCCGCCACCTGGTTTGCCGAGGCCAAATGGACCGGGAAGGAAAAAAACAGAACGGAAATGACGGCAAAGGGGATGGTCCCGATCGACAACTTCCCTCTGAGATCCCTACTATAATGTGTCACAGCTCGACCGGAAAACTTTGACAATTGGGCCGAAGAGTAAAGCGCAAAGCTACAAAAACCGGATTCACAAGCCGCGGTTTTGCAACAAGGCGCTCAATTCTTTCTGAAATGCCTCCAAATCTTCCTCAGTGGGCTGATATCCTTCCTCCTCGGCATTCAACACCAGTCGCCCAATCTGGTCCAGAGCCCACTCCGCCGTTTTTCCATCGGAAAAGGTCACCTCTCCGCCGGCCACGGCCCCGGGCCGGTTTATGGGATGCAGGCTCACCCTCACCTAGCCTCTCCCGGTTTCGGCGGCGGTAAAACCTTCTCTTTCATCTCGTTGCCCTACCCCTTCCAACTCCCCATGAGCCGGTTGGGATAAATCGGAATCGACCGGCTTGGGCTGGGAAATCAAATCCAGGTTTAAATCATCCAGCAGAAAGCGGGTCTCCATGTAGGTAATGGAAATGCCAAAGGTTTCGTTCAGGCGACGTTGAATCTCACTCAACTTGAGCCCCTCGGCCACCCATCCGGATAGAACCTCTTTCTGGGAGTTGCTCAACTCCATGTCAACCCTTGGATTTTGCCAGTTGGGTCTTGAGGTATTCTACGCTACGGCGAGTGGACTCGTCCTGGTCCATGATGTTTTCCACCGTTTTACAGGCGTGAATGACCGTCCCATGATCCCGCCCACCAAAGGCTTCACCAATTTCCTTGAGGGGATGACTGGTCAGGATTCGGCTCAGGTACATGGCAATTTGCCTGGGAAATGCGATGTTGGCCGGTCGGCGCCGGCTCACCATGTCGGAAAGGCGCAGGTTGAAGAAATGGGTGACCCGTTTCTGAATTTTTTCTATCGTCACCTGATTCTGGGCTTCCTCCTGCAGGATATCGCTGAGGAGTTGTTCCGCCACTTCCAGATTTACCTCCTTGGCCATCAGAGCCGAGTAACTGGCCACCCGGGTCAGGGCCCCCTCGAGACGGCGAATATTCCGCGATACGTGTTGGGCAATAAATTGAAGAACATCCTGGGGTAGTTGAATTCCCAGCAAATCCGCCTTATTGGTCAAAATGGCGATGCGGGTTTCCAGATCCGGCGCCTGCATGTCGGAGACCAATCCCCACTGAAACCGCGAGACCAGACGACTCTCCAATTTGGCAATTTCTCCAGCCGGCCGGTCGCTGGTCAAAAAGATCTGGTTTCCCGACTCGAATAGGTCGTTGAAGGTGTGAAAAAATTCCTCCTGGATCCTTTCTTTCCCACTCAGAAAATGGATGTCATCGATCAGGAGGACATCCACACTGCGGTAACGCTTGCGAAACTTTACCAAGGTATTCTCCTGGATAGCCCGAATGAATTCGTTGGTAAATTTTTCAGTGGAGACATAGGCCACTTTGGCCCGCCGATTTTTCTTTGAAATGAAGTGCCCCACCGAATGCATGAGATGGGTCTTCCCCAGACCGGTGTCACCGTAGATGAATAAGGGGTTGTAAGCTCTACCCGGGGCATTGCTGATGGCCACCGCAGCGGCATGGGCCAGGTTGTTGTTTTCTCCAACTACAAAATTCTCAAAGGTATTTTTCGGATTGAGGATATTGCCGATGGTGGGGGAGGGTTCCGGAAACCGGTTCACCGCGGGCTTGTTCTCCCTGGTTCGCCCCATTTTCCCGGTTTCCCGGTCGCGTTCCAAATCCAATTCTCGTCTACGGTTTTTTGTTTCCGAGACCTCCAACGAGACCAGGATGGGCTGTCCCGCCACGATACGGATCTCATCCGAGATAAGATCGAGATAGTTGTCCTCAACCCAGATGGAGGAAAAATTATCGGGCACGCTCAGGACGACGCTGGTATCAGTTTGCCGCAGACAGTGAATGGGCTTGAACCACATGTTGTAGACATCGCCCTCGAATTTCCCTTTCAGTTCGGGTTTTACGACATCCCACAGGGTCTCAACATTGGAAAATTGTGACATAATTTCCAAATCGACTCGCAATTATTCACAAGGCGCGAGGATCCCGCGGGCGGAATAGTGTGGTAGAGAGCGTACGAGTGTGTCCGAGGCAATTAAGGCGTCATTTTGCATTCGGTTAGGAATATTGAACTACCGGCAAGAGAATGGTGCTTTGCTTAAATTGTTGATTGGTAGCAGGTTATAGGAAAAGTGAAGATCAAATTTTAAAAAAACAGGGGAGCAAAAACAATCTTGAAAGTTTCAGCCCTGGGATGCTGCCCCCATTGATTAGTGAGGATTGGATTTTTCTTCCCATTTTCAAGACGAACTTTTCCACAACTTATTAACGTCGGTTTGCCAGTAACTTATCTGAGAAAATTTGTTGCAATTGAAAGGGGAAATTTTCGAAGACGGAAACTTGTCATTACAAGAGGCTTAGAAAATCGGACCCGTGTTTGGAGCCGGGTCTGAAGCTCCCGTTTGGGCCGGCAGATTTTGGGATCGAATCCATTTATTCACACTGAAAATATTACGAACCAGCTTGTTGAGCCATGTGGGCGATGAGCCGTTGGTTGAATTCCCGGGCCGAGTCATGGCCCATAATCCGGGCTGCCATCACCATGGCGGCAACTTCAACCAGGCGGGCCAGATCCCGCCCGGGGCGAATATAGAATTCGACGTGTGGCACATCGATGCCGAGGATGTTAAAGAAACTTTGTTCCAACCCGGTGCGCTCCTCTTCGTGTTCGGCCGACCACTCCCGAAAGGAGACGACCAGATCGATGCGTTTTTCCAACCGCACGTTGCGGATACCGAACAATTCGGCCACGTTTATGATGCCGATCCCCCGGCATTCCATATAGCCCCGATTGAGTTCCGAGCTTTGGCCGATGAGTTCGGTATCGTTTATCAGTTTTACATAGATGAGGTCATCCGCCACCAGGCTATGTCCACGTTCGATAAGGGCCACTGCGCATTCGCTTTTGCCGATTCCGCTTTTGCCCCTCAACAGTGTGCCGATTCCCCTTATGTCGAGCATGGTGCCGTGTTCGGTTACCTGAGGCGCGAAGGCGTGCTCGAGCAGGACCGTGGCGGTTGTGACGAACTGATTGGAGGTGATGGGCGAACGGAACAAGGGAATGCCGTAACGGTTCGCCGTATCCACCATGATGGGCGTCGGTTCCAGGTTTCGGGAGACGGCCATGCAGGGGATTTTCAGTTTGGCAAACTGCACCAGCATATTCTTCTGGTCGGTCCGGCTCAGCGTCTCCAGATAGGCCATCTCACCTCCCCCGAACAATTGCAAACGCTCGGCCCCAAAACAAGTGAGGAAACCGGTCATGGCTATGCCGGGCCGATTGATACTTTTCTCCCTGATGACCGTTTGCAGCCCCTCCTTTCCGGCCACCAGAGTGAGCTGCAAGGGATCTTTAAACTCATCGTAGAAGGTCGCGACCTCGATACCTTGGACCAGTTTGGGTTTTGCTCGGAGATTCATCGGCGGTCCTCAAAGGTTGAAATTTTCACCCAGATAGAATTCCCGGCTCACTTCGTCATTGGTTAAAAAATCGCTCGTTCCTTCTCGAAGGACTTGTCCGTTATGGAGGAGATAAGCACGATTTACAATCCTCAAAGTTTCGCCCACGATGTGGTCGGTGATCAGGATTCCGATTCCTCGGTTGCTCAATTCGAGGACAATTTTTTGAACTTCCGCCACGTTGATGGGGTCCACTCCGCTAAACGGTTCGTCCATGAGGAGAAACTTGGGTTCCGTAACCAGAGCCCGGGAAATTTCCAGCCTGCGACGCTCACCTCCGCTCAGGGTGTAGGCTTTCTGTTTGGAAAGATGGGTGAGCCCCAGTTCATCGAGGTGATGGTCGATCCTCTCTTTGCGCAATTTTCTTTTGATGGGCAAGGTGTCGACAATGGCCTTTATGTTATCGTAAACGGACAGGTTTCTGAAGACGGAAGGTTCCTGAGGGAGATAACCGATGCCCAGCCGGGAGCGCCGGTGCATGGAGTAGCGCGTCATATCGACATCGCTTATCAATACCCTGCCACGCGATACCGGCACCAGGCCGACGATCATGTAAAAGGTGGTGGTTTTCCCTGCCCCATTGGGACCGAGCAATCCCACTACCTCGCCCGATGATACCTGGATGTTCACTTTGTCCACTACTTTGCGGCCAGAGTAACTCTTCTCCAGATCCTGGGTGGAAATTGTTGCGGTTGCGGCCATTTCCCCTCAATTTCGGTCATCGGATTCGGCTTGGTCGGCCGCCGCTTCATCGGAAACCTCGGGACCGGGACCCAAATCCGGTAAATGGGGAAGGGTAACCTTTACCCGGTGTTCACCCCCTCGAACCAAGGCGCGGCGCTGACCGTGAAACCATTCAATTTCCGTTCCCGAAACCGTTCCCTGGGCATCCGTTACCACGGGACTTTCGGTCAACAGCACTTTCCCCTCTTCGGGAAAGAATTCAGCCCGGCCTCCCGAAGCGGAACGACCTTTTTGTGCCACGCGCACATTACCTATGGCAATGATCTCCGTCACCTTCCCAATCTTGCCAATGGTATCGCTGGGATCACCTCGCTTGACGGAGGTAATATGCAGCTCATCACAGGTCAGGCGGAGATTGGTGCCGATCACTTGAACCCGGCCGGTGATGTGAAATTCGGACTTTTCATCCCCACTCAACATTTCCAGGTCATCTCCCGTTATCACCGTATCGGTCGTCAACCCGTTCTCTTGTGCCCGAGCCAAGGGGAGCAGACCCAAAAGGGCCAGGAGAGGAATAAACAATTTCCTCATTTGAAAAAGGGTTCCATTTCGTAGTCTAAAACTACTTTTACATTCTCACTCACCCGAATGCGGCGGGTTTCCTGATCATACCTCCATTTTTCCCCTTCTATGGTAAAGGCTTCGGAAACCACTTTGACCCCCTGGTCTCCGAACAACAATTTGTTGTGGCTGAGATAAGTGGCGTTGTCTCCAACCATGCGGAAATCCAGTTGGTTTTGTTCCTCCCCCGTATAAACCTCCAAATCCAAACCCTTCATGTCGACTTGCCCCTCCTCCCGGTGGGCTGCGGAATTTCCGGTCAGGAACCAAATCCTGTAACCCAGATCGTTGAACATGGTGACCCTGAATCCTTCCACGGGGGCATCGGGCACGATTTGCGAACTGAGGAAAATTCCGCTGGCCAAGGCCAGGGGAACCAAAGTGAACCACGATTTGCCCGGGAAGCGGATTTTTAGGTGCATCAGGATTTGTGGGATAGAGCTAATACGCTATCGTTCCGACTTTCAAGTATTCGGTCGCACACCTCGCGAACCGCCCCCTTGCCACCACCCTTGTCGGTGGTCCAGTCGGCCCATTGCAATGCCAGTGGAGATCCATCCGCCACGGTAACCCCAATGCCTGCATACCTTATGGCGGACACGTCAATCACGTCGTCCCCTACATAGCAAATCTCCTCCGGAGCCAATTTCAATTGGCCCGCCAGTTCCTCCAGGGCTTCGC
>JAABVD010000121.1 GCA_014529615.1 Opitutia bacterium
AAAGCCAACAGGTTATAACCGCGATCATTGCCAAAATATCGAATATAATCCAAGTTTATGCCGTCCACTTCGTAATTTATGAGGCACTCTTCGATAACGGCCAACAGGTGGTCCTGCACGGCGGGGAGCCCGGGGTCGAGTTCGAATTGGAGTTCACCGGCGCGGTTTCGGGTGGACCAGGCGGGATGGGCCAACGCAATTGGTTTGGGGCTGGATTTCAGATAATCGTCCTGCGGGCCGATCCTGAAAACGTTGAACCAGGCGTGGACAGACAAGCGGGGTTTCCCTTCCGAAGTGTCCCGCGCTTCCTTCAGCAAGGTGGCTAAAGGATCAAAGGAGGGCCGCCCGGCAATGGAGACATGTCGCGGCGCCAGTCTGGAACGGAACATAGCCGCTCCTTCCCGATGCACTTGGGCTACAATGGTATTGAGATTGGCCCGGCGGGCGGCGTCTACCAGTTGCCGGATTTCTTCCGGGGATCGCAGTCCCGGGCCCAGCAGGGAAGCCCAAACGGCGCGGAACTCGGGTTCCGCTTCCGCAGCCGGATCGAGCTCAGGTTCGGAGGCGGGGGCTTCCGGTTCGGAGGCGGGGGGGGCCTCTTTTTCTTTCACGGTGCACCCCCAGATGACAAAAAAGGTCAGGCAACCGATGCCGATGGAACAGAGGGACCGGTAAATTCGTTTTCCGTTTATAGTATGCTTCACACCATTTTCCTCGCGGCGCCAGAGTGTCCTGTTAATTTATTCACGCAACAACGGGCATTTTCGAGGATTGAGTTGGCGTTTAGGGAAACTGGATTTAATGAGGGGTCAACCCCAGATGACAGAGTCATGGGTTAAAAAAACCCCCACTCATCCGTGAATTCCTTGGTTGGATTGCTCCTCTTGGCTAGGCAATTATATCATTAACCACATTGCCGAATACATCTGTCAGGCGGAAATTGCGGCCTTCGTGACGGAAGGTCAGTTGTTCGTGATCCAAGCCGAGCAAATGCAGAATAGTGGCGTGGAGGTCGTGCATGTGCACTCTGTTCTCCACAGCGTACTGACCGAATTCGTCGGTTTGTCCATAGATGAGCCCGGGTCTCACACCTCCACCAGCCAGCCAAACGGTAAAGCCGGTGGGGTTGTGATCGCGTCCTGTTCCGTTTTTCTGGGCATAGGGTGTGCGGCCGAATTCCCCGCCCCACCAGACCAGGGTATCTTCCAGTAGTCCGCGCTGCTTAAGATCGGTCAACAGTCCGGCGATGGGTTTATCCACGGCCAAGGCATGCTCCTTGTGCTTGGGCATGTCGTTGTGTTGGTCCCAGGCCGGGTTGTTGGAATTGTCGGAATAGTTGACCTGAATGAAGCGCACGCCCGCCTCTGCCATGCGACGGGCCATGAGGCACTGTCGGCCATAGTTGTCGGTGGGCTCTTGGTCGATGCCGTAAAGTTTTTTGGTCGCGGCCGATTCGTTAGAGATATCCATCACCTCGGGAGCGTTGGCCTGCATGCGCCAAGCCAGTTCGTAGGAGTTGATGACCGCTTCCAGTTCGGTGTTGCCTGGAAGGCTTTGACACTGCTCGTGATTCATGGCCTGAAGCAGGTCGAACTGGCGTTTTTGCTGTTGGGGGGAAAGTCCCGTGTTGCGGAGGTTCTTGATTTCGATTTCGGGGGGTTTGATTCCACTGCGGCCGACAGGGGTACCCTGGTAACCGGCGGGCAGAAAGGCGTTGCCGTAGTTGCGAGGTCCCCCATTGCTCATGGAAGGACTCAGGCTGACAAATCCGGGAAGATCCCGATTTTCCGTGCCCAGGCCGTAGTTGACCCACGCGCCCATGGAGGGGCGGACGAGGTTGGTGGAACCGGTGTGGAGAAAGAGGGTGGCAGGACCGTGGGCAACCCCCTCCGTGGCCATGGAACGGATGATGCAATACTCGTCCGTATGCTTGGCCATATTGGGAAACAGCTCGGAAACCCAGGCGCCGTTCTCCCCCCGTTGCTTGAACTCCCAGAGGGGTTTCATCACCCGCTGGTTGGATCCCATGCCCGTTTTGGCCAATATGCGCTGATCGGTAAAGTCCAGCATCTCCCCGTTGCGTTTATAAAGCAGCGGCTTGTAGTCGTAACTGTCGACTTGGCTCACTCCACCGGCCATGAAGAGGAATATGACCCGTTTGGCTCGGGGAACGATATGGGGGACTTGAAGAGAACGCCGGTTGGCAATGGAATTCCCCATGGCCTCTCGCGAGGCGATTCCCGCGGCCGCCATGTAACCGAAGCCGCAGGCGATGTTGCGCAGGGCTTTCCGACGGGAAATGGAACATATGCCCAAGTCTTTCTTCACGTTTAGTTCAAATATCTGAATTCGATCGACCCGAAAAGGGATTGGAATAGCAAAGCCCATTCATCCACAGCATCGCCCAATTGTCCATCCTGAAAGAAACCGGTCACCAGCGAGCGTTCCTTTTCGGAGGGAAGCCGGCCCAATGTTCTGCGAAAAGCGGCGTCGACGCGCTTGTCCGGATGGCGCACTTCTTTCAGCAGCCGTCCCGCAGCGTGTTTCGATTGTTCGAGGACAAAGGGATTATTCAGCATGTATAGCGCCTGTAGCGCCACCGTGCTGACGTTGCGCTGGCCCATGGTGAAGTTGACGTTGCCGAAATCAAAAACCTCGAAAAGCTCATGGCGTTTCACCCGGAACGCGGGCGTGTAAACGCTGCGCCGCTTGTCTTTGAAAATATAATTGTATTCGATCTGTTGCGCGCCGGTGCTTTCGGCGTTGATGGCGCCAGCCCCTTCGATGTTGGGGCCATACAGCGTCAGGTCGAGTTCGCCGTTTACGGCAAGGATGGCGTCGCGTAGTTGTTCGGCATCCAGTCGGCGAAGGGGATAGCAGGTCAAAAGCCTGTTATCCGGATCCAATTTTTCCGCCTTTGGATCGACTTCGGAGGAAAGTTGCCAGGTACGGGAAAGCATTATTTCCTTCACCATGGCCTTGATGGACCAGTTGTGCTCCCGCAATCGAACGGCGAGGTAATCCAGCAACTCGGGATGCGAAGGCAATTCGCCTGTGGTACCCAAGTTGTCCACACTGCGCACGATCCCGGTCCCGAACAGCCAACTCCAAATGCGGTTGGCCATCACGCGGGCGGTCAATGGATTGTCCGGGCTGACCATCCACTCGGCCAATTGCCGGCGGCCGCTTTCGTCTTCCGGTATGGTAGGAGGATCCCTCAAAGTGGCAATCCGGAGGAATCCCCTTGGAACGATCTCTCCTTTGCGGCTTTCCATTCCGCGAATGCGGACGGCGGAGTCGCTCGGTTCCGGGTCTTCCTTTACCGTCATGGCCAAGGGGCGGGAATCGAGTTTGATTGTCAAAGGTTTCAGTTCCTCCTCCAAGCCCTTGATTTCCTCCTTCAGAGCCACGAGATAAGTCTCCCGTTCGGGGCTTGAAGCGGCATTGTCGTCCTCGACCAGCAGCCATTGCACCGCATCGGCAACTACATGACCATCCGTATTCCCGGTGGAAATACGCACGAAATTTTCGCCTTTCCTTGCGAATTTGAACGTGCCCAGTGAGTGAAATCGTCCGTCGAGTGCCGGCGCTTTTTGCTGGTTCACAATAACCGTGGTTTCGCCATTGAGATGGCCGATGGTGACCGGTGTTTTGGTGGAACGGTTTTTGGCCTCGGCGTAGGCCAGGCGCACCTCGTAGCGACCGGTCAAAGGAAGGGTAGTTTTGAACGTGAGCGTCTTTTCTCCCTTATGCTCATTCCCATCGTGGTAATAACCGTCGTTCAAGTAGTTTTGCGAATACTGGGAAAACTTCCATTGGCCCTTTGGCTCGGCCGCTCGTTCGTCAACGAGGATCCCGGGAAATTTCGAAATTGAGCTGGGTTTGCCCGGTGGGGGAGGGTTGATGTCCTTTTGGGTGAGCAGACTCAGCTCGGCTTTTTTTTGTTTTAATCGAGGTTTGAGCGCGGCTTCCATAGCCTCGACCTTGGCCATTTCCTCCGCCTCGGCCCCTTCGAGAGGCAAGGGAGTATCCACCCAGCGAGCCACGTTGGCGTTATAGCTGAACAGGGTGCGGGTGCTTTTGAGGATGCCCGCCATGGCATAGTAGTCGGTGGTGGGAACCGGATCGAACTTGTGGTCGTGACATCGGGCGCAACCCAAGGTCATTCCTAGAAAAGCTTTGCCCAGAGTGTCGATCTGCTCGTCGATTACGTCGTAGCGCAGGAGTTGCTTGTCCTGCAGTTCGTAGTTGGTGGGCCCGAGAGCCAGAAAGGCGGTGGCAGTCAATTGCCGGCCCCGTTGTGCCGCTGAATCGTAAGGAAGCAGATCCCCGGCAATTTGTTCACATACCATCTGATCGTAAGGCATGTCGGCATTGAAGGCTTCGATTACATAGTCGCGGTAACGCCAGGCGTCCTTTAAAAGCAGGGTGCGTCCACCCCCGCTCGATTCGGCAAAACGGGCCACGTCCAACCAATGACGGCCCCAGCGTTCCCCGTAGTGCAGGGAGTTCAGAAGCTCATCGACCAGGCGCTCATAGGCGCCGGGGTGGGGGTCGTTCACGAAGTCGTCGATTTGTTCCGGGGTGGGGGGCAGGCCGATCAAGGCAAAATGGGCGCGTCGAACCAACCGGTTCTTGTTCGCATCGGCAACCGGGGTTAGTCCTTTTGCTTCCTGAGCGGCTCGGACGAATTGATCGATGGCTCCGTAGGCCCATTTGCCGTCCTTAACCTGGGGTACCTCCGGTTTGATGATGGGCTGGAAGGACCAGAAGTCTTTGGCTCTTTCGTAGTTGGGAAGCGTTTCCCGATGGGTTGCTCCCGAACGTGGATCGGGCGCTCCCGCTTGGATCCAGTATTCCAAGTCGATGATCCGGTCCTCGGAAAGGCCGTGTTCGGGATGCCCTTGGAATTTGTCCTGAAAACGCAGAGCCCGGATCAGGGGACTGTCCTTGGCCTTGCCCGGGATGATGGCCGGCCCCGCATCACCACCGGTCACCCAACCCGTTTTTGAATCCAGGCGAAGGCCGCCATCCTGTTGGGCCGGACCATGACAGGCCAGGCAATGGTCCATCAGGAGCGGACGGATCTTCTTTTCAAAATGTTCCAGTCCATCCGAACCCGAAAGAAGCGGGTCGGTATTGACCAAACCGGCCAAAGCGACCGAAAGGCAGCCGAATAAATTTTTCTTGGGCAACGGGAACATGACAAACCTCTTTCATACAAATCCGGCAAAAAAGGGTCAAACGCGAATGGCGCCTGGTTAAGCTATTTTAGGAACATTTGACTACCGCGGATAAGTAAGGTGTCAAGTCGTGGAAAAGTTATACCTTACAGGGCCTGACCCTTTTCTTGTAGAAGGCATAACTTTTCCACGGCTCGACCCCGACTCGCGCCATGCCTTATGCCCTTAAATCATGTCGTAATCCCAGGGTTTGCGCATTTCCCGGGCCGCTGAGGCGGCCGCTTGGGGATCGCCCATGATCTGTTCCCGATCGGGGTCCCACTCGATCTTGCGGCCCAACCGGGCCGCGATCACTCCCAGATGGCACACTGTTACCGAGCGATGACCGATCTCGGACGGGCAAACCGGTTCTTTCCTGGAGCGCACGCAGTCGATGAAATTCTCCATATGGCCATTGCTGACATAGAGCCGTTCCGCGCTCGATGGCAGCGGGGTGGTGAGAATTTCGGGAATACTGGATTCCATATGACCGCGGGTCACCCAGATCCAACCGGATGAGCCTTGAAAACGAATGCCATGTTTTTGGGCAAAGGGTTCCAGCACGCCCCCATTCCAGGCGTTGGCGGTGGTGCTGCGGCAACGGTGCACCAACCCGTTGGAATAACGGAATTCCAAAGCGTACTGGCTGGCGGCAGTGAAGCCGCCGGGGATCATGTCGATGAGGGTTTTTCCATGGGCAGAAATGGGTCCGCTGCGTTCGAAACCGGCGGCCCAGAGCGCAATATCGTTATGGTGGGCGCCCCAATCGGTCATGGTCCCTCCCGAGTATTCCCACCAATAGCGGAAGGTCCTGTGGGCGCGTTCTTCCACATAATCCACATAGGGGGTTTGTCCCTGCCACATGTCCCAATCAAATCCGACAGGAACGGGGGTTGACTGGAAAGGTCCCTTACGTTGGCCGCTCGGCAAATAGACATCGATTTCCTTGAGTTGGCCGATCCGTTTATTGCGCACCAGTTCACAGGCCAGGCGAAATCGAGGGTCGCTTCGTTGCTGGGTGCCGGTTTGCAGTATGCGGCCGGTTTCCTTTTCAGCGGCGACGAGACGCTTCCCTTCATCGATGCAGAGGGTGAGGGGCTTTTCGCAGTAGACGTCTTTTCCCGCCCGCATTGCGGCCAATGCAACGAGGGTATGCCAGTGATCGACCGTGCCGCAGATGACTGCGTCGACCTCTTCCAATTCCATGACCTTGCGAAAATCCTTGAAGGTCCTGGCCGTGGGCCAGAATTCTTTGGCCCTGGCCATCTGGGCATCGTCCACGTCGCACACCGCCAGGACGTCTCCGTATGGAGCGGCGCCCCTCGTCACTCCGATACCGCGCCCGCCGCATCCCACCAAAGCAATTCCCAGGCGATCATTGGCCGATCTCGACGGGTTCACTTGTCCTTGAGCCCGGCATTCTTCGGCAAACCAGTTCGGCAGGGTGGAAGCAGCCGCGGAAATTCCAGCGGCTTTGAGAAAGTTTCTACGGGAAGTGATATTCATGGCCTTGTTTCGAGGTGCGGTGATTGGTTATTTGCCAAAAGGCTCCGCTTTGCAAGCTTGCATAGGGGTTGAGGGACGAAGATTCTGAGATTCTGAGTTGCTGAGAGGAGGTGAAGGCGCGCTGGGGCGCGCCAATTAGGAATGGGGAAAGGCACAAAGGCACAAAGGCACACAAAATCTTAACGAAATTGCCGATCTTTTCGAGAGCAAATCCAGAAGAAAGTTTTAACCACGGATTTCACGGATGGGCACGGATGGGAAAAATAGCCAC
>JAABVD010000122.1:0-4881 GCA_014529615.1 Opitutia bacterium
GGCGCGCTTCCCCAGTAAATTAGGCCGTTGCGGTTTGACTTCCCGGCCGGGCAAGACCAATTTTGATTCATCAAAATTAGAATTTCTATCAGTCTAACTCTGCTTCTGGCAGGGCTTTCCCTGAACGGGAAAACACGGGTTGTGACCACCACCACCATGATCACGGACCTGGTTCAGGACATAGGAGGCGATAAAATTCACCTCACCGGGATGATGAACCCGGGGGTGGACCCCCATCTCTACAAGGCCAAGCCCAGTGACATCCACAACCTGCAGCGCGCCCAGGTGATATTTTACAATGGATTGTTTCTGGAGGGAAAAATTGGAGACGTCCTGGAAAAACTGGAGGGAAAGGGAAAGGCGGTATACGCCGTCACCGCCACCATGCCCCAGGCCCGCTTGCTCGAACCACCCGAATTTGCCGGGAATTATGATCCTCACGTATGGTTCGACCCCACTTTGTGGGAATATGCCATCGGGGTGGTGGTGGACGGACTGAGCCAAGCCGACCCTTCACTGGCAAAAAAATTTGCCCGCGAAGGGGCCCGGGTGCAAAAAAATTACCGGGCCATCCACGCCTGGGCCATCGAAGCGGTAAGCCAAATCCCCCCATCGGCCCGCATTTTGGTAACCAGCCACGATGCCTTCAATTATTTCGGTTTGGCCTACGGGTTTCAGGTGGTCGGGGTGCAGGGCATTTCGACGGCTACCGAGGCCGGTTTGGCCGACATGGTTAAAATGGTCGATTTTATCGAGGAAAAAGGGGTCCGGGCCATCTTCGTCGAATCCACCGTGGCTCCGGCCGCCATTGAAAGCATCAGCCGCGACGCCGGTGTGAAGATCGGAGGAGAATTGTATTCCGATGCCATGGGCATTCCCGGCACAACCGAAACCCGACATGGAGATACCTATGACCTGGGCACCTATGAGGGAATGATCAAACACAATGTCTACCGCATCGTGGATGCGCTGAAATAATGCTTGGGGATATGCTTGCGCGGTTAATGCAGATCTTTTCCCGGCGCCCCAGAGTCGAAAAATGCCTCCAGCAACGGAATTCCGAGGGCGACCTCCCCACCTCATCCCCTTCCAACCGACCCTGGATCGGCGTAGATCTGGACGGAACCCTGGCCAAAGATGGACCCTGGGTGGACGCCTATCACATCGGCCAGCCGGTGGAACCCATGATGAACCGGGTAAAGGGATGGATTGCCCAGGGCATGAAGGTAAAGATTGTCACCGCCAGGGCCGGGAATCCCCACGGAATCCCCCCGGTAAAGGCTTGGCTCAAACAACATGGCCTGCCCGATCTCGATGTAACCAACGAAAAAGATTTCAACATGATCGAGTTGTGGGATGACCGGGCCATTCAAGTCATTCCAAACTCGGGAACACCCGTCCTCAACCGGTCCCCCGGCTCCCTTCCCAAAGCTCCTTTGGAAAAGGAAGACCATCCCTGAGGCCTTCCCAAATTGACTTGCCCCTCAACCTTTCAGGTCTTTTCATCAAGGCGATTTTGACTCATCAAAATTTCAATTTTTACTAATAAAAACCGTTATGTCGCCGCAAGCACCTCCACCCCTGGAGATTCACGACCTCACGGTGGCCTACCACAAAAAACCCGTACTCTACGGCATCGATCTGGTGGTCCCGTCCGGCCAATTGGTCGGTATTGTCGGGCCGAACGGGGCTGGAAAATCGACCCTGATCAAAGCCATTCTGGGTCTGACCCCTCCCAGCAGCGGGTGGGTCAGGATTTTTGGCAAACCTTATCGGAGCAACGCCAAGCGAGTGGGCTACGTTCCCCAACGGGAATCGGTTGATTGGGACTTCCCGGTCAATGTCATGGACGTAGTTCTGATGGGACGCTACGGTCACCTGGGGTGGTTGAAACGCCCCGGGAAAGGGGACCGGGAGGTCGCTGAAGCCTGCCTGGAAAAAGTCCAAATGCTGCCCTATGCCAGGCGCCAGATTTCCAACCTTTCCGGGGGTCAGCAGCAACGTGTGTTTTTGGCCAGGGCGCTGGCCCAGGAAAGTGATCTCTATTTGTTGGACGAGCCTTTTGCGGGGGTGGATGTGGCAACGGAAAGCGCCATTGTCACCATTCTGGGCCAATTGCGGGCCCGAGGGAAGACGCTGATGGTTGTTCACCACGACCTGACCACGGCCCGGAATTATTTTGATATGCTGCTGCTGCTCAACATGCGGATGGTGGATTTCGGTCCCACCGATGAGGTTTTCACCTATGATAAACTCCAGGCCACCTATGGAGGGCGGCTGACCATCCTTTCCCAAGTAGCCAATAGCCGCAGCCAGAAAGAGGAAAACGTGCCCCTTGGACGATAATGCATCCAAATTATCCATGCCGGGGTCTGGGCCTGGCCCTGGTGGCCGGACTGCTCCTGCTGGCCGCCGGAGATCTTTCCGCCGCAAAAATCGGTGATCTTTCCGACACCCGTTTCTGGGACCAACTGGTCCGGTTTTTTTCCCTGCGCGATCCCTCCTTGCGCTACACCCTGACGGCTTCCCTGTTTTTGGGAACCTGTTGCGGGTTGCTGGGTAGTTTTATAGTGGTGCGCAAACTTTCCCTGATGGGGGACACCCTGAGTCACGCGGTGCTGCCCGGGGTGGCATTGGGTTTTTTGTGGACCATGACAAAAAACCCCTGGGCCATTTTTGTGGGAGCTACCATTGCCGGTTTACTGGGCACCGTGGTGGTTCATTGGATTCACACCACCACGCACATAAAGGAGGACAGCGCAATGGGCCTGGTGCTTTCGGGGTTCTACGCTTTGGGGATATGCCTTTTCACCATGATCCAGCAACTGCCTACCGGCAACAAAGCCGGGCTCGACAAGTTCATGTTCGGTCAGGCCGCCGCCCTGAGCGCCGAGGATCTATGGATGATCGGCATCATAACCATCCTTTCCCTCATCGCAATCGTCCTGTTCTACAAGGAATTTCTCGTAACCAGTTTTGATTTCGGTTTCGCCCATGCGCTGGGACTGTCCGCCCGGTTCTTTCATTATCTAATCATGCTTTTGCTGGCCCTGTCCGTTGTCATTGCCTTGCAGGCGGTGGGCGTTGTCCTGGTGTCGGCCCTGCTCATTACTCCGGCTGCCACTGCATTCCTTCTGACCGACCGGATGCACCGCATGCTCATTTACGCCAGCCTGTTCGGGATGGGCGCCGGGGTGGCAGGCGCATTTTTCTCCTACCTGGGCAACAACTTGCCCACCGGCCCGTTCATAATAGTTGCAGCAAGTACGCTTTTCGCCTTGGCCCTCTTTTTCTCAAATCGTTACGGCATCATTCCCCGATGGATTCGAAACCTGTCCCGCGACCGGCGCATCCAAGTGGAAAATACCCTCAAAGCTGTCTACCATGTCCGGGAAGAGAACGCTTTCTCCCATGATGGCATTCCCGTGAAAGCGTTGGGGGACCGGAGAAATCTCTCACCCTCCGAAGTGGAAAAAGAAATCCGCCAATTGGTGCGGCGGGGCTTGGCTACCCTGGAACAGGGAGAACCCGAGCCCCCCCCGTCTCCGGAAAGAAAGCTATTTCTCACCGCCTCCGGGTGGGAGACGGCATGCCGTATCGTGCGCAACCACCGGTTGTGGGAGCTCTACCTGACCGAGTCGGTTCGGTATCGACCCGACCACGTTCACGACGATGCCGAGGAAATCGAGCACCTTTTGGGTGAAGACACCGTGCGACAACTGGAACGCCGTCTCAACTATCCGACCCGGGATCCACATGGGAAACTCATCCCCAGCCTGCGAGATCTCAGCCAGACACCCTTTGCCGGTCGTTCCGGATGAATATGATTCCTCCATTCGATGTCGTGACGTTTATTACGGCTCCTTGGGCGGAGGCCTGGGAAAGTTCCCTTTGGATCGTGGTCATGGGTTTTCTGGTCAATGCGGCCTGTGGCCTGGTGGGAAGTTTTCTCGTTCTCCGACGCATGGCCCTCGTGGGGGACGCTATCAGCCACAGCGTCCTTCCCGGTATAGCGGTGGCTTTCCTTTTGTCTACCTCCCGCTCCAGCGGCCTGATGGTGGTGGGGGCGGTCGGGGCCGGTTTGTTTGCCGTCTGGCTGATCGAATTCATCCACCGCAACACCCGGGTGAAGCCGGATGCCGCCCTGGGGGTCACTTTCACCACCTTGTTCTCCATCGGGGTCATACTGATTGCCCTCTACGCCGATCAGGTGGATCTGGACCTCGAATGTGTCCTCTACGGGGAAATAGGCTTTGTCTATTTCGCCGATAGTTTTGCCCTCCTGGGAATGGAAGTCCCCATCCCGGTTCTACGGATGGCGGTCACCTTGTTCGGCCTGCTCATATTGGTCCTGCTCTTTTACAAGGAAGCCCTGGTGACCTCCTTCGACCCTGTCCTGGCCACCTCAGTGGGAATTTCGGCCCGCTGGATGCATTACGGCCTTATGCTGAGCCTGTCGGTTGTGATCGTGTTCTCGTTTGAATCGGTCGGCGCCATACTGGTTATCGCCATGCTCATTTTGCCCAGCGTCACCGGGTCGTTGCTGTCCGACCGCCTGGCCCATATCCTCATGATGTCAGGGGCCTTTTCCGCCCTTTACGCCTTGGCCGGACTTCACCTCGCAACCTGGTTGAATTGTTCACCGGCCGGCGCCATGGTGGTGGCCGGGTTCCTCATATTTTGCCTGGCCTGGATTTTCAGTCCCCGCCGCGGCCTGCTGGCCCAGATCAGAAAAGGCAGAGGAAGCTTCACCCCGGATGTCAGCGGAAAACTCAACCCGGGATTGGGAATTAAGAATTAGGGTAACTACTCAGGTATCTTGAACAATCGTTCGCATGGATGTTTTTCTACTGCGCTCAGAAACCCGCACCAACGTTCGAC
>JAABVD010000122.1:4929-12530 GCA_014529615.1 Opitutia bacterium
TGTGCGACACTGGGCTTTGGAGTGGAACTGCGTTGCAGTTCATTCTAGTGTGGCCTCCTTTAATCCAAGCTATGTGGATATGAGTAGTTACGGGTTAGGAATGAAAAGGCACCAAGGAGCAGGGGCACCGAGGAAAAGATGCAGAGGTACTCAGGCATGGGTTTCAAAAAACATGGATTCACAGGATGGACAGGATTTGGATAATCCGTGGCTATTTTCTTCTCCCCTTCTTTGCGGCTTTGCGAGAGTCAATTCATGATTCACTGAAGGCCATCAGCACTCCCCCATCTTTCCATCACTCCATCACTCCACCATTCCCTTTCTCCCTCTCCCCATTCCTAATTCCTAATTCGCGCCTTTGGCGCTTCCCCATCCGTGGCCTTCTTCCCTGATCAAACTTTGAATTCCGGGAAGAAGGGATTGACCCTCTTTTCTTCGCCAATGGAAGTCATGGGGCCATGCCCGGGGCAGACCACCGTATCGTCCGGCAGGGTAAACAGAGCCTTCCTATTGGTTTCCAAGGCTGCTTGATAGGACACCATCCCCCCGCCCATCGACTGGGCAAACAAAGCGTCTCCCACTATTGCCAGGGGCCGCTTCAAGCCCCGTACGACATAAGAAATACCGCCGCGGGCGTGCCCCCTGGTCAATCTGGATTCAACCTCGAGCGATCCCAAGCTGAAGACTTTCCCGGCAGAGAAGGATTGCCCAAAGGATGCCCCTTCTCCTTCCCCCACATATACGGGGCAGGAATAAGCTTCCAACACCTGATCCACCGCAGCGACGTGGTCCCCATGGGTATGGGTGATGAAAAGCGTTTTCACGGTCAGGTTTTTCCTCCTGATGAAAGCCAGCATTTCCTCTGCCTCGGCTCCCGTATCGAAAATGCCTGCCTCGCCGGAGGCTGGATCCCAAACCACAAACGCGTTTACGGTCATGTCTCCATATTGGGTATTGAACAGGGCCAGGCCTTCCACCTCCACCGCTTCAGGATACCAGGTCTTCCGGCCCGCCACCACCAGCGCTTCCGCATCCAAACGGAGGGGACCGGCCATGAGGCGGACGTGATCCTCATTGAACTCACCTCGCAATGCCTTCCCAATCGCATCCCGCGACAATCCGGTTCGGTCAGCGATCTGAGAGGTGGTTAAACCCAATCCACGGGCCGCTTTGGCCAGGATGTCTTCAAAATAATCTTCAATGGGCACTTTCATAGTTAATTTATTTCGGCAAGGGGGGGAGGATTGACGTCGAGTTCCGCTTTACAAGAAAAAATTGCCTTCCCTTTCCAGCAGAAAATGTTTCCCGGGCAACCGGGGGTAAATCCTTTTTCAATGGGTTTTCAACCGGATCACAGGTAAAAACTTGATCCGCCAGCCCGCATATTGCATGAAATTTATAGCGAGCCAACGAAGGTTGAGTTCTGGTGCAAGTTTCGCTTCATCCACCTGCTTATCTATGACTTACAATTTCGACAATCCCCCCGGACGCCATGACACGGCCAGCCTGAAATGGGAAAAATACCGCAAGCGGGACGTGATACCCCTCTGGGTGGCGGATATGGATTTCGTTTCCGCCCCCGAGATAGTGGAGGCGCTGCATGGGCGGGCCAGCCACGGTGTGTTCGGCTATACCGTGCCTGGGGAAGAGGTGAGAACGAGCGTAGTCAATTACCTCGGGCGACAGCACAATTACGTCGTCGACCCCAGGTGGATCATCTGGACCCCGAGCGTGGTTCCCGCCCTCAACCTCTTCTGCCGGGCCTTCGGCCAACCCGGCGGCAGCGTCATGACCGCCACCCCGGTTTACGCCCCCTTCCTTACCTCGCCAATCTATTCCAGGAAAAAGCTGATTGCAGTGGACCTGTGTTGGGACGGCTCGCGTTGGACCTTCGATTTTGAATCCATGGAGAAAGCGATCCGGCCCCACACCAAGTCGTTCATCCTGTGCAATCCGCACAATCCGGTGGGGAGGGTATTTTCCAGATCGGAATTGAGGGCCTTGGGGGAATTCTGCATCCGGCACGATCTCATCCTGTGTTCCGATGAAATCCATTCCGATCTGATTCTGGAAAGCCACCTCACCCACGTGCCGACCAATTTGCTCGGCCCCGAGATCAGCCGGCGGACCGTCATGCTCATGTCCCCCAGCAAAACCTACAACCTGCCCGGCTTGTGCTGCGCCTATGCCGTGATCGAAAACCCGGAACTTCGCTCGACCTTTCAGAAAGCGGCCCGCGGAATCATCACTGAAATCAACGCCTTTGGTTACGTGGGCTGCCAGTCGGCTTATGACCGGGGAGAACCCTGGCGCCAAGCTCTTATTCAATACCTGCGGTCAAACCGGGACTATCTCTATTCCTTCGCCGCGGAAAAACTGCCGGGGATCAAATTGCGTCCAATGGAGGCTACCTACCTGGCCTGGATGGACGTGCGATCCCTCCACCTGAAAAATCCCGCCGCCTTTTTCGAAAAACACGGGGTCGGCTTGTCCGACGGCGCTCCCTTCGGCTCCCCCGGGTACCTTCGCCTGAATTTCGGTTGCCCGCGACGGCGCCTCCAACGAGCCCTTGAACGGATGGCCTCCGCCCTTGCCTCCCGGTAACTAACCCGCATTTCTCACAAATTTTCTATTGTGCTCCGAAATATCGGCACTGGTGCGGACTTCGCTGGATTCGCGAATTTGCAGGGTGTCGACCCAGCTTCATCCGCGCCTAATTTTGTGAGATATACGGGTTAACCCGCAATGCCACTTGGTTAACCACAGTGGGGAAAGGGAATGAACCACGGATTACACGGATAACCACGGATTTTAAAATAAAACAACGAGAGCACAGAGGGAGAAGGAAGGAATTGACTCTCGCAAAGCCGAAAAGGTCGCCAAGAGAGGGAGAATTGGGAATCAGTAAACATTCCTAATTCCTCATTCCTCATTCGCGCCTTTGGCGCTTATCCCTCTGTGCTCTCGGTGTCTTCTGTGGTTTATTCCTTCCTCATCCGTGCTCATCCGTGTAATCCGTGGTTAATCCTCCCTCCTCCTTTCCTAATTCCTAATTGGCGCGCCTCAGCGCGCCTCCCCATCCGTGGTCAATTCTCTCCCTCTTCCCGGGCAAATTTACGCAACCATCGCCCGATCATGGCCTTGTCGTAATACAGGTTGTCGTGAAAATTGGTGCGCATCCGATAATCGAAAGCAAGATCCACCAACCTCTCCTCCCCTGTCTTCAAAACATTTCCATCCGCGTCGGCCAACTCGTAACTGAAGGTCATGCGGGGCGGGTAAATGCTTCTCACGATTCGGATATCGTGGGTTAGCGAACCCCTCCACGGTTCGTGCTCCCCGGCCAGATCGATATCGGTGAAGGTCAGGGTCAAAACGAGGCCCTCCCGCAAGTGCCTCGCCCCGTACTTCTCAATATGCTCCTTCAACTGGGGAAGGTATATCCGCTGGCCCTTCTTGCCTCCGGCATAATAGTAATCGATATCCCGGTATTCATCCGGGTTTTGGAAAATTACCACCACTTCGGCGGACAGGTTGCCCCAGGCAAAAAGCCACCCCAGGAGAAGAACAGAAAAGGTTTTCATGCTTCTTGTTGTTTTCAATTACATCACGAGTCTCTGCCTGCCTCAACCCTATATTTCCCCTCCCTTCATTTATACGGTATTTCGGCGCCATTCGGATGACCCGAATGCCACTAAATTTACCACAGAGGGGGAAAGGAAATGGACCACGGATTACACGGATAAGCACGGATTTTAAGATAAACAATGCTTCGCTTGATGCCTTCCTGCTTCGCCCAAGGGCTACGGCAGGACAAGACGGCAACAGGATGGAGCTGCGCTCCAGCAAGAAATTAATTTTAAGAATTCCTGCTCGCAAAGCGATCCTGTTGCGGGGAAGACTAGCTATTTCCTCTTGCGATGCTCGCGAGGACTCTTAATAGTGAACCATTCCGCAATCCTTTTTCAAGCAGGCATGAATTCTCACACACTTACAGTTTGATAAGGCGACAAAACAATGGAAAGCTTCATCGGTAGAATATGGGTTTCGTTGGCTGTTCTGGCTGCTTTTTGTGCCCCCTTTCAGGCGGATGCCAAAGAGCAGATGGACGCCGAAAAGGCGCAGGGGGGAAAAGTTCACTGGAGCTACGAAGGAAACACCGGCCCCAACTGTTGGGGCAGTCTGGACCCTTCCTTCGACATCTGCGACAGCGGCGCGCAGCAATCCCCAGTAAACCTGACGGAAGCGATTACGGCGGGCGGAGGCGGGCTCGAGATCCTGTGGCAGCCCACCGGCGGGCTGGTGGTGGACAACGGGCACACCATCCAAGTCGACATGGAAGCCGGAAGCTCCATCAAGCTCGAGGGCAGGCAGTTCTCGCTCCTGCAGTTCCACTTCCACCGGCCGAGCGAGCACACGGTCGAAGGAGGGAACTACCCGATGGAAGTGCACTTTGTTCATCAGGCCGAGGAGGGAGACCTCGCGGTGATCGGGGTCTTAATGGATGCCGGCGCGGCCAATACAGCCATCCAGACCATATGGGATGCCATACCCGGCGTCGACGAGGCGTCCGCTCCGATTGCCAGGATCGACCCGAACGCATTTCTGCCCGAAGGGCGCGGGTACTTCCGCTACGCCGGATCCCTGACCACACCACCCTGCTCCGAGGTAGTCAGTTGGGTGGTGATGACCGAGTCCATCACCGTCTCCCAAACGCAGATCGACGCCTTCGGCGTCCTGTATCCCATGAACGCGCGCCCGGTCCAGCCGCTCCATCGACGTTTCATTCTTTTGAAGTAGACCGGATTAAAAGACATCAGGTCTAGTCCACATGTCTCACAAAATGCGTAGTGAGCGAACGGAGACCGAGTGCTGGTGCGGGTTTCCAGTGCCCGGGGCCCAGCGTCGCACTGTGCCGCGCGAAGCCTTTAGGCGAAGCATGGTAGCCTTGCGAAGCACGGTTTAGGCAAAGCATGGTAGCGCACTCTGGGTCGCCGATCGCCCATATGATTGAACCCCAACCGGGTTCCACAATGAATCAATCCAAAGGCATTTTGGAAATAATTTGTGGAACCCGGTTGGGGTTCGTTGTTTTTGTCCATTTCAACCCAGTGTGCGCTCCGCGACACTGGGCTTTGGAGTGGAACTGCTTTGCAGTTCTTTCCAGCGTGGCCTCCTTTAATGTGCTTTCTAGTTATTTGTAGTCCCGGTCCCACGAAACAGCCAGATAATGGAGGGAGAAGAGTTCAGAGTGCAGAGAGAGGAGTCTCTCCTTTTCCCCAATTCCTAATTCCTAATTCCTAATTGGCGCGCCCCGGCGCGCCTATGCCGCTCCTACAGCATAAAACCATCACTCTTCAGCCATTTTTTCGATCACGATCACGATCACGATCACGATCAAGATTGAGAGCCATCCGTGCCCATCCATCACTCCCCCCTCGAGGGGGAGTCGGCAAGACAAGGGCGCTAGCCCACAGTCGCGCCGGTGGGGGGCGGGCGCCAGCCCTTCATCCGTGGTTAATTCTCTTTCTCCCTCTGTGCTCTCGGTGTCCTCTGTGGTTAATTCCCTGACCAAGCGCCATTCGGGCGGGTTTCAATCGCCCGGAGCCCGATAGGACACCGACTTCTTCACCGCCTGATCGATAGTCTCCGGAGAGACCAGGACGGTCACGGCCACCTCGAGGGCGCCGGCAGCGCCGATGTTGATAGACGCGGCCGTTGCAGCGGCATGATCAGGGAGGTCGGCAATAATTAGTAAATCCTCATCTCCAAAAGCGTAGTAGAAACCCTCAAGGCTACCGCCGACACCCTCAATAGTCTGCTTGAGAGCTTCCCGGCGGCTCGTGCCTCCTTCTTTGAGCAAGCCATTGAGCCCAGCAGCGGTGTATTTAGTGCGGAATAAGTATTTAGCCATTTTCTCTTCTCCTTATGATTAGTGTTTAAATTATTTGGAACCAAAGGTACAAGTACATTCGAGGGGGCCAAGGGGGTCAAACCTGAATGGCGCCAGCCGGGGTCAGGCCGCGGAAAAGGGATGCCTTATCCAACCGACGGGGCAATTTATTTTGCAGAAACAGCCAGGCGCGCTTTCCTTACCTTTCGAATTACCGCCTGAACCCGTCCCTCTGATGATCTGGATCTACCGCCTTTTTTTCCTTCCCGGATTATTGGTTTCGCTTCCCCGATATTGGTGGCAAACGCGGAGACGGGGCAGCATCAAGGAGAGGTTGGGGCAGCGATTGGGCTGGGTCCCCCGGCCCAAAGCAAAATCTCCCGGAAAGGTGAGGGTGTGGATTCAGGCGGTGAGCGTGGGGGAATTGCAGGCCATCCATCCCCTTCTGGAATCCTTGCACAAACGCCGACACGTTGAGGTCATTTTGACCACGACCACGGTTACGGGCTATCAATTGGCCCGGGAAAAATACACCCGATTGACCGAACAAATCTCGTATTTTCCCATAGATTGGGTAAGCTTCAGCCGCCGGGCCTGGAATCGGATTCAACCCGATCGGTGCATACTCATGGAAGGGGAGCTTTGGCCGGAACACCTGCACCAAGCCACCAAACGGGGCATACCCGTCCTCCTCATCAACGCCCGCATGTCGGATCGAGCCTTTCATTATCATACCCGCCTCAAGGTTTTGGCTAAACCGGTATTTAAAAGCCTGACCAAAGTCCTGGCCTCGAGTGAGCAGAGCAAAGAGCGTTACGCCGGATTGGGAGTCGATCCGGCCGCTATCGCAATTACCGGAAACATGAAATGCGATTTTTCCCTTCCCCGCACTTTGAGCGATGGGGAGGCCGGTCAACTGCTGAGGGAACTCGGCTTTTTCCGGGATGATCCTTCCCGGGGAAAGCCCTTCGTCCTTTGTGGCGCCTCCACCTGGCCCGGGGAGGAGGAAGCGCTTCTCAACATCTTCCTGTCACTCAAGAAATGGCGGAGCGATCTGCGCCTGTTAATCGTTCCGAGGCACATGGAGAGGCGCGAGGAAATCCGCAAGCAACTGAGGAACCAGCCGGTTCGCTTCCATTTCCGCACCGATGGATTACCCGAGGAACCCGTGGAAGTTCATATCGGGGATACCACGGGAGAATTGGTAAAATTTCTGCAAATTTCCCATATCGTTTTTGTGGGGCGGAGCCTACCCCCCCATACCCAGGGTCAAACCCCCATTGAAGCCGGACTGCTGCAAAAACCCATCCTCTTCGGGCCCGGGATGTCCAATTTCAAAGCGATTGGGCAAAGCCTGATCGACCATGGAGTGGCCGAAAGAGTGGAGCATCCGGCCGATCTCGAACAAAAACTGCGGGATTGGATGGCTGCTCCCGATTTGCTTCGGGAAAAATCGAACAACGCTTCGGGATGGATGGCGGCCCATCGGGGAGCCAATGCCAGAACCCTCCAGGGGTTGGAGGAATACCTGCGATGAGGGTCCCGCACAATACGGGATCAACCACTTCAAACATTTGGCTTTTACCCCAACGGGGTTCCACAAATCATGAAACTGGATGCTGGATGCTTGATGCTTGAAAGCACTGAAACAACCTTGAGATTGATGAACGGTATGCCTCGGGATTGATTCATTGTGGAACCCCGTTGG
>JAABVD010000122.1:12662-27805 GCA_014529615.1 Opitutia bacterium
TGAAAACCTTTACTCTGGAACCTGCCTCAGAAGCCGGACCTTTCTCCTTCAGCCTTTTTTTCGATCAAGATCAGGATCATGATCAAGATCAAGATTGAGAGCTATCCGTGCTTATCCGTGAAATCCGTGATTTCTTTCCCATCCATTCCATCATTCCTAATTCCTAATTCCTAATAGGCGCGCCCCGGCGCGCCTATGCCGCTCCTACAGTGGGTTTGATGTGGAGGCGCGGGTCGGAATCGAACCGACGTATAGAGCTTTTGCAGAGCTCGGCCTTACCACTTGGCTACCGCGCCCCAATTCGGGGAAACGGTAAAACAAACCAGTTCCCCTGAGGTAGCAAGTTGTTTTTACTGGAAAAAGGCGGTGGTCTTTTTTCCCTTCCTCCCTTTAATTCGGTGGGAAGACTTAATGGATTCGCCAGCAACCCATGCCCGCTAAATTCTTTTCCATCGCAAACCAAAAGGGAGGGGTCGGCAAAACGACCACCGCTATCAATCTGGCCGCGGCCGTAGCCGCTCAGGATATTCCCACCCTGATTATCGATTTGGACCCCCAGGCCAACGCCACCAGCGGGCTGGGATTGGAAAAGGAGGTGGGTCAAAGCCTCTACCATGCCCTGTTGGGCCAGGAAGAAGCTGAGTCGAAGATCGTGCCTACCGCAGTGGAAAATTTGAGCCTCATCCCTTCTGAGGTCGATATAGCAGCCATTGAAAGGGAGCTGGCTCACACCGAAAATTATCTTCTCCGTCTGAAAAATACCCTCCTTCCGCTCAAGGAAAGCGACCGGTTCAAGGTGGTCTTTTTCGATTGCCCCCCCTCCTTGGGCATGTTGTCCATGAACGCCCTGGCCGCGGCGGACCACCTCCTCATCGCCCTGCAGTGCGAGTATCTGGCCATGGAAGGCCTCGGTCAAATCCTCGCCATCATCAACCAATTCAAAGAATCCGGAGTCAATCCCCGTCTCGGCCTGGGTGGCATCATCATGACCATGTACGACGTCCGCACCAATTTATCGCGCCAAGTGGTTTCCGAGGTCCAGGGCCACTTTGGCCAGGTCGTATTTTCCTCTATCATCCCCCGCTCGGTTCGCCTCGGTGAAGCTCCCAGTCATGGGCAGACCATCTTTGAATACGACCGGCTGAGCCCCGGGGCCCGCGCCTACGCCGCATTGGCCCG
The DNA here is from genome assembly GCA_014529615.1 of Opitutia bacterium. Lineage (GTDB taxonomy): Bacteria > Verrucomicrobiota > Verrucomicrobiia > Opitutales > UBA2995 > JAABVD01. The sequence goes on from JAABVD010000122.1 coordinate 13,842, forward strand.
GGAAGTGATCGACCGATTCTCCTTAAACCGCTAATTCCACCGCATCAATATGGATCTCGAGGAATTCCAGAGCGGCATCGGTTACCAGTTTGAGAACGAGGATTTACTGGTTCAAAGCCTGACCCACCCCTCCTACATGGCGGAGGCAAACCCCTATGAAACCAACAACCAACGTCTGGAATTTCTCGGGGATTCCGCCCTGGCCCTCATCATTACCGAATACCTCTACCAGACGTTTCCCGAAATACGGGAAGGCCAGCTCACCCAGTATCGCGCCACCCTGGTCAAAGGCAGCCTGCTCGCAAAAATGGCCCGGAAACTCAAACTCTCCCGCTACATGCGGGTGAGCCCAAACGAAACGGGAGAATCGACAAAAGACCTTCCCTCCTCCCGGGAAGACGCCTTCGAAGCCCTTATCGGCGCCATATATCTGGACTCTGATTTTCCAACCACACGGGAGGTGGTGCTGGCATGGTATGGGGATATCCAGAGCAAACTGACCCAACTGAACCTTGAACACAACCCCAAGGGGCAACTGCAGGAACGCATGCATTCCCAGCTGGGGGATTATGGTATCCACTACCAGGTGACGAGCGAGCGCGGTCCTCCCCACGACAGGACATTCGAGGTGGAATTATCCATCCGGGGAAAATCAATGGGCAAAGGAACGGGCAAGAGCAAAAAAGAAGCGGAGGAGCGAGCAGCCCGCCAAACCCTGGATCAATTCGAATCGCTGGTATTTCCAGATGCTTGATTCACTGGTTCAAACCCGGAAAAAGGCTTGCGCCCTGCACGGAGTCACCCCCCCGGCCTTCGGCTGTCTGGCCGCCCGGGCCTTTCAGGACTCCCCTTTTTCCCTTTCCCTCGTAATCCTGCCCGATGACAGGAAGCTGCATCGGATCGGGGAAGACCTGGAATTTTTTCTCAACCTTCCAACGGAGGGGGGATCTTCCCGTCCTCCGCCACCCCAAAAAGGGGAAGGCCGGGATGGTGGTTCCAACCCAAAACCTCATTCTCCCATTGGGGGAGGGTGGCGCAATGCGCCGGGTGAGGGTTGCAACGCAATGCGGGTGCTATCCCTCCCGGAACTGCCGCTGGAAACCGGCCACGGACAGGCCCTTCACCTGGACCGCCAACTCGATCAGATCGGCGCCCTGAGCCGCTTGGCCAATTGCGTGCCCTCAGGCCGCTTGTCCAACAGGGAGCGAAAAGACCGGTTGATGGTGGTGACCAGCCTGCCCGCCCTGGCCCAATCCTTGCCCGCGAAAAGAGCCATCCTGGAAGCGGAAATCTCGCTTCAGACGGGAATGACTTGTTCCTTCACCGGGCTGATAGAGCGATTGAACGCCCTCGGTTACGACCACGAATCGGAAGTGGCAGGGCCCGGACAATTTGCCGTCCGCGGCGGTATCATCGACCTGTATCCGGTCAACGAGCGCATACCCTATCGCCTGGACTTCTTCGGCGACGAGATCGAGGAGATTCGAGCCTTTGAACCGGATACGCAAAGGTCGGCTTTCCAGGTAATATCGCTCACCGCGGCCCCGCCGCCGGGGCATTCGCTTCCCGTTGTTCCCTGCGGCATTCTCCAATACCTCCCGGAGGAGGTCCTGTGGCAATTTTGGGAACCCTGTCTGAGCGAGGAGAACTGCCCTCAGTTTTTCTCCAACCGGGGGGAGGACCTCACCTTAGCCAAACTCCTCGAAGCGCGCGCGGGCAAGGGAGATGCCTGGCTGGCCTATTCCGCTTTCGATCAGGAAAGTATACTCTTCGATGCTTCCACCCAACGGGTTTCCCTGGAAACGGAACCACTGGACCAATACCGGCCTCCTCTGGTAGGAGCGGGTTTATCCCGAGATCATGCAGGAGCAGGTTTACACCGCGATTCCCACCTGAAATTCTTCCACCGCCTGCAAGACTGGCAGCGGGAAGGATATGAGCTGATACTCTCCGTTCAATCCCGGGGCGAAATGGACCGGTTGAACGAGTTGATCGATCAGCTTGTAGGAGCGGGTTTATCCCGAGATCTCTTCGATGCCTCCACTCTGGTTCCAAGTAATCTGAGCGCGGGATTCCGTTGCGATTTCAGCAAAGCGGGCAAGGGCGTGACCGGTCCGCTTGCCAACGACACGCCGTTGCCAAGCAACTTTGCGACGCACGGTAGCCTGCCTTGGCCGCTCGACCCCGACCATTTTGGTAAAACCAATTGTAGGAGCAGCTTTACGCCGCGATCCGCGCTGGACGCCAAAGGTATCGTATTTGCCACCGATTCAGAAATTTTCGCCCGCCCGCGCAAGCGAATTGTAGGAGCGGGTTCATCCCGCGATTTCTCCGCCCGCAAAATTGCCCAACCCCAACAGGTCGACCAACTCCTCGATTTTTCGGAATTGGTCGAGGGCGATTACCTCGTGCACCTTCAAAACGGCATTTGCATCTACCGCGGGTTGAGCCGAATCGATGTCGGGCAAGGCTCGCGCGAAGTCATATCCCTCGAATTTGACGACGGGATCATCCTCCACCTGCCCCTGCATGAGTCGCACCTGGTAACCCGTTACGTGGGATTGAAAAAATACCGGCCCACCCTGGGGAAAGTGGGCTCCAGTCGATGGGAGAAAACCCGACGCAGAGCGGAAGAGGCAACCTTGGATTTCGCGGCCCGACTCTTGCAAAACCAGGCCAACCGGGATTCGCGGAAAGGGTTCGCCTTCTCCGCCGATGGCAACTGGCAACGGGATTTTGAAGCCACCTTCCCTTACCGTGAAACTCCCGATCAACTCGAAGCCATCATCGCAACCAAAAACGACCAGGAGAAGCCGCATCCCATGGACCGCCTGATCTGCGGCGACGTGGGATTCGGCAAGACCGAGGTAGCCCTTCGCGCCGCCTTCAAGGCCGTCCTGGACGGCAAACAGGTGGCTATCCTGGGGCCCACCACCGTATTGACCCAACAACATTTCAACACCTTTCGCCAACGCATGTCCGCCTTCCCCATCGTGGTGGAGATGCTGAATCGTTTCAGGACCCGGGCCGAACAATCAAAAATCCTCAGGGACCTGGCCGCCGGCAGAATCGACATCGTCGTGGGAACCCATCGGCTGCTCTCCCGGGACGTCGGGTTCAAGGACCTCGGACTTCTCGTCATCGATGAAGAGCACCGGTTCGGAGTCAAACACAAGGAACGCCTCAAGGAATACCGTCTAAACGCCGACGTCCTCTCAATGAGCGCCACCCCCATCCCCCGCACGCTCCACCTGGCCTTGATGGGGGCCCGCGACCTGAGCGTTATCGAATCGCCTCCCATTAATCGCCGGCCCGTAGAAACCATCATAAAGAATTACCATCCCGACACCGTTTGTGGGGCCATAACCAGGGAAATCAGCCGGGGGGGACAGGTTTTCTACCTGCACAATCGCGTCCAGTCCATCCACAACGTGGCCGCCCGGCTCGAGGAAATGCTGCCCAAGGTGAAATTCGCCGTGGCCCATGGCCAAATGCACGAGAGAACCCTGGAGCGAATCATGAGTCGGTTCGTAGACGGTGAATACGACGTGCTGGTTTCCACCACTATCATTGAATCGGGTCTCGATATCCCCAATGCCAACACCATAATCATCGAGGCAGCCGACCGCTTCGGCCTTTCCCAACTGTACCAAATCCGGGGCCGGGTCGGAAGGTTCGACCGGCAGGCTTACGCCTACCTGCTGCTCCACCGCCACGCCCGGGTCCTCGACACGGCGCGGCGGCGACTGGCCGCAATCAAACAATACAATCAACTGGGCGCAGGATTCCGCATCGCCTTGCGCGACCTGGAACTGCGCGGCGCGGGAAACCTGTTGGGGGCCGAACAAAGCGGCCACATAGCCGGGGTGGGGTTCGATCTCTACTGCCAATTGCTCAAGCAAAGTATCGCCCGGCTGAAGGGCGATCACGCGGCTTTGCGAATCCGCGCCACCGTTCAGCTCGATTTCGTTTACATGGGCGAAGGCAAGGCGACGGAGGCGCCCATCGCCAGAGACAGTTACCAAGCCCTCAAACAAGCTGAGATAGAGGCGACCCGGGGGCGCCTGTTGGAAGCCCGCATTCCCCCCCGTTACCTGATCGAAACCCGGCTCAGAATCGAGGTCTACCGGCAACTGGCCATGGCCGAGGATCTCGCCTCCATCGAAGAAATCGACCGGTCTCTGGTGGACCGCTACGGCCCCTATCCGGACACGGTCAAGGCGCTCCTCGAGGTATGCAAAATTCGAACCGTGGCCGAGGAAAAAGGAATCGACCGGATCGAAAGCGAAGGAAACCGCCTGAAGTGCCGCATAGCCGGGGCGGGCAAGGGGAACTTCATCATGCCCGGTCGCCGCTTTCCCCGGCTCTCCCGCAAGGACCCCTTTAAAAAACTGGAGGAAATCCTGCAATTTTTACACCGGCAGAAGGTGGCAAGGCATGTTGTGAATATCCCGGTCATCCCGGCAAATCCCAGGCAGGGGTCGAAGGGGTCTTGACGAATCTGAACGGAACCCATAGCATCCCCGCCCTGATTAATTTTAGTGGTCCGGTTATTGGTTAATCCTCCATGAAAAAAATAGTGAAATTCGCCGCCTGGAGCGCGGGATTGCTCCCCCTGCTCCTGGGCGCACAGCCCTCCCAATATGACAATTTGCCCACGGAAAACGGCATCGCCGCCATTGTGGAGGGCAAAATAATTACCCACGAGGAGTTGCGCAAAGACCTTGCCCCCCTGGTGCCCCAACTTCAGCGCAAGGCCAGGAACAACCAGGAATTCCAAACCATGCTGGCCGAGTTGCAGCAGGATGTTCTGATGAACCTCATCGACCGGGTGCTCATCATGAAGGAGTTTCAGGAAAAATTTGTCGAAAAGGGCTACAAAATGCCCCGTTCATTCGTGGAAAACCGTTTCGACGACGTTTTGGTCAACGAATTCAACAACGACCGGGAAAAGTTCCTCGACTACCTCAAGGGACAAGGGCTCAGCATGCGGGAATACCGCACCAAACTGCGGGAAGAAATTATCGTCCAAATCATGCTCAGCCAGCAGCGCCGTTCCCGCTCTATCGTCAGTCCCGCCAAAATCGAAGCGTATTACAACACGCAACGAGACCGTTTTTACGAAGAGGAACGGGTTCACCTGAAACTCATAATGCTGGCCCCCTACGCTTCGGAAAATTTCGATCTCCTCATGCAAACCGCAAACTTGATCATCGAGGAACTGGACGGAGGCGCCGAATTTGAGGAATTGGCCAAAAAATACAGTCAGGATACCCGGAAGGACCGCGGAGGGGATTGGGGATGGATCAACCGTTCCGATATTCGCGACGAACTGAGCAAGATTGCCTTCAGCCTGGAAAAGGGCGAGCACAGCCAACCCATTAAAGTGAGGGACAAACTGTTCATCCTAAAAATCGAAGATAAAAAAGAAGAAGGGGTGCAACCGCTGGCCGATGTCCGCGACCAGATCGAAGGGATCCTGGTCGGCCAAATGGCCCGCGAGGAGCAGGACAAATGGCTCCAGGGCTTGCGCGAAAAAGCCTTCATCAAGTTCTATCTTTAATCCGCCGGGGCAGGTAATCCGGAATGGGGCTCCACCGAGCACTTCCTGCAACCCGTAGCTTGGACCCCTTCTCCAAAGCCGGTAAATTCATCACGGAAAGACCTGGAAGAAGCACCAATAAGGAATTAGCCACAAAAGCACAAAATTCCTGGTTTCTGGTTCATGACCTTGGCGTTCATGGCGTCTTTGCGAGAGTCAATCCTGCCTTCCCCCACCTTCACGAATTCCTAATTCCTAATTCCTAATTCGCGCCCTTGGGCGCTTACCCCCAATGACAACTCCCGGCTCATCACGTTTAAAGGATCTCGCCGTCAACGAACGGCCGCAGGAACGGTTGGATCAGTTGGGTCCAAGCAAACTCAGCGACACGGAATTGCTGGCCATGCTGCTGCGTTCGGGCACGGCCCGATGGGACGTGCTGACCTTGTCGGCCTATCTCATCAAAAAAGCTGGCTCGTTGCACCAACTGATCAATTGGGGCAAGGAGGACTTTACCGCCATTAATGGCATCGGTAAAGTAAAGGCTTTGCAAATCGTAGCCGTCATGGAAATGGCTCGACGAGTCATCCGGGGGGAACAGGGAAAAGCTCAACTGCTCAGCAACCCTAGGTCCGTGTTCGACTATGCATTGCCCATCACCGCCGGCCTGGAAGTGGAAAAATTCTGGACCTTGTGCCTGAACCGAAAGAACCGGTTGATACGGGAAATCGAGGTCACCTCGGGCACGGCCAGCAGTAGTCTGGTCCATCCGCGCGAGGTATTCAAGGAAGCCATTCGATCGGGGTCATCCGCCATCATCGTATTCCATAACCATCCCAGCGGGGATCCAACCCCCAGCCAAGCCGATATTCAGGTGACGAGGAAGCTCAGGGAAGCGGCCCGGATAGTGGATATAGACTTTATCGATCACGTCGTCATCGGAAATCCGGGCCAGGATCCCCGCAGCGTGGGATTCTATAGTTTCAAGGACGCCGGATTTTTGTAATATTGCCATTGGTTATTCCTTAAAAAGGTCTTGGCAAAGGCTGTTGGACCCAACATTTTACCCATCTTCATCTTTGGCGGTGGGATACCCAAGTGGCCAACGGGGGCAGACTGTAAATCTGCTGGGGCAACCCTTCGGTGGTTCGAATCCGCCTCCCACCACCAGCTTTCCCCTGCGGGGAAGAATTAGGAATGTTTCGATTTGGGGATTTGCAGGTGAGGAGGACAAGGCAGTGGGAAGGGGTCACCCGCAATTGCCACCTGGTAAGGAAGTTTACCACGAAATATCGAATTAAGGCCAAGGCTATAAATCGGGAATGGTTTCGGGAAACACCTGGCCGGTAGGGCTGATCTTGAAAATGTAAACCAGGCCGGGTTTGAGTTGGGTATAGACCGCGCTACCGTAAACGGCCACGATTCCGTACTCCTGCAGGGCTCGGAGGTCGTGGGCCAAATCCCAGATTTCGGACCAGAACAAATCCCTTTCCCGCAGGGAGAGCCCGTTTAAAAGACCCCGGTAACGCTCCGGTTCGCGACCGAAAGCCTCGATGGGAAAGCCTTCGCTGGGGGCCATTTTCTCTCCGTATACGCGCCTCCACAAGTAGAGGGAGCGCCCCCGGCCCTTCAAAGCATCGAAATGCGCCACATCGCCCTCCAGGGTAAACGCCCCTTCAAATACGGTTTCGAGCGGATTGTTCCGCGCCGTCTCTACAAATTTCAGCGTTGTATAGAGGGTTCCATTGCGCATTTCCTGGTGGGTCACCTTGGCGTAGCCGATTTGTTCCTCGGTGGTGAGGAGGGCAATGGCCTCTTTCAATTGCCGGTTTTCCGTGAGCAATTTCTGAATGGTCAGCCCCGTTTTGAGAAAGGCCACACCCAGCAAACCCCCGAGGGCGAGAATGGCCAAACCGAGACTTCCCCAGAATAGTTTAATCGAAAGCGCCATGGCTGAATGTCATCTCAGTTAACCGCAAAGAAATAAAAAGGAAGAAGGAATTAGCCACAAAAAGTACATAAGTCACAAAATGATTACATAAAAAAAGCGGACTGGAAAGTACGCCCTCCTTTATGGAGAAGGCCGATCCCCGCGACAAGGTTTGACCCTTTCGGCCTGCCCCATAGCTTTTCCAGAACCTGGGTACTGTTTGAATGCGAGACTATTTCATAAGGCGATTCCTTCTCCTACCCCCTACCCTTTTGGGCATCACCCTCATCGTCTTTGCCATTACCCGGGTGGTCCCCGGTGGCCCGGTGGAGCAAAGGTTGGTGCAAATGCGATTGGCCGGGGCCAACCAGGCTTCCAATTACACAGTCGGCGGCCAACAAGCGCTATCGGAGGATCAACTCCAAAAACTCAAGGAATATTACGGTTTCGATAAGCCCGTTCTGGTCAGCTACGTCAGTTGGCTGGGAAAGGTTCTCACGGGAGATCTGGGGGAATCCTACCGATGGAACGAACCCGTCCTGCAACGCATAAAGGAAGCGCTCCCCATTTCCACTTTCTACGGATTGATCACATTTTTCTTTACCTACAGCATTTCCATTCCCCTGGGCATTCTCAAGGCGCTCAAACACAGGACCTCCATTGACGGGGTCACTTCGGTGCTGATCTTTGCCGGGTACGCCATACCCGGGTACGTGCTGGGGGCCCTTCTTCTGCTATTTTTCGCCGTTCGCCTGGACTGGTTTCCCATGGGTGGATTTGTCGGTTACGAATTTCAACACCTCATGCCCTGGCAGGTCTTTGCCAACGGCAAGGCCTTCCTCAGCATTTTGCTGCATTCCGTACTCCCCCTCATCTGCTATTTGGTGGGCAGTTTCGCCGTAACCACCTTGCTCATGAAAAACCATCTGCTCGACAATCTGGCAGCCGATTACATGCGGACGGCCGTGGCCAAGGGCTCGAGTTTCAAGCGGGCCGTTATCCGGCATGCCATGCGCAATTCACTCATCCCCATCGCCACTACCTTCGGGCAGAACATCACCCTTTTTGTTTCGGGTTCCTTTCTTATCGAGGCCCTCTTCGACATTAATGGATTCGGGTGGCTGGGGTTGGACTCCGTCTTTCAGCGCGACTACCCGGTGGTCATGGGCGTGGTCCTCTTATCCAGCGCCCTCCTGCTGCTCGGCAATATCATATCCGACATCCTGGTCGCCCTGGTCGATCCCCGGGTCAAATTTCAATGAAGGCCGACTCCCAGAACCCATCAGCCGAAACGGTTTCGGGCAGGAAGCGCATCCTGCTCAACCGGAAATTGGCCTTGGTGACCATGGTCCTTCTCAGTGGTTTTCTGGGATGGAAAAGTAATTATTTCGCCGGATTGGGCATTTTTATCATTCTGGCGTGGTTGGGACGCCGTTTTCTCTACATTCGGTGGGATCCCTCGACCCTGAAAAAATTCAAGCGCTTCCGGCACTTGCGCAGAGGTCATGTGTCGTTCCTGGTCATCGGCGTTTTGTGGTTCGCCTCCCTTTTCTCCGAATTGTTTATCAACGACCGGCCCCTGGCAGTGTATTACCAGGGTCAACTCTCCTTTCCCACCTACGGACGGGTGGCCCTGGGAAGTGAATTCGGTCTTACCGGACCCGAGGGTTTCGAGCCCGTAAGGTATCGCGACCTCGACAGACGATTCGAGCGGGAAAAGTCGGGGAACTGGGCCATCATGCCAATAGTTCCGATCAATCCGAATGAGAACAATACCTACCGAGGCGTTCTCAAACCCCAACCGCCCGGATGGAGCAGCCAGCACTACCTGGGCACCGACCAGACCGGACGCGATATCCTGGCCCGGCTGGTCTATGGTTTTCGCATCGCCATCTTCTTTGCCCTCGCCTTCGTGGTCCTGACCTACCTTATCGGCATCGGCCTGGGCTGCCTCATGGGCTATTGGGGAGGCACGTTCGACCTGATTTTCCAACGCATGATCGAAATATGGTCGAACATTCCCTTCATCTACACCGTGATCATCATATTTTCGGTCGTTCCCACGGAATTTGATCTGGGCATTCGCATCGCCATCCTTTTGATCATCATGGTACTGTTTTCCTGGACTGGGATGACCTATTACATGCGCACCGCCACCCTCAAGGAGAAGGCTCGCGATTACACCTCAGCCGCCATTGTAATGGGCGCCAGTTCGACCCGGGTCATCTTCAATCACATTTTGCCCAACACCATTTCCACCTTGGTAACGTTCATACCCTTCACCATCAGCGGAGCCATTGCCGCGATCACCGCCCTGGACTTTTTGGGATACGGATTGCCCCCTCCCACCCCGAGCCTGGGGGAACTCCTCAAGCAGGGACGGGACAATGTCACCAATGCGCCCTGGATCGTGAGTTCCGCCTTTTGCGCCCTCACCTTTATGCTCGTTCTCGTCACTTTCATCGGGGAAGGTATCCGGGAAGCCTTCGACCCAAAGAAATATACTCGTTATCGATAGTGTTTTTCAAAATGAACCCAGATCTACGCCTCCTTACAAGTTTACTTGCCGCCCTCGCCCTGTCGGGAGGATGTGGACCCAAAAGCGAGGAAGGCGCCATCCCATCGACATCCGCCGCGAGTGGGGATCCGGTAGAAATACCGGAGGAAATTCTCCAATACATGCAGGCTAAAGTGTATTTGGGCCCGGACGTTTTCCAGGATCTGGAAGCCGGCAGAATCACCCAGGAGGAGGTCGATGAACGCGCCGCGGCCGGGGAATTTCCCACGTTATTTCGCTTCGCCACTACCGAGGACCTACCCTCCGACCTTTCCTGGGAGAATGGCATGGATCTGCCCGACCTGGGCAGCCCGGATGCTAAAAAGGGTGGAACGTTGTACGATTACATCCGGGATTTTCCCCGCACCCTTCGCACCGCCGGGCCCGACGCCAGCACCTACTTCCGGGCCTACCTGCTGGACCACATGGCGCTCTCCCTGGGTTCCCGTCATCCCAACATTAGGGAGATATCCGAAAACGGATTTCGCTATTATCCGGAGTTGGCCAAAGAGTGGGCCATAGACCGCGAAAGAAAGACGGGATATTTTCGGCTGCATCCCGATGCGACCTGGTCGGACGGGGTGCCCATTACGGCAAACGATTTTTTGTACACCCTGTATTTTTTTCAATCCGAGCACCTGCAGGACCCCTGGTACATCAACTACTTCAATCGAAACTTCGCCAATATCACCAAATACGACGATCACACCATTTCCATCTCCATCCCGGAAGCAAAACCCGACCTGACCACGCGCCTGCTCGACTTCACCCCCCTGCCCCTGCATTACTACGGGGTATTGGATGAAAACTTTGTCGATACCTACCAATGGAAGTTTGCTCCCACTACCAGCCCCTACGTCATACACGAGAAAGACATCAACAAGGGCCGGTTTATCCGGTTGACCCGCAACAAGAACTGGTGGGCCCGGGAAAATAAATTCCTCAGAAACCGGTTTAATTTCGATGTCATCCATATCGGTGTCATCCGGGAAATCGATAAAGCCCTGGAGGCCTTCATCAAAGGTGAACTCGATATATTCAGCCTCAACCTCACTCCCCATTGGCACGATAAACTGCCCGACGATCACGAGGTCGTGGCCGGTGGATACATCCACAAATACACGTTTTACAACGATATACCGAGACCCTCCTACGGCATCTGGATAAACATGGCGCAACCAATGGTGGAAGATCGCAACCTGAGAATCGGCCTGCACTACGCCTTCAACTGGAAGAAGGTGATCGAGGAATACAGCCGGGGAGACCTCGTGCGCATGAATTCGAACAGCGAAGGATTTGGCTCCTTCGTGAATCCCCGGATCAGAGCCCGTGAATTCAACGTGGAAAAAGCCCTGCAACATTTCGCCGAGGCGGGCTTCAAACAACGCAACGAAAAGGGAATTCTGGTCGATGATCAGGGGCGGGAATTATCCATTACCCTGACCTCCCCCTATCATACCGCCATGGATATCCTGACCATTCTGCAGGAAGAAGCGCGCAGGGCCGGGGTCGAAATAAACCTGGATATTCTCGACCTGACCGCTGGTTTCAAGAAGCTCGATGAGAAGAAGCATCAAATGGTTTTTGTCGGCTTCGGCACCTCCCCGGAGATGTACCCCCGTTATTTCGAATACTATCACTCCACCCAGGCCTACGATAGAGCCTTCCTTCCCGATGGCTCGGTCAACCCCGACCGCAAGACGAAACCGGACACCAATAATATACAAAGTTTCGCTGATCCGGAAGTGGACCGCCTCATCGAACGATACAGGGGATCGGAGGACGTCGAGGAAATGAGAGAAATTGCCCATCGGATTCAGCAAATCGTCTACCAACGTGGCACCTTCATGCCCGCCTACGTGCGCCCCTTCCTCAGGGTCGGATCATGGAGATGGATCAAATGGCCCCAGGACTTCAATGTCCGGATAGCCGATCAGTATCAAACCTACTACCTCCATTGGATGGATGAGGAGGAAAAACAGGCCACCCGTTCGGCCCGACGATCCGGTGAAACCTTCCCGCCGGTCATCGAAGTCTTCGACCAGTACAATATTTATAAGGATACACCCTGAGAGGAAGGGTTGACCCCTCCCTCCTTCCGGCTCCGGCGGATTCAACTTGCACCATGACCTCACGGGACGACAGTGACATCCTCCTCGTGAGAGACCTGGTCACCGCCTTCGACACGGATGAAGGGCAGTTGAGGGCGGTGGATGGCGTTTCCTTCAGGGTGAAAAGAGGCAAAACCTTGGGGATTGTGGGAGAATCGGGGTGTGGCAAGAGTGTTACGGCCCTATCCATAATGGGCTTATTGCCTTACCCGATGGGAAAGATCCTGAATGGGGAAGTCTTGTTCGAGGATCGCGATCTGGTCGCCGCGCCAGCCGATGCTTTGTACCGAATCCGCGGGGCCGGGATAAGCATGATTTTTCAGGAACCCATGACCGCGCTCAACCCGGTCCACCGCATTGGCGAACAACTGAGCGAAGTCTACCAGCTTCACCACAAATCCATTTCCCGGAAGGAGGCCTGGGATCGTTCCATCGACATGCTGGCCAAGGTTGGCATTCCTTCCCCGGAAATTCGTGTTGGGGAATATCCCCACCAACTCTCGGGAGGTATGCGGCAAAGGGTGGTGATCGCCATGGCCCTGGCCCTCAAGCCCAAACTGGTGATCGCCGACGAACCCACCACTGCCCTCGACGTCACCATTCAGGCCCAGATCCTCGAACTGATGCAATCGCTCCAACGCGAGATGCGCATGTCCATCATCATGATCACCCACAACCTGGGGGTAATCGCGGAAACCTGTGACGAGGTGGTGGTGATGTATGCGGGCCGCATCGCGGAAATGGGCTCCGTCTATCAAATTTTTGAAAATCCCCAACACCTCTACACCTGCGGCCTGCTCAATTCCATACCCCGGTTGGAGAATCCCCGCAAGAGCCGGCTGCAAACCATCGAAGGCTTTGTTCCCGGTTTGCGCGAACTGCCCTTCGGTGCCCGGTTTGCCCCGAGGTCCCCCCACCCCGAAGCCAGATCCTACGTGGAATCCGACCGTTACCGGACCGTCCGGCCCGATCTCGTGGAAATTGAAGACGGCCACTGGGTGGAAGACGAATCCTGCGTACGGGTATTTTGAGGACAAATCCACCATGGTCGACCCGATGGCAAATTCCGACGCGGCACGCCCCCTCCATCAAGGCGGCGTCCGCACTCCGCTCCTGGAAGTCAAAAATCTGAAAATGCACTTCCCGGTCAAGGGGGGTGTCCTCATGCGGGCCAAAAAGGTTTGCAAGGCGGTTGACGATGTCACCCTCTCCATCCATCCGGGTGAAACCCTCGGGTTGGTGGGCGAATCGGGATGTGGCAAATCCACCTTGGGCAATTGCGTGGTCCGATTGAACAATCCCACAGCCGGGTCCGTTAAATTCAACGGCGTCGAGCTGACCCAACTTTCCCGCAAGGCATTGAAGCCCTATCGAAAAGATATTCAGATGATCTTTCAGGATCCGGCCGAATCGCTCAATGCCCGGCATTCCGTGCGAGAGATATTGGAGGAGCCCTTCATCCTGCACGACATGGGGGAGGCCGGTTTCCGCAGAAAGAAAGTCCATGAATTGTTGGAAAAAGTCGGTTTGCCCTCCAGCGCAGCCGATAGATTCCCCTTCGAATTTTCCGGGGGTCAACGCCAGCGCATCGGGATCGCCCGGGCCATAGCCCTCAATCCCAAACTGATTATCTGCGACGAACCCGTATCGGCTTTGGATGTTTCGGTGCAAAGCCAGGTTTTGAACTTGTTGCTGGACCTGCAAAAGTCCATGAAACTTTCCTACCTGTTCATTGCCCACGACTTGGCCGTGGTGAAACACATCTCCGATCGCCTAGCCATCATGTACCTCGGGAAAATCGTCGAATAGGGCCCGGCAGACACC
>JAABVD010000123.1:0-6933 GCA_014529615.1 Opitutia bacterium
GATTTGAGGGGACAACCGACAGGAATTCCACCGGTCTCCCTGCTACAAGCGCCGGTCATTCAATTGGCAGCGCCAGCGGGGGAAACGGCAAAGCTCCTCCTTGTAGCGAACCTGAAGGGCGGCCAATTCGGTTGTTTCCCCCAAAATTCCCTTCAATTGCTTCATGACCTGGATCTGTCCGCTGGTCTTGCTGGTCAGGTAGATGACGCGGTTGCACCGGCCCAGTATGAGTTGGTTGAGCGATAATTCCAGTACCGCGCCCGTCTTTCCAAAACCGGGGGGAGCTTGAAAACACAGGACTGAATTTTTTTTGGACGCCTCAGCGAGGGCCTCCTGCACCCCTTCCTGACCGGCCCTCAATTGCCGGAAGGCCTTCACTTGGGGAAGGCGATGGACATGCTCCCGCCTATTCCGCTGGTCTTCCAGAAAGTTGCGGATGGCATCCACCTGCGCCTGGAAAATTTCCAGGTATGCCGAATCGTCCTCAACGTACTGCCGGATATCGTCGTCGATGTTGATGAATAGCAGTTCTCCTTTGATGGGAGAACCATCGGAACCCCTTTCTCTCAGGATGGCCAGATAGGCCCCCAATTGGACAAAGTAGGGATGAAAATTTTCCATGAGGTCTTCGCGGTCGGCCGGAAGGGGAAACCCGGTGGTTTTTATTTCGCGAATCAGTTGATAGCCCGCCTTTTCAATCCATTGGTCTATCCTGCCCTGGATATGGAAAACCCAGCCGCGATGGATCCAGTTGCCCTCGATGCGGACTTCATACTGTCCCGACTCACCGGATTCCCGCGATGCCCGTTCCTGTTCCCGGTGCCATTTTACCCCGAGCTGTGCCCGCCAGGCGCCCCGCCTCCGCCTGTTCAACTGGCGCGGGCCGGTCCGGAAATCGGCCAACTCGCTCGCGCTCAACCGGATGGTTCTATTCGGATAATCTACCTTCACGAATTCAACGAGAGCTACTAGACCACAATGTCGGTGTGGTGGGCGATGTAATGTTTAAGCCGAGCGACCCAAGCATTTACCTGTTTCGGATCCATGGTTTGATCCCGGATCGGAAGGTTGAGCAGAGTTCTCGCCTCCTTTTGGCTCGAACCGGGTAATTGATTCAACCATGCCTGCCGGATGGGATAGCCTTCTCCTCTGACCAGGAGATAGAGGGATTTGAAGAAGACAATGTCCGGTTGTAGCCCCCTTTCCCAAGCCTCCAGGGCGGTTACGAACAGTTCATAAATGGCCTCCGCTCCAATGTCCCTCGGAAGATTGCGGTGCAGAATCAAGGCGAATTCACTGGCCCGGGCCAGGGCAGGGTAGGATGCTCCCAGCGCGGTTCGCTGCCTCAGGATTCTCGCCTCCCGGACAAAGCTGAAGTCGCTTCCGGGCCTGTCATCGACCAGGAAATCAACCTGGTCGAAAATGTCCGGTAGGGTGGAACTGCTCTTTGCCCCCGGCCGGCGCATGAGCAACGCTACCGGACCTCGTTCCACGGCCAACAGGTAGAGCCGTTCAAATTTTTCCCCGCTTGGTTCGCGTTTCAGGATTATGCCCGATACCTGAACTGCCGCTCCGGCCATGGAACTACCCCTGCGCGCCCGCCACCTCTCTGGGGTTTTCGATTTGCACCGGATCCGGGGCAGCCGTACCTTCCTGGAAAGGCGGGACCACCGCGCCCCCGGAAATAATGAGTTTCATTCCTTCCCCGATGCTCATTTCCAACTCCTCAATGTCATCCTTGGGCAGCATGAGCAAAAATCCGCTGGTCGGATTGGGTGTGGTGGGGAGGAATATGTTCCTCAAATCCTCCTTGCTGCGCTGCTGCAACTCCCCCTTGGTATCGCTGGTCAGAAACCCGATGGCCCAAACCCCCTTGCGCGGGTATTGCACCAGCACCGTCTTCTTGAAAACGGCCTTTTGCTGGGTGGAAAACGTATCGATGATCTGTTTGACGGTTTTGTAAATCGTCTTAATAAAGGGAACCTTGGTCAGGATCCTTTCCGTTACCGCCAGTATCCACTTGCCCACGAAATAGCGGGACAAGTAACCCAGTAAGGTTATGATGGTAAACACGATGAGTGTGGCCAAAAGGTTCCACACAATGCTAAGGTGTTGGGCTTCCAGCCAAACTTCGGGAATGAAATAAAGCAGGTTTTTGCTGAAACGCCCCCCCACGTTGTCCACCAGCCAAGCCAGGGCAATGATGGAAGCCCCCAACGGGGCCAATATAAGAAGCCCGGTGATGAATGCGTTGCGCAGGGACCGGAATACGGTGGTTTTCTCAGACATCAGTTTCGTTCATAGGTAAACAAGGGGATTTTGCCGTTTTTTACCAGAGCAGACAGACAAATTTGCTCCTGGTCTCTCATTTCCCGTCTCTCCTCTTCCTTCCCGTCCTTGAATCCGGCCAAATGCAGATATCCATGGATGAGGTAAAGGGTGAGTTCATTCTCGAAAGAGTCGGGGTGACTACGAGCGTATTCCCACGCCGCATCGATGGAAACGCAGATCTCCCCGGCCAGGCCCGCCCTGGGGTCGCCGGGAAATGTAATCACATCTGTCGGGGTAGGATCCCCCATGAAATCGGCGTGTAATCGGCCATGCTGTTCACCGTTTAGAAAAGCGAGTGAGAGTTCTCCAACCTCCACCAGCCACAATCCGGTGGCATCCAGGAAGTGAAACATCTCCTCCACTTCCCGCCTTTCGCATTTAAATGCCTTGCAAGGACTGAATATTTGAACGCTTCTTATTTTGCCTCCCCCCATTCCCGGCTTCTGCCAGGGCCTTGTCTTTGTCCGGGTATTCAATGCGGCTGTGCAAGGTATTTATCAAAGTAAAGGTAAAGGAATTGGTCAGCTTTTTGATTTCTTCGAAGGTCAAGGGGCAATCGCTCAACTGATCATCTGCGATTCTGGCCTCGAAAATGGTATCGATGAGATCAGAGATACTTTGCGGGGTGATTTTTGTTAAAGACCGGCTGGCGGCCTCCACCGCATCGGCAAAAAAGATGACCGCGCTTTCCTTGAATTGGGGTTTTGGCCCGTCATATCGGTAAGTGGATTCTTCCACCCGGGGACCCTCCGGGCCCGCGTATTTACCGCCCTTTAGAGCTTCCACGTAGAAAAAAGTGATCAACGAAGTGCCATGGTGCTGTTTGATCACATCGATGATAACCTTGGGAAGCTTGTTGCGCACGGCCAGGTTCACCCCTTCCTTTACGTGACTTTTGATGATGAGGGCCGCCATGGAGGGATTGTGTAAAAGGAGCGGGTTTTCCCCATCCCTCTGGTTTTCGACGAAATACTCCGGTTTTACGAGTTTGCCGATATCGTGGAACAAGGAGCAGACTCGGCAGACCAGTGGCTTGGCCCCGATGGCGGAGGCGCCGTTTTCGGCAAGGTTTGCCACCATGAGCGAGTGGTGGTAACTGCCCGGCGCTTCCAATTGCAGTCGTCTGAGCAAGCGGTGGTTGTAATCGGTCAGTTCGAGCAGGGTTATATTGGTGGTCATTTGGAAAAGCCCCTCGAAGAAGGGCAGCACCCCTATGACCAGAATTCCCGTAGCCAAACCGATCCCGAGGGCTACGAGCATTTCCTTTCCAATGAGAACCAGGCTTACTTCATTGATCAAACCCAGTATGAGCCCACCCATGGCGAGGGCCGCCCCACCCAACAGGCTGGCCCGCATTATGTGTCCCCGCTTCCTTACATCGCTGCAGCCGAGCACCGCCACCAGGCAGGCCAGGAAGGTGACCGCCATGAATTCGAATGAATCTCCAAACATGAGGCAGGTGATGAAGCACACCATGGAGGATACAAAGATGGCCGCCCTCTGGTTTATCAGAAGGGCAATGATAATGGGCCCCAGATATATCGGGACCATATAGCGCAGTAAGAGGTAAAGGGTCGGGGTGTTGTCGGAAAACGCCAGGATCAAACGGGCTAAGGCGATGTTTATCAGGATCACCAGAAAGAGGAGACTTCCTTGCCGGTTGTCACTCAATTTGGACCATCCGGCCATGCTCAGGTAAACCACCACGCCGATGCACAGCAACAGGGTGATAAGGGCCTTTTCCCAAAAACTCTTACCTAGGGAAAAGGCATAGACAAAATCCTGTTGGCGCATGAAATCCTGATAGGCCAGAAGCATTTCATATTTGTGGGCCAGGACGGTTTCCCCCGGTTCGATGATGGTCTCACCGGACATGACATTCACCACCACAGGTTCGGCCCTTTCCTCGATCTCCCTTCGCTTGGCTTCGTGCAACTCCGGGTCGTATTCCAGATTGGGTTGCAAGGCTTGGCTCATTATGCGCGATAGGGCGATGTTCAGGTGCTGGGTGATATCAAAATAGGTAAAGTCCCGCTTCAAAGCGCCGAACGCCATCTCCTGACTCTGGATGTCCAGGCGCCGGGGTTGCCCGCTCTCCCGCTGAACGTAAATGAAATTGAGGTTTTCCTGATCCCGGGCCAGCATGTCGACATCGGGGTTGTAAATTCCTCCACTCAGGATGCTGCGCACCGAAACCAGGGCCTGGTCCATAAGGTCTCCGCGATTCTTTGCCTCCGTGCGGGATAGAAGCACCATCACGTCTTCCACGTTGAGACGAAGCGGGGTGTTTTCCTCAAAATCCAGGGCAAATTTCTCCACGCGGTTGAGGAGGGCCTCTTCCTCGAATCCTTCCACCTCAACTCCGAGGTCGTTCAGTCCCTCAACCAAGTCCCGAATGTACTTCCGAAACGTTTCAAACCCCATCATGTCCATGCGAAAAACTGGTGGAATCCTCAATTTTTCCACTTCGATTTTACGGCGGGTCTGTAAATCACTGGTGTAGGAAAAGTCGGTCTCGGCCACCACCCTGACCCGGGACACCTCATTGGGCAATACCTGGATTCCGGCCGGGGTCACCCCGGTGAAGGCCAGCAGAATCGTCAAAACGACCCAACCAAAAAGAATCAGAGCCGTCACTATCGGACTCGAGGCCAGAAACGTTCTGGTCCAGGTCTGACGGGGAGCCCTGCGCTTCCGCCGCGAAGGGGAAGGCTTGTCCGTGATCTGTTTCCTTCTGGTAAAAAGTTTCACTTGGCTGCCGGGTCGGGGCCTTTCAGCGGGAGCGTCCCCCCTGAGCGAAAGTGGCCGTAGGCCTCTATGATTTTCTCTACCAGAGGATGGCGCACTACGTCAAAACTTTCAAAATAAAACAGTTCGATATCCCGAATGTGGGCCAGCGCCTGGGTAACTTCCTTCAAGCCCGACTGATTGTTCCTGGGCAGATCGATCTGGGTGATGTCTCCGGTCACAACCATCCGACTGCCGTCGCCCAGGCGGGTCAGGAACATCATCATTTGTTCCGGAGAGGTGTTTTGCGCCTCATCCAGCACGACGAAGGCGCCGGTCAGGGTGCGTCCGCGCATGTAGGCCAGGGGCGCGATCTCAATGATCCCCTTGTCCATGAAACGTCTGGTGTTTTCCTTTCCCAGCATATCGTGCATGGCGTCGTAAAGGGGCCGCAGGTAGGGGGTTATCTTCTCCCTCAAATCTCCGGGCAGGAATCCCAGCGCTTCCCCTGCCTCCACCGCCGGCCGGGTCAGAATTATCCTTTCTATCGACCCTTTTAATAAGGCGTCAATGGCTGCCGCCATGGCCAAGTAGGTTTTCCCGGTCCCGGCCGGACCGATGCCAAATACCACTTCCTTTTGCAAAATAGCCTCCAGATAGCGTTTTTGATTCAGCGTTTTGGGGATGATCTTGCGCTTGGGAAATTCCAGGATGAGCGGATTTTCCATGAGGTCCAGCAATGCCTTGGATTGCCCCTTTACCACCTGTTGCAGGAGGGCGAAGAAATCCGACTTGCGCACCATCAAACCCTGGGATCTGGCCCTTTCCAGCGATTGGAAAAACAGTTCCGCCTGGCCGACCTGGTCTTCGCTCCCGGAGATTTGAATCCAATCGTCCCGGGACACCAGCTCGACCCCAAGCCGTTTCTCTACTTCCCTGAGGTGCTCGATGTTTCCGCAATACAGTTGGCTGGTTATGCGGGGGGTTGGAAAATGGAGGGTGGTTTCCGGCATGGCGGCGGATCTACGCTTCGGGCCGATAAAGTTCCTCGGCTGCTTGCCGGAGCCGTTCCCACATGCGTTCCAGGGAGGTGGGAAGCACACGCGTTTGGCCGATAACGGGCATGAAGTTTGTATCCCCCGTCCAGCGCGGCACGATGTGGGCGTGCAGGTGCCCCGGTATGCCGGCTCCGGCCGAAGCGCCCAGATTCATGCCCACATTGAACCCGGTCGGGTTGAGAGCTTGGGTCAAAATGGCTTTTCCTTTGATGATCAACTCCAGGAATTCAGCTTTTTCCTCTGCCGTCAGGTCACCCAGATCGACCACTTCCCGATAGGGCACCACCAGCAGGTGTCCGGCATTGTAGGGGTAGCGGTTCAGAAGCAAAAAGCAGGTATTCCCACGAAATACAATGAGGGATTCGCGGTCATTTTTTGTTTTGGGCAATGCCACAAACGGATTTTTTCCCTTAATGGCCTCCGGGGTTTCGATGTATTCCATGCGCCAATAGGAATGCAAGTGTTCAAATGGATTCGGCATGCCAGATGATGCAAACGTACTTTCTTCAGAAGTGCAAGGAACGCGGCTAAGGTGAGGATTTTACGCCTCTGCACAATCCTTTTTTGCTCCTGATTCCTCGTCACGCTTCTGCCTCTCGCCAAGAATGAGGCGCGCCCCAGCGCGCCAATTAGGAATTAGGAATTAGGAATTAGGAATTAGGAATTAGGAATTAGGAATGCTTCGATTTGGGGTTTGGCGGGTTGGGGGTAACGCTCAAGAAAGCGGGGAATCCAAGAATAGACTCTCGCAAAGTCGCCAAGAGCGCAAAGAAAGGAAGAAACTGGAAATGGGAAAAATAGCCACAAAAGGCACAAA
>JAABVD010000123.1:7144-10820 GCA_014529615.1 Opitutia bacterium
GCGCTTCCTTCTTTGCGTCTCTCCGCGATCTTTGCGAGAGTCTATTCAAAATCCTGTCCATCCTGTCTATCCATGTTCCATTCCCCCTTCTCCCCGCGCCCCGGCGCGCCTAAATGGAATGTTGTGCCGTTGTTGTAATGTCTTTCAGGGATTTCCCCTTCTTTTTTCCTACACCCTTTGTTTGGGCGTGGGATTTGGAGCCTATATTACCTGGGACCAATGGCACTGGTGGAGCAGAAGGGAGGATTATTCCTTCGGGTTTCTCGTCCCCCTCTTTCTACTGGTGGTTCTCTGGGATCGATGGCCGCAGTTGCGCCGACTCTTGGGCGCACCGGCGAAGGCGCCCCAAGCGAATCCGGAATTTACCGCAAAGACAGAAAAAAACGAGGTTCCCCTCACCTTGGGCTGGTTGACGGAAAAACGTTACGGCTTTGCCAAATGGGTCATTCCAACCGGATTCCACACCGGGTTGGTCCTCGGATTGGTCACCTTCGGCTTGGGCGCTCTTTACCGCGCCGGAGCCGGACCTTCTCAACCCGGCTCCCTCCTTATCGCCATTGGGGGCGGCGCGACCATTTTTTCCCTCCTCTACATATGCCTCCCTCA
This sequence comes from Opitutia bacterium, assembly GCA_014529615.1. Taxonomy (GTDB): domain Bacteria; phylum Verrucomicrobiota; class Verrucomicrobiia; order Opitutales; family UBA2995; genus JAABVD01. The sequence goes on from JAABVD010000123.1 coordinate 7,751, forward strand.
TTCGCCTCTTGCCTGGCGAGAGCAGATGGGTAGCGAACCCCGTCCCTCCGAGGCCCTGAACCGTAGGTTGACCGCGACCCTGCTCTTCTGTTTTCCCTGCTTTATTTGGATCATTTCCGCTCCCTTGGTCTCGTTAATTGAAAATCGGTTGAGTCTGTTCCTGCTGGACAAGGTCTTGATGGTGGTTTTTTTCCTCCTCGAAATGGGCGGCTACGCCCTGGAGCAGGAGGGGAACATCTTGATTATGCCCTCGGGCAAGGTTGGAATCGAGGATGCGTGCTCGGGAATCCGGTCCCTCATGGGTTGCCTGTTCGCCGGATCGTTTTTGGGGGCCATATTTTTTCGCAATCTGGGCCAAAAATTGCTCCTACTGGTTTTCGGGATGGCCTTTGCCTTCACCGCCAACCTCGTCCGCAGCATCTTTCTCACCGCCTGGGCCTACTCCAAAGGACCCGATGCCATAAGCGGTTTCGTGCACGGGGTGGCTGGATACTTCGTCTTGGGACTGACCAGCCTCATGCTTTTGGCCCTCATTCCCATCCTGAACCTTCAGTTCGCCCAACCGTCCAAGGCCAGGCAATGATCAGTGATCAGTGATTAGGGTAAGTGGTTAGTGATTAGTGGTTAGTGGTTAGTGATCCTCATCTACCTCTAATCGTGATCTTGATCGTGATCCTGATCTTGATCTCTCTCCCTTCTCCCACTTTTCAAAGAATCCCATCCTCAACCCGCCAACCTCCAAACCTGAACATTCCTAATTCCTAAATCCTAATTCCTAATTGGCGCGCGTCAGCGCGCCTTCCCCCCTTTGTGCCTCTGTGCCTTTGTGCCTTTCTCCCTCCTAATTCCTAATTGGCGCGCCTCGGCGCGCTTCCCCTCTCTCTGAACTCTTTCCTCTTCTCCCCCCGCGCCCTTGGCGCATTCAACCTTCCCGCTTTGGCTCGACCGGTAGCAGGCCTCTACCAAAGCGATGGTTTTCAAGTAGTCATCCCCCGTGCTCTCGAAGGGCGCCCCGGTGAGAAAACAATCCACGAAATGCCGTTGCAGGTTGTAAACGCAATCACCCGCGAAGCCCTTATATCCATGCGGGTAGTCGATCGACTCCGTCGACTGGCCCAGAAGCTTCCGCAAAAGCCCACCGTCCTCGGCCAATTCCATATGACCCTTGCTCCCATCGATGCGAACGGTTCCAAATGTGTAGCGTGGGTCACGATAATCGGTTTCATTATAGCGGCTCGCATCCAGAATGGCAGTGGCTCCACTTTCAAATCCCACCACGATCTGGCCGGAATCCTCCCCCTCTATGGTTGGGTTTCGCTTCTGCAAGCGGGCGTAAACCGTGGCGACTTCACCCCCAAGAAAACGAAAGGTATCCAAAAAATGGACCCCGGTTTCGTATACCAGTAAACGCGGGTAGTCTCGGAAGAAGGGTTGGCGGGCCAGGTAGGCATCATCCCGCCAACCATCTCCCATGCGCATGCGCACCGAAATAGAATGGAGTTTTCCCAGAATCCCCCTGTCGAGCTGGCGTTTTATTTCCCGGTACCAAGGCTGCCACCGCCAGTTTTCGTGCACCATGAACCGTATCCCGGCGTTTTTGGCCAGTTTTACGATTTTCCGACTCTCTTCCAAAGTTGGCGCCAGTGGCTTCTGGCAGATTATGTTTATCCCCTTGCTGGCCGCAAGTTGCACCACCTCCGGATGCGTTTCCGGCGGGGTGATGACGTCGATGAAATCCGGTTTGGTCTCATCCAGAAGGTTTCCGAGGTCCGGCCAAGGGCTTACTTTCTCAATCCCATACTGCTCGGCAACCGGGGCAGCTTTAGCCACGCTGCGATTGCAGAGCGCTATAATTGCGACCTCGGGAATTCTATTCCAGGCTTCGTATTGGAAGTGGCTGAAGTAACCGGCTCCCAGACCTATTCCCCTTAATCGGTTCATAATGGAATCTCTTCGATTTTCGTAACAACTCAGGTCTCCAAAGCCTGGATCCTCGGAAAGTATGAGAATGAAATAGGGCTTTGCTTCGAGGATAAAGGATGAAGGCAGAAGGAAATGAGAAGAAATGAGAAAATTTTTATGGGATGGCGTTTGAGAGAACTGTAGGAGGGGGGAAGCGCGCCAAAGCGCGCAAATTAGGAATTAGGGAGAGAGATCAAGATCAAGATCATGATCACGATCAAGTGTGGAGGAAGGGATCGATCGATTTGGGGTGTTGGCTGTAGGAGCGGCTTTACGCCGCGATCCCATGGAAGCGCCTCACCGCAATCGGGGGATAAACCCCCTCCTACGACGATTGTTTAAGGTGCCTGAGTAGTTACAGAAAAAGAAAGGAGGTCAATTTCCCTCAATTGCTCCCCCGCAATTCCTTTCCTTCAAGAGAAAGCGACCGCACGCACGGGCCCGCCGTCGCCATTTTGCAGTTTGAGGGGCAAAGCCATGAACATGGAACGAGTTCCGAGCCGATCGAGGTTGCAAAGACCTTCCACGATGGTGATGCGGGCCCCAAGTAGAATTAGATGGATTTTCCTTACCTCGGCCAAATTGTTGACGTCTGCCACTGAGGGCGGCTCCACGCCTAAAAGTTTCACCTCTTTGTCTACGCACCAATTGGCCAATGCTTCACTGATGCGGGGGAGACCGTCTCGATATACCGCTGGATCGGATACATATTGGCTCCAACCGGTATCCAGCAACAGGCAACCGCCGGGCTCGAAACTATCCGCGACCGGGCCCAGGTCCGCCGGCATGAGGAGTTGCCTAGGCTCGACGTTGTCGATGTGGGCAATCCAAGCTGGGCCATAGAATAATTCCAAGGGCATGCGGTCGATGGTTTCTGGCGAAGCCCCAAAGTGTATGGGCGCGTCGGCGTGGGTGCAGGCGTGGGAGTATATGCTCCAGTCGGCTGCATTCCATCCTTCCTTTTCCAGGGTGTGGGTCGACGAGACGGCTATTCCATGCATTCCAGGTCCTACGGGAAGACTCAGGTCGATCAGTTTTTCCATGAGGTAAGGCATTGAGTTCAACTATCCCCTTTTTACATATTTCACCCGGCCCACCATGTCTAGAC
>JAABVD010000124.1 GCA_014529615.1 Opitutia bacterium
GATCCTGATCTTGATCCTGATCTTGATCCTGATCTTGATCCTGATCTTGATCCTGATCTTGATCCTGATCGAAAAATTCCACCTCCCGAATTTTGAATGGTTCGAACACGAAAACCCCAACATCTTCTCCACCTCTCGCCACTAACCACTAGCCACTGATTTCTGTCCACGGATGAGGCGCCGTTGGCGCCAATTAGGAATTAGGAATTGGGGAAAAGGAGAGAGATCAAGACCAGGATCACGATCATGATGATGCAAATGCGCCCCCCTCTCTCCTCTCTTCTCTCTCTGCACTCTTTTCCCTCCTTTACGCCAACGGCGTTAAACTCCAAAGCCCAGCGTCGCGCTGTGCCGTGCGAAGCCTTTAGGCGAAGCATGGTAGCGTTGCGAAGCACGGTTTAGGCGAAGCATGGTAGCGCACGCTGGGGTACCGATCAGCCAAATGATTGAACCCCAACGGGGTTCCACAACGTATCTCACAAGCCAGACATGATGACCCCGACGGGGCTTGCGGAAATGAGGTCAGTTGTTGAGAAACGAGTCGCTGAGAACCACCCCTGCAATCAAGTCCTGCAAACCGTTTTGGCCGGCCATCAGATCGCGTTGTATTTTATCAATTGAGGCCCGGTCGCCCAGGCCCAAGGTCCTGCCCAGGGCGTAAGTCATCATCTTCTCGATCAAGCAGCGGGTAAAATCGTCGGATCGTCGACTCAACAACTCCTGGAATTCTGACACGCCTGAAAAGGATTCTCCACTTGGGAGCATACCGGAGGCATCGATTCCCCGGCTTTTGTTTCCGTAGCCGGTTCGCCACAACCCGGCGGCGTCAAAATTCTCCAGAGCGAACCCCATTGGATCGATCTTTCGATGACACTCTGCGCAGGTTGCTTCTTCACGGTGTTTGGCCAACATCTCGCGAATGGTCTTTGCCTCGCTCACATCGGATTCGATGAGCGGCACATCCGGTGGCGGAGGCGGCGGAGATCGACCCAGTAGGTTTTCCAAGACGTAGATGCCGCGAACAACCGGTGAAGTATCGACACCGTTAGCCGAAGCCACTTGCACTAGAGCATGGCCGGTTAAACCTCGTCGTTGGATTCCGCCCAAGGACACCCGGCGCAGTTCATGCCCTTCCAATCCTTCGAGACCGTAGTGCCTGGCCAATTCGCGATTCAGGAAGGAGTAATCGGCCGAAAGGAACTCACCCGGACTGAGGTTGTTGTCCAGCACATGGCGAAAAAACGTTTCGGTCTCCGCAATCATGGCTCTTTCAATATTATCCCGGTGATAAGTCCTGAATTCTTCGGACACAGGCATCTCTCCAATATTATCCACTTCGAGCCAGCGTCTGATAAAATTGGATACGAAACGATCGGATTTGGAATCGCGCAACATACGATCGATCTGTTGCCGCAATGCTTCCGGATGGCGCAAGCCTCCTGCTTTGGCCTGGGCAAGTAACCGCTTATCGGGCATGGAAGACCAGAGGAAATAAGAGAGGCGGGATGCGAGGGTGTAATCGTTTATAGGCCCCTCGCCCTCTGAAAGGTAAAGAAACGCGGGGGAACATAAAATGGCTTGAAACCCCAGTTGCAACGCTTGGAGCGAATCCAGGCCTTCCTTTATTTTGCGAATGACGAGCGATTCTACCGGCTTCAACTCATCGTCTTGCAAAGGCCGGCGAAAAGCGGCTTCGGCGAAGCCACGCAGCCGTTGCAAAATAGATTCAGGATTCAGTTGGCCAGGTTTGAGATCTCCATAGAGCAGCAGATGCCCTTTCGAGGGCCATTGGTCCAAGCGAGGTCCTTCTACCTGAATTTCCCATATTCTCAGTTTGGGTCCCCGATAAACTTTCAACAATCCGTGAGATTTTTCGATCCCGGCTTTCATGTCGGCGAAAGGCGCTACTTCCGGGAGATGACCAGCGTTTTGAGTTATGATGCGAACCAGGCGCTTGGTGGCGATGGTGCCATTGCCAAAGCGCACCTCGGGCTCAAAACCTTCCTCGATAAAAACATTCCATTCAAACCATTGGGGCTTCTCATCGGTCAATTCCACTCGGGCCAAGGATCGTTCCCTTGAAACACTGCCCGTACTTTCGACACTTCCTTCCCGGTCGACCGCGAGGAGTTCCAGGACCAGCGGATCTCCGTTTTGAAAATCATCCAGGGCTTTGCCATAAGGATGATAGCGATCCACAGCCGCAGCTTTTACCCGCACCGTGTAGATCCCGCTCTGGGAAACTCCCCCTCTGGTGAGGGGTTCAAACCCGATATGACCGCCCCTGTAATGACGGCCATATAGATCCGTGTAAGCGGTTTCCGGGATAAATCGAAAACGATCGACCCGAAACAACTTCGGTAAATCGGAATTTTCTTTCCCATCAAAATAAAAGGGTGATTTCTGCACCCATCGCATCGATTCCGGTTTGTCGCCAAACTGGGTGGCTCGATCTATGGCCTCCTCTGCCGCAAAAAAGTACTTTTCCAACAATATTCCCGAGGTTACCAGTTCAGCCCCGTTGTTATCGAAACCATCCACTTCCACCTCGGCGGGAAATGCTTCCGCTGGATTCCAAGCCGAAACATTCAAACCCAGGAGATCGCCGATAGTGTGTCGGTATTCCCAGGCGTTGAGCCGCCGCAACACACTATGGCCTGCGGAATCGGACAATTGGGCCAGGGACTCGGTTACGAACCCGGTTGTGGAGGCGATCATCTTCGCTCGCTCAGTCGCCGAAGGCTGCGGTTCATCCTCAGGAGGCATATCCCCGAGGTTGAGCATATCCAGAATTTCCTGCCAAAGTTCCAGCTCACCGGTACTGCTGGCGGTCAATGACAAATAATCAAACCGGCGATCGGCTTTCTGTTTATCCGGGCCGTGACATTTGATGCAGTGTTCCTGTAGGAAATCCACGCGTGAGTAGGCCCATGCATAGTCCTGCAGCCAAAACCCAAATGGCACAACTGCCAGCGCCGCGATCCGAACCCCCCTCATGGTGAACCATCAAACAAGTTGCATCGGCGAAAAGGTAGAGGTGCTTCTTCCGAAACTTTCTATCTCCATGCCAAACCATTGAAGGGAGGACAACCAAAGATTACAAAGCGGCACGCGCTTGTGCTTCTCTTCAGGGCAAACGAGGTGGCCTTGGTGCTTTATGCCGCCACCGGCCAATAATACCGGAACATCGCGGTTGCTATGAGTGTGGGCATTTCCCATTCCGCTTCCTAAAATGACCAGGGTATGGTCCAACATTTGAGCCTCCTTGAGTCGGTCGAGAAATCGGGCAAACTGGGTCATCAGGTAGGTCTCCACGATTTGAAGTTGGGCGAGCCTTCCTTCGGCTTTCCCATGATGGGACAAGCCATGGTAGGAACCCACATTCAAATCGGTCGTCCTGAAACCGAGGGGAATCTCGAAGGTTGCAACGCGGGTTGAATCGGTTTGCAGAGCCAACACCAGCAGGTCGTAGATCAGAGGCATCTCTTCAATCTGCATGCGATCTTCATCCAACACGGGATCGATAGGGGAATCCGGCTTGGGGCGATCGAGCCACTCCTTGGACATCCGGAGGCGCTGTTCCACTTCCCGGACGGAGGTGAGGTACTGGTCGAGTTTATCCCGATCGGGTGCATTCAGTTTTCCTCCGAGGGTTTTGGCCGATTCACGCAGGGCGTCCAACACGCTGGCTCGATGAAGCAGCCGCACGCGTTCCCGAGCCAGGCTGGCTTTGTCCGCATTCACAAACAACGCATCGAACAAACGAGCGGGATTGCTGATCGACGGAATGTTGACGCCGGATCGGTTCCAGCACATTTCCGCTAGTCCACTTATACCTGCAGTAATCGAAGGATACCGTGCCGCGCTACCGGAGAATTCGGCCGCTGCTTGATCAATCGTCATATTCTTGGCGGGAAATCCGGCGGCCTCACTCTTGCGAACCCCGCTTAAAAACGAGTGAACCGCCGAATGCCCTCCTTTGATGTCGTGATCCAGATTCGAAAACACGGTGAAATCTTTTCGGTGACGTTCGACAGGCCCCAGGGTCGGACTCGTTTCGTAATCCGGCCCCGAAGATTTTGGAAAAAATCCTCCCGGCCAGAAACCCAAGTGATTACCCACACATAGCAAACGCCTTGGATTGGTTTCCGGGGATGCCGCCAGATACCCCGTATGGAGGCTTTCAAAAGCGGGAAGCGCCAAGGTAACGCCCAGTCCCCGGAGAAAATTGCGACGGCTCAGTTTAGAGGTTGGCAAACTCATGACGGCGGAAATATTTTTGTCCTCATTAAAGAGCCTGGTCAATGAAAACCTGATAGGTTCTGGTGCGAGAGGATTGGCAGGTCATGCTGTCTTATCGATGAACTACCGGAGTTATGGTCGAAATTTCTCGGCAGCAGGCATCGGATTAAAAAAGAATCAATTAGAGAGAAATGAATTTTCTGCATCCTCTGGCGGTGATCCTCGGAACCATGGCGGTGATTTTATTGTCGCTGATCGCCTCGCTCTATATCAAACAACGCAAAATGCTCTATTACCCGCAACCCCTCAGCCGGTCTTCGCCCCACCTCCTGGGAATGGAGGTGTTTGAAATGACCTTCCAGCGAAACGGCATCCAATTGCACGGTTGGCTGATTAATCCGCAAAAGGAAAATTTGATCATTTACTACGGTGGTAACGGCGAAGAAGTGTCCTATAATTTGGAAAGCTTCAGGCGGTTTGAGGATTACGCCGTCTTGTTGATGAATTATCGAGGCTACGGGGAAAGCCAGGGATCTCCTTCGGAAGAGCATCTGGTGGGCGACGCCCTGGCCCTTTTCGATGAAATGAGGAAGCGTTACCCGTCCATAATACTGTTTGGCCGCAGCCTGGGAACGGGAATTGCGGTTCAAGTGGCCGGCAAGAGAGCCGTCCACTCCCTCATTCTGGTGACTCCCTTCGATAGTGTGGTGGCGGTTGGACAAAAGCTGTTTCCCTTTGCCCCTGTATCGCTTCTGGCCAAGGACCGGTACGATTCAATTTCGGCCTGCGGAGGGGTTACGTCGCCGGCGCTTTTTCTGCTGGCGGGAATGGATGAGATTATCCCGATACGTCACGGCATCAATTTGGCCGATCACTGGGAGGGAGAACGCCAAGTGGTTACCATTGAGGGCGCCATGCACAATACCATCGGGAATTATCCCGAATATTGGGAAAGCATCGTTCGGTTTCTGAGCGACAGCGGAAAATAGGATCAGGAGTCCGGCTTTGTCTTCTTCAGGCCGGTCACCCGATCCCCTTCTTTCCACTCTCCCCTTTTCCTGAGGAGTTCGACTCGCTCGAACCGTTTGAGGACGGTGCGATTTTTTTTTCGGATTGTGCCGGAATTACGAAAGGTGTTGTGCTGGGACATGACTGCGATTGGGTCTGAGGCGGGAAAGGTTGGTCCTTTGCGCCATTCTTTCAAGTAGAATTTTGCGAATCCTTGAGGAAACCTTGTTTGAAATTAACCACGGATCCTGCTTCGCCTAAACCGTGCTTCGCAACGCTATGCAGGTCAAGAGGCTACGGCAGGGCAAGACGGAAAAGGAAATAGGAAAAATAGCCACAAAAGAACGCAAAAAACGCAAAGGGGTGCGTAGACATATTTGTCTGCTTTCAACTGTAGGAGGGGGTTTATCCCCCGATTGCGGCGAGGCGCTTCCATGGGATCGCGGCGTAAAGCCGCTCCTACAGCCAACACCCCAAATCGATCGGGCCCTCCCTCCACACTTAATCGTGATCACGATCTCTCTCCTTCTCCCCCTGCGCCCCTGGGCGCTTCCCCCTTTGTGCCTTTGTGCCTCTGTGCCTTTCTTTGCGCCTTTCATCCTGTCTATCCTGCTAATCCATGTTCAATTCCCGGGAGGAGGATTCGGCCCATTTTCGGTAGGGTTCGCCTACGTCGGCGAGGTCGGCCACAGTCCATTGCGGCGTCTCATAGGGATGATTTCGGTGGACCAGGGGCTTGAGCGCCAAGACATTTTTTCGCAACACTTTGAAAGTGAGGCGGAATTCACCGGCTTTTTCCACGGATCCTTCCCACCGGTAGAATGAAGTTATGGGCCCCTCTATCTGCACACAGGCAGCCAGGCCCTCTTCCACGGCCAGCCGGGCCAATTTTTCGGCTTCATCGCGGGATGCGGTGGTGGTCCAGGCAATGTTCATGATGCGAAGCAGTTTGGTGTTTACAGGGTTGTTTTATTGGTGAAAAAACCAATTGCCAAACCCCAAAAGAGAAGGCAGGCTGGCTGGCTTCTCATAAATCGACCCCAACAACCCCATAAGCTCCCTAATTTTTTACCAGACCTCCCGTGCGAGACGATTATCTTAAAGCAGCTCACGAAATAATCCCCGATCCAAACATATTGGTCAATCTGGTTTCCCGTCGCGTGAAGCAACTCAAATTTGGTCAGAAGCCGTTGATTGAATCCTTGGAGCGGCTGGATCCGGAAGACATCGCCCTGAAAGAGATTATCGAGGGGAAGATCAGCTACGAACTGGCCGAGTAAGTTTCCGGCGGCATGGCCCTTGTAGGGAGGGGACTTTTTTGACTAAAATGCAACCGATTCCCTGCCATGGCCAAAAAGAAGACAGGCAAAATTCGCATTTCCGAAATTCGCAATGCCAAGGCATTTCGGAATTTCGTGGTGGGGGAGAGATTTGAGGCGGGGATTGTTCTGCGAGGAACGGAGGTGAAATCCATTCGGGAGCACAACGCGCAAATCAACGATGCATTTTGCCGGTTTGATAATAACGAAGTATTTCTCTACCACGCCCATATTGCGGAATACTCCCATGGCAACCTGAACAACCACGCCCCTCGCAGACCGCGAAAACTGCTCCTGAACCGCCGGGAAATC
>JAABVD010000386.1 GCA_014529615.1 Opitutia bacterium
TGGGTCTTCCTTTGAACAAGCTTTCCCGGGGGCTTTCGTTTTTGGGCTGTACCGGGCCTGCTGGCACCCGGTCTCCCTCGCGCCGCCATCAGTCCTCGATTCTGAGTGCCGCCAGGAAGGCCTCCTGAGGGATTTCGACGTTGCCAAACTGTTTCATCCGTTTCTTTCCCTCCTTCTGGCGCTCAAGCAACTTGCGCTTCCGCGTCACATCACCGCCGTAGCACTTGGCGATCACGTTTTTGCGGAAAGGCCTTACGGTCTCCCGCGCGATGACCTTGCTGCCGATCGCTGCCTGGATAATCACCTCGAACATCTGCCGAGGGATCAGCTCTTTGAGCTTGGTGCACAACCGGCGCCCCCAGTCCTGTGCCTTGTCTCGATGAATAATCACCGCCAAAGCGTCCATCAGGTCTCCGTTGATAAGCACGTCGACCCGCTGCAGGGGCCCTGCCCGCATCTCCTTGTGATCGTAGTCCAACGATGCGTACCCCCGAGACACCGACTTCAGCCGGTCGTAGAAATCGACGACGACTTCTGCGAGAGGGAGCTCGTAATGAAGAAGCGCCCGGCTTCCATCCAGATACTCCGTGTTGACGTACGAACCGCGACGGTCTTCTGCCACCTGCATGGCACCGCCGATATACTGGCTGGGAACGAGTATTTGCGCGTCCAGCATCGGTTCCCGGATCTCGCCAATCTCCCCCAGGGATGGCAGCCGGGAGGGATTGTCGACTTCCACCACCTCTCCTTTCCTTGTGGTTACTTCGTAGCGCACGTTCGGCAAGGTGGTGATGATTTCGATGCGATGCTCCCGGTCGAGTCTCTCCTGAACGATCTCCATGTGCAGAAGTCCGAGGAATCCGCAGCGAAAACCGAACCCCAGAGCCGGGGAGGTCTCCGGTTCGTAAGTGAAGGCCGCGTCATTCAGACGCAAGCGATCAAGGTATACGCCGCTGAACACCATCGGTTTGAGCGGCATGTATCCCGGAAGTGGATTGGAAGTCTCTGCTTCCGAGTCGAGAACGGTGTCACCTACCCGGGCCTCTGAAAGCTCCTTCACTCCGGCAATAAGATACCCGACATCTCCCGCCCGCAGGGAGTCGCATGGAATCCGCTCGATTCGCAGCCGACCGATCTCCTCCACCTCGTATTCCCTGCCTGTGGAGTGGAAACGTATCTTCCGGCCTTTGCGAATCTCCCCATCTACCACCCGAATGAAGCAGATGACACCCCGGTACTGGTCGTAGAGCGAGTCGAAGACTAGTGCCCGCAAAGGACCGTCCTCCACACCTGAAGGGGGCGGGACCCGCTCGACAATTGCATCCGCTACTTCTTCGATGCCGAGCCCCTCCTTGGCGCTGATCAGGCCGGCGATCTGTTGGCGGACGCTGTCCTCCTGCGCACCAGGCATATCGATTTTGTTGATGCAAGGGATAACCGCCAAATCGTTACCCATGGCCAGCAGCAGGTTGCTCACCGTCTGCGCTTCGACACCCTGAGTTGCATCGACCACAAGCACCGCTCCCTCGCAGGCAGCCAAGCTGCGCGAAACTTCATATGCAAAGTCCACGTGCCCGGGAGTATCTATCAAATTGAAGGCATACTCTTCGCCTCCCTGGGTTCGGTGTTGCATATGCACAGCATGGGCCTTGATGGTAATTCCACGCTCGCGCTCGAGTTCCATGTTGTCGAGAACCTGGTCCTGCATCTGCTTGGGAGCGAGGGTCTCGGTATACTCCAGGAGGCGATCGGCCAGAGTGGATTTGCCGTGATCGATATGGGCAATTATGCAGAAGTTGCGCGTAAAAATTTGCGTATTCGAATCTGTCACGGCAGACTAACGGGTTGTTTTGCAATCAATTGCAGATGATTGTCAAAAGGTCCGAAGGCCACCACCGATTTGTTGGATGCCAATTCGCACTCGGATGGTGGGGAGAGATGGTACTGCGCTGGAAAATTGGAAATTGCGAGGGAGTACCGAACAAGATCCGAAAAATAGCCTTCACCGCATCTTCCTGTCAAACTGAGGGTTACAGCAAATCATCCGAAATCGATTCTCCCCGGCACCATTGAGATGAGGGGGATATCGAATGTTTGAGCTATTACAAATAGCCCCGGTTTTTTTCCCGCCTGGGAACTCGTCCTCCCGTTGAGATGGATAAACGGACACAGAGCACAGTGGCGGAAACACCGATGGAAATTGAGAGGGCTCCTTGCCTTACGGTAACAGCACGGCTATATTGAAACTCTTGATCATTTCCGGGATAAAGGTCCATTTGGCTTTGGGCCGTGTTGTG
>JAABVD010000125.1:0-5727 GCA_014529615.1 Opitutia bacterium
CCGACAGTGGTGTAACCATGTTCCCGAAAATATTGCGGAAGCGTAATCACCCTGGGCATGACCTTTCGGAACTTTTCCCCAAAATAGGCGCCAGAGGTGGAAGGCTGGAGGCCCGACAGAAAACTGGCCCGCGATGGACTACAAGCGGGTGAATTGCAATAGGCCTTGGTAAAGGCTACACCTTGCGCCGCAAGCCGGTTCAGATTCGGTGTGTGCGCCTCGCCCGAATAGCCCGGAAACCCATCCAGATAACCCACCCAGTTGGTCAGTTCATCGGCTGGAATGAAGATCACGTTGGGAGCGGCGCCTTGGGTCAGTTGAGCTGATAGATTGCTGCTCAACAAGCCAACTACCTGAATCAGGCCTAATATCAATACCTGCCTCATTATCAAGGGTATCGGCTTGTTACATGGCATCTAAAAAAAATAGGATTTCCAACTATCATTTTTCCATTGATTCCACCTGTGTAAAAACTGCAATAGCGCATTCGAACCAAAGCCTCCAAGCAGGTGAATTTCGAGACTTGGCATTTTTCACCACTTTACCAGTTATTGTTTATGCGATTTACCATTTCTTTAGAAGATGATCTCTACCGGGCAACCAAGAACCTGGCTAAAGCTGAAGATACCTCGATGAGCAAGGCCATCAACCGTTTGATACGCAAAGGGCTGGAAACAGCTCGGCAACCAGCGCCCAAGGAATCCGGCGGGAAAGGTCCAAGCTCCTTTCCCGTTTCCCACAATTGCCGGCCCATGTCGGAGGAGGAAGTCCATGACCTGGAAGTGGCAGAGGATATGGCAAGATGGTCAGTTTCTGTAAAAGCGGATTGATCGATTTTTTTACACCAGCAATGCAGGCAAATCCCTTCAGGAAAAATCATTGCGGTAAAGCCGCCTTCCAGCCTTGATCCAATCGGTGTGAAAGATCCGCTACGATGTGCGCATATCTGGATTCTCTGGCCACATTGAAATTTTCTTCCGGATCCACGGAGTGGTCATAGAGTTCAAGTCCTTCCACCTGACCTTCGACATAAACGGAATCCCAACGGGTCAAGCGGTAACGACCGGTCCGAATGGTGTAGCCCATCAGGTCCCAGGCGCGGCGCTCCAGTTCATCTTCACCTACACTGCGCGGATACTGACTGAATGCTGCTTTCTTCCAGGGACGATCCGGATCCCTCAATAGTGGTAACAGGCTCAGGCCTTCCATGGCATGCGGCGCCTCCAAATTCAAAATGTCCAACACCGTGGGATAGAGGTCCACCAACTCAACGAGCGCTGGAGATCGACCCACTCCACCCTTTTCTCCCGGAACACGAATCATGAGCGGCACCCGGATATCCAGTTCGACATTGGTCGATTTTCCCCAGGCATCGTGCTCGCCCAGTTTGAAGCCATGGTCGCTCCAGAGTATGACCGACGTGCTTTTCCTCAATCCGAGCGTATCCAGCTCATCCAACAATTTTCCGATCAACGCATCCACATAACTGATACAGGCATAATATGCTCGTCGATAATCCATGGCAATTTCCATTGGAACCGTACCGGAAGGGGAACCGTCGTATCCGTGAAACTCGGCGCTCCGGCCCAGGGCAAACCAGGGCGCTTTGCTCGGATGAAAATCATTGGTCAATGGGGGCAGTTCCATTCCATCGTACAGATCCCAGTACTTCTTGGGGGCGTTAAACGGCAGGTGCGGTTTAGTAAAACCCACTCCCAGGAAAAATGGATCCCCCAGGCCTTTCAGCCTCCTCAGCGCCTTAATAGCGGCCATCGCCAAACGGCCGTCAAAATAGGCTTCGTCGTCCACATCGGCTATTTCCATAACCGGGCCGCGCGCCGCCCGTTCGAATTTGATACCGGTCAGGCCCGCTTTAATGGCCGCCTCATGCTCAGCCTGCACTTCATTGACCCTATCCGGATCAGCATACTTCCGGGCCGAATTGACCAAATTTCGGGGATTCGGATCCTTCATGCCTGGCTCGGTCCAGGACTTGGGATCCGAAGTTCCCAGAACCTTACCCAGGCTTTGCGTTCGGTAACCATGCTTTTGCAGCAATTGCGGCAAAGTAAGGATATGGGGATGTTTTGTGCGAAAATGATCCCGCAAATGGATCACGCCCACTGATTCAGGCCTTTTCCCGGTAAAAACAACGGCTCGAGAGGGAGTGCACACCGCTTCCTGGCAGATAGCATTTTCGAACAGCATGCCGCTGGAAGCCAGTTTATCCAGATTCGGACTGATAATGTGCTCGTCCCCGTAACAACCCAGTTCAGGGCGCAAATCATCAATCGATATGAAGAGTACGTTGGGCTTGGCGGAGGCCAAACCAACAGCCAAGCCTTGAAGACCGAGAAGAAGTAGGAGTTTACTAAAATTCATAGAACTGGATTTCATATGTAGGAGCGGCTTTACGCCGCGATTTCGATGCAGTATTTTTCGCGGCTCCTACCAAAAGACCACCGCTACTTTCTTGTACACCCAACATACCTTTCCTACCCTTGAGTTTTACCTTCCAATTTCTTCCAGTATTCCAATTCGATCGGATGTTCGGGAATTTCTTCCACACCCCAGTCCGGCGCATCCAGGATGACTCCATCGCCGAGTTCTTTCATCCGTTTCTGCATTACCTGCTTCAGGTTTCTCATGACCGAAGCATAACGTTCATCATCAGCCAGATTGCGATTTTCGATGGGATCGTCTTCAACATTGAAGAGAAGCTCATTCCGATCACCTCGAACATGGTATTGGTGCAGTTTCCAAGGTCCCATACGAAAGCCCCGCATATAGTTCTTGTACACTATCAAGAGGGAGTCGCGAACGCTTTGCTGACCACCATCAATAACGGGCTTCAGTGATTTTCCGGTGACGGATTCAGGCGTTTCCACTTCGACCAAATCACAAAGTGTCGGATAAATATCATAAAGATAGACCAGGGCCTCAGAGGTTTGTTTTCCCGACACACCCGGTCCTGCCATGAGGAGAGGAACGCGAACTCCGCACTCGTAGATATTTTGTTTTCCCAACAGCCCGTGTTGTCCGAGGCCCAAACCGTTGTCGGCCGAAAATACCACAATGGTGTTTTGCAGAAGACTTCGCTTCTGCAGGGCTTCCATCAGGCGTCCTATCGCATCATCCATATGTGAAATCATGGCGTAGTGGGCGGCCATGATTTCCTTAACTTTAGCCGGATCACGAGGAAAGGGTATGTATTTGACTTCGGTTGTGCTACCGTTCGACCCCAACTCGCCATTATTGAAAGGATGCCGACCGCGAAAACTGTCCGTCAAGTCCATGTCCTTGGGATCGTATTGAGACATCCAACGCCAGGGAGCTTCCCAGGGCCAATGCGCAGCGCTAAAGGCCAAGTAGATAAAAAACGGATCTTCCTTTGGGGAAGCGTCCATGAATTCAATCGCTTCATTCACGATCAAATCGGTGGAATGAATGCCCTGATATTGAAAGCCCTTACGCGTCTCAAAATTCCTGGCCGAGAACTCCCACTGGTGAGGTTTGGGATTTCCGATAATCGTTCCGCCTCTTTGAAATGATCGATACAAAGAATCACTGTCATTATGCCACTTGCCGCTGATGAAGGTCTGGTAGCCGGATGCCCTCAATGCTTCAGGCAACGTGGTCATCCTTTCGGGAATCCGCATGCCACGGTGCTCCTGCTCAAACACTCCGCGGCCGGTCAATACCATGGCCCGGCTGGCCTGGCAAACCGGCGCTGACAAGGCTCCCATACTGTAAGCGTTGGTGAATCGAATCCCTTGGCGCCCCAGACGATCCAGATTCGGTGTGGATACCTCATCGCCCTCAATTTCAAAAATCGCCTCGGCCCGGATGTCATCCGCAAACAGGAAGATGATGTTGGGGCGGACGCCAAAAAGGTCGAAGGGTAAAGGAAGATGGATGAGTAGAAGAAAATATGTAAACGGTTTCATAGTACTTGCTTTGTAATGTTGGAGCGGCTTTATGCCGCGATTCGGACGTCGGTGATGATCGCGGCATAAAGCCGCTCCTACAATTTTCAATTATCAAATTCACCGGCTTGGTATCTTCCATATATCTCACGTATGCGGCGCAATTCTCCCGGATTCCGAGGACCGGAAAAATCTTTGTGCTCACCCCTCAGATAGGCTTCATAATCCTCGGTTTTCGGATCCTCCGTATCCTTCATCCAATCCAACATTTCCCGACGCAAACGGACCAGGGTTTCTTGATACGAAGGGTGATGGACCAGGTTGTTCAGACCATCCGGATCAGCCTCAAAGTCATACAGCTCCTCCCGGGTCCGGAACATGAAATACAGGACCCGCTTGGCAATCTCCGCATTCGTCATGCCGGCTTCGATCATGGACCTGAGAGCAAGGCCCTTGTAAAACTCCGCTTGAGCCTGGGAGGCTCCGTCCGCCCAGAGATTGAAAATGTAGCCGAATTGTTTTTCCTGCACGGCGCGGGTCGGAACTTCTTCTTCCAGGGCAGAGATGTAAAAGGCAGTGAATGCTCGGTCGAATCCCTTTGCGGACTGGCCTTTGAGCAAGGCCAGGAATGACCGGCCTTCAATTTCACGAGGAACGCGAATACCCGCTGCTTCCAGAAAAGTGGGCGTAATGTCGATGCCCGAAACCAGGTTATTCAAATCGACACCACCGGGCTCGATGACTCCGGGCCAACGCACGATCATCGGCGTCCGCGTTCCGTGGGCGTAGCAACTGAACTTGGCAAAGGGGAAAGCCATGCCATTATCTGACAGAAACAAAACCAGCGTATTGTCTGTTTGTCCGGCTTCCTCAACCGCCTCCAAAACGGCGCCCACCGTATCGTCGCAGCGCCGCACAGAGCTGTAATAATCGGAAACTTCATCCCGCAAGTCGGGCGTATCGGCGAGAAATCCCGGAACGGGAGCCTCACCTGTTTCATAGACATGACTGGGAGTTTCAATAGCAGCTATTTTTTCCGGCGGCTGGCCGAAATTGGCCTCGTCGCTGTTTTTAGGTTCATTCAAATACTGCCATTCCTGATAGCTGCCTGCAAAAGGCCGGTGCGGGTCGCGGGAATTGGCCATCAGGAAGAAGGGCTTCTTCTCAGTTGCGGCATTGGCCAGGAATTCAGCGGTGTGCATTTTAAACAGACTGGGGGCCCGCCCGTGACCCGTATCAATTGCATCTTTTACATAGTCCCACTCAAAAAGTTCGCGAGGCTTCAGGTGACCCACCTTGTCAATTATTCCCACCAAATACCCGTTCCTCTTGAGGAGCGCCGACAGGGTTCTGGTTTCGCTATCCATCATGATTATGGATCGACTAGGAGCGCAAACGGCCACATTGACATGAGCATATTTGAAATACATGCCCTCACGAGCCAATTGGTCGAGATGCGGCGTCGGGTTCTCCATCGGGCTTCCATAGATACCAACAGAATCCCAATTCATATCGTCGGCTGTAATCAGTAGTATATTCGGCCTATCCTGGGCCAGGATTGGAATGGCGGGAATAATCCAAATCAATGCGGCCCAAGATAAGATGGACCTGGGACAGGTGAATTTCATGTACTTTATTTGGTCAATACTACTCGAGAATTACGATGCTACCGGGGAGGTTTAAAGAATATACATTCCGGAAACCTTGGACAATACCTTGCTTACATATTTCATTAATTTTTTCTGAGCAACGGAATGATCGGCGCTGGAGCGGACTTGGACATCGCGGCGGGAAGGGGTCG
>JAABVD010000125.1:5772-12596 GCA_014529615.1 Opitutia bacterium
CCCTCAAAGCAACTCCTCCAAATTTTCTGGTTATCCACACAGACGACATGGGGTGGTCGGACCTGGCCTGCTACGGCAACCCGTTACATCAGACACCGCACATAGATCAATTGGCCAGAGAAGGGATTCTCTTTACCCAAGCCTACGCCGCTTCACCCATTTGCCTGCCATCCCGGGTGGCCGGCATATTCGGGAAATATCCGGCCCGATTGAAGACCACCGGGCAACCCAGTTACCTGGAAGACGACCAGTCCAATCGGGCCCTTTTGCATCCACCGATTAAAACGTCTGTGTCACCGGCTGTCCCCAACCTGTTCAAGGACTTACAATCCGTTGGTTATGATTGCCTGTTGCTGGGCAAATGGAACCTCACCGACGAGGCCGAACGGTATGGCATCGCTCACTTTCCCGGATCGAACGAAGCCATGACCTCGGAAGCTGTTCGGTATGTGAAAAGGAAACGAAACCAGCCATTTTTGCTTCACGTCAATTTTCATTGGCCGCATATCCCCCTTAAACCTTATCCCGAAATCCAGGCGAAATACCAAAAACTACTGGGAAAGAACTCGAAATACAATCCCGACTACGCCGCCATCACTGAACAGATTGATACTGCGACCGGCGAAATATTACGGGCGCTCGAACAGTCCGGCAAAGCGGAAGACACACTGGTCATTTTCTTTTCGGACAACGGCGGTTTCCTGGGCTTTTCGGAGGAGGACCGGGTAGCTTTCAACGAACCTCTGCGGGATGGAAAAGCCAGCCTCTTCGAAGGAGGAATCCGGGTGCCCATGATAGTTCGCTGGCCGGGAAAAATCGAGCCGGGTTATCGCACCGACCAGGTTACCATCGCCCATCTGGACCTTTACCCGACCCAACTCGAACTGGCGGGCATCTCTCTTGGAGATCGGCATCTCGACGGTATCAGTTTGGTCGATGCACTCCTGCACGAAAAAACGGCCCCATCCCCTACCCGTTTCTGGCATTGGCCCCACTACCGCAGAGCCTTCGGAGGGTTGAATGCATCGCCGTCAACCGCTATGCGATCGGGAGACTGGAAACTCATCCAATTCTACGAAACCGGACACCTCGAACTCTACAACCTGGCCGAGGACCCGGGTGAAACCACTGACCTGAGCGAGAGTCACTCGAGAATGGCCGGCAAACTGGCCATCGAGCTGGAAAACTGGAAGCGCGAAGTCGGCGCTCAGTTACCTATCCCCAACCCCGAGTAAGGACCCCTCTCCTTACCCCACCATTTTAACGGATTTCGAGGAATGGCTTTGTATCCCCGAAAAATAGGCTTGAATTACAGTTTTATGTATTTTACATAATTATGAACTGCATCATGAAAAAAATTTCCAGCACGGAAGCGGTCCGCAGTTTTGGCGAATGCCTGGCTCGGGTCAGGTATACCGGGGAATCTATCCTCATTTACAAGAATAATAAGCCGATCGCTACGCTCTCGCCCCCACCGGGCGCCTCCCGCCTGACGGTTGCGGAGTTTGTGGAGGCCTGGCAGAACTTGAAACTGGATGAAGACTTCGCATCTGACCTGGCCAGCATCAGCCATGAAGACAGCCTGCCGGACAATCCATGGGACTCGTAATCGACACCTCCGCTCTCGTTCAGATGGATCGGTCCCGCGTTGTTGCCAAGGACCTGGGATTTGCCAATGAGCCAGTCGTGCTCCCGGCAATCGTTTGGGCTGAAGCCTTAATCGGTGTGAGGCTCGCCTCCTCTGCAAAACGGGCAGCTCGCCGCAGAGGCTTGCTGGAGCGCATCCGTCTTGTTAGTACTTTCGAACCTTTTTCGCCGGAAGCAGCAGAAATTTATGCGGACCTCTACATTGAGCTTAGAAGTAATGGGCAACTCATTCCTCAAAATGATCTACAGATAGCTGCCATCGCTCTATCCCTGGACTACGGTGTACTGGTAGGCCGGCAGGATGAAAAACATTTCCGAACGATAAATGGCCTGAGAGTGGAGACCCTTACTTGAATCAATCCACCGAATCGGGCTGGTGCTCTTCCAAGGAATAGAAATATGAAATCGGCGCTGCGGCCATGTACTGCTGATCGTAGGATCTGCCATCGATCCAGGCGCGGCCCCAATAACCGATGTGAGCCCAACCTTCGTCAAAGAAAATGGAGGGATAACTGACCCCGTTCCGGTTAAAAGTTTCGGCTCCGATCTCATATGCGGGAATGGTGAGAAATTCACGGTAGTGGTTCCATGTCTTCCCGCCATCGCTGCTGATCATCGAAGCCAGGGTCAACCGTTGTCCCAGGTGTGAATGCGTGTTGTAGACGCTCTGGCTGTTCCACATGAGCAGTATATCGTCTGTCCCGGGAATCCGCTCGATGTTGGGAGGCGCCTCGGAGGAATACAATTCAGTTGGGCTGGGTGTGGTCCAAGTCTCTCCCCGGTCGAAAGACTCGGATTGGTAGAGCCTGCCTGCGGAGGTCCGGCCGATCATGTAGATCGATCCGTCGGCCCTTTCCGCAATCGCCACTTCGTGGAAGTTGGATATGCGGATGTTCCTGTATCCCGTCGCCAGTTTACGCACCTCCAGGAGTTGCTCGCCCAAATTCCAGGTTCTGCCGTGGTCATCCGACCAAGCCACTTTCGTAGCCACAACGTTGTGGATACCCTTATCGAAGTTGGCCTGGGTGTGCAGTGGCTGAATGAGCCGGTCGCTCGAGTGGACGAGTAAGCGGTCGTGTCCACTCGTCCAATAACCAGTGGGTGGAGAGATGAGAATCTCCTTCGACCAGGTCTTCCCTTCATCCTTGGAATAACGGAAAATCTTGTCGGCATTGGTGAGTGATTTGAGCCAGTTCCCGCTGTCCCACTGATCGATCGGTTTGGTGTTGATGCGCTGGTAGGTCGCTCCCAATTCACCGTTGGCGAGGCGCCGCAAGGCAGGATGCGAGGCGTTGATGCCGGTGTTGCTCTCAAACATCACCTCCGGCTCACTCCAGGTTTTACCACCGTCTCCGGACTCCACTTTGCCGATCACGGTGCGAGCATAGTGGGCGTGCCAGTTGCTCATATCCTCCTCCCCAAAGCGCAGGTTGAAAGCATGGATCAGGGTGCCGTCTTTCAACTTCACGGTCGTCCCCTCGGACTGAAAAGGATACTGGTCTGTTGAAGGCGCTATCACCTGGCCGCGAAGACCGCCCAAGGCCCAGTCGACGGGGTCGAAATCATGACCGTAACTCACTCGTAATGTAAAAACAGCCGCAATTGCCAAATGGAGAATCAAAACCTTCCTTTGCATGATCCAATCCAACAATAGATCCATCGAAGCTTCATATCTCTTTAGACCGATCTACTAATTCTACAAGTTCCCAACATGAAAATATAGGAGCGGCTTTACGCCGCGATCCCACGAAACAGCATCGAAGCAATCGCGGCGAAAAGCCGCTCCTCCTACAACCTAAAATCATTACTCAAAAAACCATATCAGCGGCAACTTCAGATAACCCAGGTTCACGCGGTCCCAGCGCTTGGTCGGGGTGAGCTCGATCATGCGGTAGGACAGGTGGACAAAGTCTCCGTCGAACAGGACATTGGGATAGTCATACCACATATCATGGGTGTGATATTCGATCTCCTTGTGGTTCTTCCAGGTCAGGCCACCGTCTTCACTGATGCGCGAGGCCAGCACATAACGATCGCCTAACAATCGAGCTTTGGCATCCACCATGGTGGTAGAAAGCAGCAGAAGCGTCGAAGTGCCGGGAATGTTTTTCAGGTAAGGCGGCGCCAGAGGATTTCGGATGTCCGTCTGTTCCGGCTCGGACCAGGAGCGCCCGTTATCTTGGGACCGGCAACTGTAGATCCAACCGGTGGCGTTCCGGCCATACATGAGAATCTCATCGTTGCCCAATTCGGCAATGGCGCACTCCCATAATCCGTATTCGCCATGCCCAAACGGATTCACCGGAACGTCCAATGATTCCTCGGTCCAGCGTTCCCAACTTTTCCCGTGGTCGATAGACCCGAAAACATCCGTCACCAACTGACGGGGCCGAGCCGGGTCGCCTTTGACCGAATGAACCAGAATAATGAGGTCGTCGTTGCCAAGCCTGTAAAAACGATCATGCGAGCCGGTGTGGTAATTGTAAGCGCCATCGCTAACCGCAATCTCCTCACCCCAAGTCTCACCTTCATCTTCAGAAATGCGAACCACACGTTTGGAATACCATTCACCGGGGACACGACGCGCATAGGAGATGGCGATGTTCCCATCCCCCAAACGCAAAATGCTGGCGAGGAACAGGGCCATCCCCTTTTCGACGAAGACCACTTCCGGCTTTCCCCAGGTTTCCCCGCCGTCGCTGGAAACCTTTTTGCTAATGCGCGCCTCAGCCAAGTCACTCACCGTAACCATGTCGCTGTAATAAAGTTCCAGGTTTCCATTCTCGAGTTTGACAAACGCGCCCTCGCTTTGCCGTGCGCTTCCGGCCTCGATAACACGTCCTCTGCGTTGATTGAGTAAAGCCAAGGTTGTCCCGGAAACCGGCTCCGAAACGGTTTCGCCATGGTCATTAAAAGCAATCACCCGGTGCTCGTAATCGGTATAGGCCCGGCAACCGGCGCTGATAAAGCTGGCGCCGTTTGCGGGCGCTACTCCTTCCGACCGCCAGTCACCTTTTGGCAAGCGCCGCTCAATGCGGAATCCGTCCTCATTGTTTGAGTTATCCACCCAGGCTATGAGAAAAGAGGAACCCGATTCGGGAATGGCCGACAACCCGATGGGAGCCGAAGGCGCATCAGGGTAAAGGTTTGGTGTAATCCCTATCAGCTGTGGGACAACAATACTGAATAATCCAAGAAGCCGGTACATAATCCATAATACGATTTCTCCGACTATTAATCTACCAGCCAAATACATCCAAGCCATATAACTTGCCTATATTTCCAACAAGGCAGCCTTAAACCCGGGCCAATCCCTCAGAAATTTCAGTATGAATCTGCCCTAAACCCTACTCAAATGCCTCGTCCTCGAAGACGTTGATATCGGCTCCAACCAGCGGCACCTCCTCGGCATTCACTTTGGGAAAAGACTTGGCCAACCTGTCCTTGACACCTTGAAACCGAGGCAGAGAGGCCAAGTTGGTCCACTCGTGAGGATCATTTGCATGGTCGTAAAGTTCTTCATCGCCGTTTCGATAGCGGATATATCGAAAACGGTCGTCCCGCACGGCGTGATTCTGCCAGCCATAACTCAATACAACCGGTTTACCTCTTTCGGAAGAGGCGCCACTTAGGACCGGACTCAAGTCGATACCTTCCAGTTCATGGGTTTCCGGCCCAGACAAACCGGTCAAGGATAACAAGGTCGGATATAGATCCAACAAACTCACCGGGGTATTGGAAACTTGCGGTTTCATTCCGGGTACGCGAATGGAGTAAGGCACTCTCGTCGCCATCTCCCATAACACAAATTTGGACCAGTGATTTTTCTGCCCCGTGTGCCAGCCGTTATCCCCCGCAAACACCACAATCGTGTTGTCGGAATACGGGCTGTTTTCCAAGGCATTCAATACGCGGCCAATTTGTTCGTCAGCAAAGGTAGTCGCTGCGAACAGGCCCTGTAAGGCCCGCTTCCACAGGGCGCTCCTTACTATCTTTTCGTGAAATCCACGGTGCGTTGCAATCCAACGACCGGGTTTTGGAATATCTTCCAAATCATCTGCACGAAATCCCGCAGGTATCTCAATGTCTTCCAGGGGATACAAATCGTAGTATCGTTGGGGCACCGTCCAATGCACGTGGGGACGCCAGCATCCGAAGGCCAGTAAGAAGGGCTTGTTGCGATCTTGACTCAGGAAGTCAACTGCCCGTTTGGCATTGTGCCGGTCTTGCGACATTTTCGATAAATCGTCACGGTCCCAATCGTCCGGCAGAATTCCCCAGGTGTAATTGCCCGGACCCTCGGGAATTTCCGTTAGCGTGCCCGGGATAATGTGATTGAGCAGCTCTTTCTCGGCTTCATTCGAATAATGAACGACATGTCCCTCCGACCAGGAATGCTCATCCCATTCCTGATAGCGGTTGTGAAAAATTTTCCCGTATCCAGCCGTCAGATATCCGGCCCGTTTGAACCTGGCCGGGAGAGACTCGACTTTACTCACCCACCCTTCGACCTGCCGGAAGTTCTGACCATTGTAGTACACACCTGTTGTCGAAGGCCGAAGTCCGGTTAAAAACGCCGTTCTCGATATGCAGCACCCGGGATACGTATAACCCCTGGAAAACCAGGTGCTTTGCCTGGCTAATCGTTCGAGATTGGGGGTGCTGACCCCACTGTCCTGCAAGACGCTGTTATATATCGGGCTGGTGTCGTCGATCAACAGCAGCAACACGTTCATGGGCTTCTCCTGGGCAAGGCAGAAGGCTGAGGGAAGAAGGCAGAAAAAAAATTGTAGGAGCGGCTTTACGCCGCGATTGGACCGACTTCGACATGATCGCGGTGAAAAGCCGCTCCTACGAAAAAATTGCAGCATCATTCACTTTCCTCAAAACCTCGTCACATTTTCCGATCCTTCGGTCGAATAAAACCAATCGACGGGCACGCGAGCCAAAACCATTTCCCGACCCCCAGCAAAGGCCGGACCCCGGTAGTAATGGATTAAAGCGTAGCCATCTTTCCACAACAACCCCGGGTAGGCCCATTGATACTCGCGGTCCACCTCCAATGCTTTGGGAGTGCTCCAGGATGTGCCTCCGTCCTTGCTCACAGCTGCCTGCAGGGTTGTGCGGGTCCAGCCGTGGGATGCCTTTTCCACATAATTGGAATTCCAGAGCATGAG
>JAABVD010000126.1 GCA_014529615.1 Opitutia bacterium
TTCCACCGGCGCGGCGGGACGCCGTCGCCCTACCATTGTCAGGTAGGGCATGAGCCTCCGGCTCTGCCGTTTAGAGGCAGGCGCGCTGGGTAGCGATCGACCGCTATTCCTCGTTGTCGTAGTAACCTGCTTTTTGCATATAACCAAGTTTCAGGTCGGGCAATAGGAGCGTCTTTCCCGTGTCCGGGTAGGTGACGACTTCCACCCGAGTGTTGTCGGCAATTACGTAAAATACCAGGTCGGTATCGCCGTCGTTCAGGATCTGGTGGGCTTGACCGGCAGCAAACTGGAAATGATCCCCAGCCTGGATAGCGTGCCATTCATCTTTTTCGTCCCGGAATTTTCCCGATCCGGAAAGAAAAATATAGTATTCCCACTGACAGGCATGGAAATGGTAAGGGTAGTTCTTTTTCCCAGGCGGTATTCGGGTCAGTTCGACATCAAAGGGCGGGCCGCCCTCCCAGGGTCCGGTGATATAACTTTCATCACCGCGCATTCCCATGGAAATGTGTTTGCTGGTCATCTCGAATGAGCCCTTCGGAGATCGCCTGTGTTGGGCCGGTACTTCAGTTTCGTTTATCTTGTCCATAAGAAGAAGGATTGGGGAGAAAGAATTAGGAATTAGGAATTGGGGGGAGTTTCCGAGATTCTGAGTTGCTGAGTTGCTGAGAGGGAAAGAGGCGTTAACGGAGGGCGCCAAGGTCAGAAACCAGGAAATTTTTGCTTTTTGTGGCTAATTTTTCTATCCGTGCCCATCCGTGGTTAAAATCCCAAGCCCTTGGCCTTGGTTTGCACCCGCAAGACGTAAGTATCGGCAGTGATAAACAGCATGGATCCGTCAGATCCGCCGAAGGTGCAATTGCTGGTGGATTCACCGGTCAGAATGTGGCCGAGCAGCGTAGCCTCCGGATTGAAAACGAGAATGCCACCAGGCCCGGAGGCCCAGATATTCCCCTCGGCATCCACGGCCAGTCCATCGGGCAGGCCTTTTACTTCGGGGCCCTGATGGGGGGAAGCGTCGTAGAAGAGCCGGCCCTCGCTGATGGTTCCATCGGACTTGATGGGAAAAGCAGTATAGGTTGGGATATCGGGATGTGACTGGGCCACATAGAGGGTTTTTTCGTCGGGTGAAAGTCCGATTCCGTTGGGGCGTTCGATATCCTTGGTGAGCAGGACGACTTCTCCCGAGGGGCGCAGCAGGTAGACGCCACAGTAATCCATTTCCCGGCGGGGATCGGTAAACCTGTCCGGCAAGCCATAGGGAGGATCGGTGAAATACAGGTTCCCATTGGAGGCTCGGGTCACGTCATTGGGGCTGTTGAAACGCTTGCCCTTGTAGTTGTCTGCCAGGGTGCGTTTGCCCCCGTCATGGATCATAATAGATAGACGCCGGTCGCCGTGTTCACATGAAATGAGACGGCCTTCCGGATCGAACATCAGTCCATTGCTGCCTGGTTCCCGGCCGTAATCGGTGATACCGGTGTAACCCGATGGGGAAAACCAGGCGCTTACCCCCTTTCCCTCAACCCATTTCATAACGGTATTGCTGGGAATTTCCGAAAATGCCAGGAATTGCCCCTCTTTGTTCCAGGCCGGTCCCTCCGACCAGGTAAACCCCGAGGTGATCACCTGTATGGGAGTATCGGGTTCCAGGAGATGATCCAGGTCGTCGTGGTATTTGACAATTTTCCCCAAGGTGGGAAAGTTGGTGGAATCCTGGGCGAGGAGCCCGGAGCCAAGGAATAGGGTTAGCAGTATCGGGATAAATTGTTTCATAATGGCGAGTGGAGTTTGATGTGGCGGAACAGGAATCAAAAATAAGCCGCAAGGAGACGATGCTATAGGAATAACCACGGAAAAGGAAATAGGAATCAGGAATGAAAATAATCCGTGTCAAACCGTGTAATTCGTGGTCTCCTTATTTCCAGGAAGGAGGATGCAAATCAGAATTGAACAACTGGTTGAGCGGAAGCCCTGGATAATTTGGATGGGCCTGCTTTTCCTTTGCGGTGGTTGTTCCCTGCGCGAAATGGCGATAAACCAGGTTGGCGACATCCTGGCCGAAACCGGCGCCACCTTTACCTCGGATGAGGATCCCGAATTGGTGGCCAATGCCCTGCCCTTCGGGCTCAAGTTTATGGAGTCTGTCCTGGCGGAACAGCCCGAACACATCGGCCTGCTGTTGGCTACCTCGGAGGGCTTCACCCAGTACGCCTATGCCTTCGTTTATTTGGAGGCGGTAAAAATGCGGTCGGCAGACTATTACCGGGCTCGCGAATTGGAACTGCGGAGCAAAAAACTCTTTCTTCGGGCCAGGGACTACGGGATGCGAGGCCTGGAGGCCAAGTTTCCGGGATTTGGGCCATCCTTCAAGGCCGATCCGCGGGCAGCCGTGCGGCAGGTGGACACAGGAGGGGTCGGATTGCTTTACTGGACTGCGGCTTCCTGGGCCAGCGCGGTAAATGTGGACATGACGGACGCCTTCCTCTTGGCCGATCTGCCCAAAATCGACGTGCTGGTGGATCGAGTCCTCGAATTGGATGAAAATTTTGAAAACGGCGCCATCCACAGTCTCCTGATCAGCTACGAAATGGTGCGGCTGGCCAAAGAGGGCAACCCGGAGGATCGGGCTTATGACCACTTCAAGAAAGCCGTGGCCCTATCGGGAGGGTTTGATGCGGCTCCCTACATTTCCTACGCCACCTCGGTTTGTGTGCCGACAGAACGACGAGAGGAGTTTATTCAAGTGCTGAATACGGCATTGGGTATTGATCCCAAGGGTATACCGGAACTTACCTTATCCAATGTCCTGATGCAGGAGTATGGCCAATGGCTTCTGGATCACGTGGATGATTACTTTCTCCCGCCCCTCGATCCCCTTAGCAAAAATGAAAAATTCAACCCGTAGTAAACTCCTTATCGTTTTATTCGGAATGGTCCTGGCGTCTGCCTGTTTGGAGGCCGTCACCATCAAGGTGGCTACGGTAGCGCCACGCGGAACATCCTTTCACAATTTCCTCGAGGAATTGAACGCCCAATGGGCCAGCGCTCCGGAAGAACCCGTGCGCATGAATATCTACGCCGGCACCCAGGGTGGTGAAGTTGCCATCGTCAAACGCATGCGCATCAACCAACTGCAAGGCGCCATGCTTTCAGCTATCGGTTTGGCCCAGATCGACGAGTCCGTTACCGCCTTGCAATTGATGCCGATGGCGTTTCGCAACTGGGAAGAGGTCGATTTCGTCAGATCAGCCCTGATGGAAAACCTGGAGAGCCTTTTTCTGGGTAAAGGCTACGTCGTTTTATTCTGGGGGGATGCCGGTTGGGCCCGGTTTTTCTCCAAAAAACCGATTGCCCATATCGAGGACCTGAAATCGATGCGGGTAGGCGCTTCTCTGGGCACGCCCAAGGCCACTGAGTTGCTCAAAAATTACTATACTCCAGTCACCTTGGACTCGAGTAAAACGTTGCTGGCCCTGAAAAATGGCATGATAGAAGCAGTTCCAGCTCCGCCCTTTTTAGCCAATGCCACCCAACTTGCCCCCGAGACCGGTTTCATGCTGGATTTGAAGTGGGTGCCGGTCGTGGGCGCTATGGTATTGACAAAGAGGACCTGGGACCGGTTGCCTCAGAAAACTCAGGCCTACCTGAAGCAGACCTCGGTGGAGATGGGGAAAAGGGTCCGGCAAGCCAGCCGGAAAGAGGACGAAGAGTCCATTCAAGCCATGGTGGAAAAACAGGGCTTGGTCATCAACACCTTGACGGATGAGCAACGGGCCTCCTGGAGGAAGGAAGTGGACCTCAATCAATCGAATATTCGGGGGGAAATCGTGCCGGAAGATGTCTACGATATTGTGATGCGGAAACTGAGGGAATTCAGGAACGAGGGTTCTGCTCAATAGCCTCGCAGTTCGGGGATAACTTTCCATGAAACGGGTCATTTCATTTTTCCATTCCGGGGAATATGGATGGTTGAAATGGATTCACCAGTTGGAGAATTTCTTTCTCTACTGTTGTTTATTTTCCCTGATGCTCATCGGGGTATCGGAGTTGTCCGTGGTCCAGGGAGTCCTGGGAAAATACCGTGTTGCAGGGGCGGAAAACCTGATTCGGCACATCACCCTGGTTTTGGGGATGGCGGGGGGTTTGATAGCCGCGCGTGAGGAAAAACTCCTGGCCATCGTCAGCATCCGGGATTTATTGCCGGAGAAATATCGCAGCGGGATTAAATTATTTACCGGATTTATCGGGATCGGCCTGTCCTTTTGGCTGGGGATAGCCTCACTCGAATTTGTGGCGGCGGAGCGGGAATTTGGTGAAAAATTGCCCATAGGTATTCCTTTCTGGTGGTTTCAGGCCTTTCTTCCCATCGGGTTTTTCGGGATTGCCCTGCGGTTGTTTCTGCGAAACGCGACTACCCTTCCGAAAGGATTCCTAACGGCCGGTGTGCTGGTGGCAATGATGGTCATCGTTTGGCAGCAACCGGCCGAGGCGCCGAAAATCGTTTGGCCCTACTTGGCCGTTTTGGGATTGGCCACACTCCTGGGCACGCCCATCTTTGTGGCCATAGGCGGCGCCGCCGTATTGCTCTTCTGGGGGCAAGGAGATCCCGTCGCCTCGGTGTCCCTCGATCATTACGACCAAGTGACCAATCCGCTTTTGGCCACCTTGCCCCTGTTTACCTTGACGGGGTTTTTTCTGGCCTACAGCGATGCCTCGCAGCGCCTGGTTAATTTCTTTCACGCCTGGGCCAAACAAATCCGCGGCGGCGAAGGCATTGTGGCCATCCTGGCCTGCGCGTTTTTTACCGCCTTCACGGGGGGTTCGGGGGTGACCATTCTCGCCCTGGGGGGAATATTGCTCCCGGTGCTGATAGCAGGCCGTTACCGGGAGAACGAGGCTATCGGTTTGCTCACGGGAGCCGGCTCCCTTGGTATTCTCTTTCCGCCCTGTCTACCCCTGATCGTGTACTCGATCGTGTCCGGAGTGGGTATGAACGAAATGTTTCTCGGGGGAATAATTCCGGGCCTTCTCATGCTTGTGCTCACCTGCATCTGGGCGGTCTACCTGGTGCGTAAATCCGGGGGGCAGCGAGAGACTTTTTGTCTGAGAGAAGCGCTGCGGGCCACATGGGAGGCCAAATGGGAACTGGTCCTGCCCATCATACCTATCGTGCTGATCTTTGGCGGATTTGCCCTCCCCGTGAACGCCGCCGCGGCAACCGCCTTTTACGCCTTTGTCATCGAAGCGTTTGTGCATCGGGAGCTGAAGTTCAAAACTTCGCTGAGAAAGTCCTTGTCGGAGTGCGGATTACTGGTGGGGGGCGTCCTGGTCATCCTGGGGACGGCCATGGGATGTACCAACTATTTGATCACCGAGCACGTCCCCGACAACACGGCCATCTGGTTGAGTGAAAGTATTGAGTCGAAATTCCTCTTTCTCCTCTCTCTCAACCTGTTTCTCATCGTGATCGGGTGTCTGATGGATATTTTTGCCGCCATCATCGTCATCACTCCCTTGTTGCTTCCGGTGGGAGCGGCCTTCGATATTCATCCCATGCATCTGGGGATCATCATCCTGGCCAACCTGGAACTCGGATTTCTCACCCCACCGGTCGGGATCAACCTCTTTATTTCCTCCTACCGGTTCAACAAGCCCATACTGGATGTGGTGAAATTTTCCCTGCCGGTGTTCTTTGTCCTGCTGGTGGGAGTGTTGTTGATCACCTACTTTCCCATTATTTCCCACTTCCTGCCCGGGCTGTTTGGGCCCTGAGAAAATGCAAAAGTTTCCAGGATGTGATTTGTGGAACCCCGTTGGGGTTCAATTTCAGGGCCGATCGGGACCCAGTGCGCCTCCCCCTCAAGGGTGGAGTGATGAGAAATCAAAAAATATAATCTTGGCGAATGGGGTCATCCTTACTGGAATGCCCAACAGTTTTGAACCGTGACTGATTCCTCTTCCACCCCATCTTCCGGCGAGACGGAAACTCGCCCCAATATCGTTTTTATCATTACGGACCAGCAGCGCATGGATACCATTCGCGCTCTGGGTTACGATTATATGGAAACTCCCAACCTGGACCGGCTGGTGGAGGAGGGGATCACCTTTACCAATTGTCACATCACCGCGGCCAGTTGCGCGCCGTCGCGGGCCAGTTTATTTACCGGCTACTACCCTCACACTTATGGCGTTTTAAAAAATGCCGACCTATGGCGTCACAGTTGGGTGGAAAACCTGGCGGAAGCCGGGTACAAGTGCGTCAACATAGGAAAGATGCACACCTACCCCTACCACACCTCGATGGGGTTTCACGAACGCTATGTGGTAGAAAACAAGGACCGTTACCTGGAAGAGCGCTACTATTTTGATGAATGGGATAAGGCCTTGCGATTTCGTGGACTGGTCAAGCAACAGAGGGAAAGTTACCGGAAAAGGTCCGATTACGCTAAACGATTGGGAGCATTCGAATGGGATTTGCCGGAAGACAGTCACTCCGATTTCTTTGTCGGAGACTTGGCCATATGGTGGTTGAAGAGCAAGCCGAAATCCTCCCCTTTATTCCTTGAAATCGGCTTCCCGGGGCCCCATCCACCCTATGACCCCATCCCTCGCTACGCCGAATCCTACCTGAAAAAGGATCTGCAAATCCAACCCTTGCGGAATGAGGATTTGGAAAACCAGCCGGAGGCCTACAAGGAATTGCGCCGCCACAATGTGGAGGTCGATCACGAATCCGTTCAGTGGGATCTGAATCCCACTCAGGGGCAAAGGCATCGGCAACGGGCATATTACCAGGACAATGTC
>JAABVD010000127.1:0-1017 GCA_014529615.1 Opitutia bacterium
CCGCGAGCTTCGACGGGATATGATGGATGATCTGGCAAAATTAAACGAAATCACGTTGAAGGAATACGGTGATCCCGAGATTTCCACACGCATTTCGCAATATGAAATGGCCTATGAAATGCAGGTCAGTGTGCCGGAATTGACAGATTTTTCCGATGAGTCGACGGAGACCCTGGAGATGTATGGACCCGACGTGCATAAACAAGGCACTTTCGCATATAACTGTCTCATGGCTCGACGACTTGCCGAACGCGGCACACGGTACATTCAGTTGATGCATGCCGGCTGGGATCAGCATAACAATCTTACCACCCAGCTTCAAATCCAGTGTAGAGATACCGATGCCCCGAGCGCTGCTTTGATCAAGGACCTGAAGCAAAGAGGACTTTTGGACGATACCCTCGTTATTTGGGGCGGTGAATTCGGGCGCACGCCTTTCCTGCAAGGCGAGTTCGATGACGTGCCTCGCTGGGGTCGTGACCATCATCCCTATGGTTTCACCATCTGCTTGGCGGGTGGGGGAGTGAAGCCGGGTTTTGTCTATGGAGCTACCGATGAATTAGGGTTCAATGCGACGGAGAACCCGGTACACGTGCACGATTTCCAGGCAACCCTATTACATCTGCTCGGCATAGATCACGAGAAATACACCTACAAATTCCAGGGCCGCAACTATCGTCTGACCGATGTGCACGGCCACGTGGTAAAGGACATTATTGCCTGAGTTTTCGTTCACTCGCTACGAATTTTGTGAGACATGCGGGTTAGTTAAGCGGGGTTATTGAGGGAACCAGCCGGGGTCAAGACATGGAAAAGTGATGCCTTCTACAAGAAAAGGGTCAGGCCTTGAAAACTGTATTCCCTTGCTCGCCCTTGACGCCTCTTCTCCCTTCTCCAAGATCATTCTCCATGACAGCGATTTTTCCGATGGAGTTCAACAGGGAAGGATATCCCTGCCATCCGAAAAAGGTAATATTCACTGCCACCCAGGCGAGCGTTTCGAGACAGGAAACCGTC
>JAABVD010000127.1:1146-7920 GCA_014529615.1 Opitutia bacterium
TTGGCCTTGGCTTACGGGGTTGTCTCGGGCTTTGGGGCGGTCGCCGGTATGTACGGCGCTATCGCGGTGGGTTTCTTCACCGCTATATTCGGGGGCAGCCGGTCTCTCATATCCGGTCCAACCGGACCGATGTCGGTGGCCATGGCGGTCATCGTAACGGGCCACGCGAACAGCTTGGCGGAGGCGTTCACAATAGCCATTATGGCGGGTCTGGTCCAAGTTCTGTTAGGTGTAACCAAGATCGGCCGGTTTGTAGTCTACACGCCATACTCCGTCATATCCGGATTCATGTCCGGGATAGGGATCATCATCATATTGCTGCAGACGCTTCCTTTTCTTGGCGTAACCGGGGCATCGGGTCCACCCGCAAGCGTGGTCTTGGTTTGGCCCGAAGCGCTTCGGAATATCGACTTCAACGCCTTTTCCATTGCTGCGGTCACCCTTCTCGTGGGCATATTTTGGCCCAAACGTTTCAGGAAGTACCTTCCTACTACTTTGGCGGCGCTGATTGTCGGCACCCTGCTGAGCTTCTTGTGGTTGCGGGGTGTGCCCGTCATTGGCGAAGTGCCGACCGGTCTGCCGCAACCACGGCTGCCTGATTTTTCGCTCAGCATATTGGCGCGAGGAATTGAACCGGCGCTGATCATCGGTTTCCTTGGCGCCATCGACAGTCTGCTCAGCGCCTTGATAGGTGATGCTATGACCCGAACAAGCCACAATCCGAATCGGGTGCTGATTGGCCAAGGCCTCGGAAATATATTTGCGGGGTTCATCGGAGGACTGCCCGGGGCCGGGTCCACCACGCGCACTGTGGTGAACATACGCGCGGGAGGGTCAACCCGGGTTTCCGGAGCAATTTATGCGGTAATCATGCTAGGCATCGTTCTTGGCCTTGGAAGATTCGTGGAGGCCATTCCCCATGCGGTTCTTGCCGGTATTCTCATAAGAGTCGGCTGGGGCATCATCGACTGGCGTTTCATCACCCGCATCCACCGCGTCCAGCGGGAACACCTTGTCGTCATGGTCGTCACTCTCGGACTCACCGTCTTCCTCGACCTGGTTACCGCCGTGGCCATCGGTTTGATCGCCGCGGGGATGACCAGCGCACGGGTGCTGGAACGCCTGGAGCTGGACAGTGTGGTCTCGGTGCCACTTCTGGACCAGAGTTTCTTTTCCAGTAAGAAGGAGGCGCCAAAGGTGGAGGATTTTTCCGCTCGTGTCGGCCTTGTGGCGCTCAGGGGGCGTTTTTCCGTGGCTTCTTCAACCAAACTGATCGCCACCATCAGCAAGGACATAGGAGAACATGAGGTCGTAATTTTCGACTTTACCGATACCGTCTACATGGACGACAGCGCCGCCCTGGTGGTGGAACGATTGATCGAAGCCGCCATCGATCAGAAAACCGAGTGCATTGTGATGGGACTTTCCGGTTTGCCGGCTGTCACCCTCAGGGCTCTCAATGTTTTAAAGCGCGTCCCTGCCGACCGCATTGTGAACAAGCTGAGCAAGGCGAGAGAGATAGCGCAGAAGATACTCGAGGATTAATTCGATATGGCTTGTCGGAAGCTTCGGCCTCCCCCCTCCCGCATTTCCCTCTCAGGTGGGTCAATTTTAAACCGCCCATAGTGGGTCAGTTTTAAACCGCCTTTTTTAATAGTGGAGGGAGAAGAGTTCAGTGTGCAGAGTGCAGAGAGAGGAGAAAGGAGGGCGCACTTGCAGCCCCATAATCTTGATCTTTCCCCTTTTCCCCAATTCCTAATTCCTGATTCTCTCCCCCTCTTTGTGTCTTTCGATCAAGATCACGATTGAGACCGCATCCGTGGTTCTCTCCCCCCACTGTGCCTTCCCTGTCACGCCGTAGACCTTCGGCGAAGGCGGAAGTACCATTCTCCCAGCCTTTCGATCAGGATCAGGATTTTAATGGCGGACAGGAATGTCCGCCCTCCGTTATTCTTCCCTCTTTGCGCTATCTGCGAGAGTCAATTCCTAATCCTTGCCCCTTTCTCCATCACTCCATCACTCCATCACTCCATCATTTCCCAATTTCCCTCTCCCCATTCCTAATTCCTAATTCTTAATTCTTAATTCTTAATTGGCGCGCCCCAGCGCGCCTTCCCCTCTGTGCTCTCTGTGTCCTCTGTGGTTAAATCAGTCCTGAAGAGCCTCCTTGAGGCGATCCACACCTACGCCGGAATATTCAGCAAATTCGGAGGGATCCCGGTCCGCAATTTCAGTCGGAATGTTGGTTACAATCGACTGCCATTTTTCTTCGCTCAGAGATTCGATAAATTTGGCAAAAGCTTCTGCCGAAGGGTTTGCTGGAAGATACCTTCGATACATCTTCACCAGCGCCTTCAGCATGGACAAATACGGGCCGATACTAGTCGTGGTGGATGCGGTTTCACTGTCGATCCAGGCCACTGCTGTTTTCGCAATGGAATTGGGTTCCAGCAGTTCCGTTTTCAGGAGCAATTCAACGTCGAAGGCGAATTTTCTTTCGATCAGATCATCCAGGATCCTGCCAATCGTTTCCGCTCGGAACGCTTTGAATCCGCATTGGGTATCCACAATGTAGTTCAGGTTTGTGATGATGCGTTTCCATAAATAAATGAACAGTTTTCCCCGGATGTTTCTGACTCCTTTTTTCACCACGATCGAGGCGGGTTCTCTTCTGGATCCTATGGCCGCCAGTTTCCCATGATTGATGATACCATCTACAAGCAATCCAATCTGTCCCAGGTGAGTGGAAAGATCCGCATCGGTAAAAACGATCAGGTGATTTTCACTGCGGATTCGCTGGGTCGCCTCCCACATCCCATATTGGATGGAGCCACCTTTCTGACTTTCCGAAGCCGACTGCATCGTCCCTGTAATGGGCAGTTTTTTATCAATGGCCTTTTGCAGGTATAATACGTCTGCATCGACCTCACCTTCGGCCTGTGCCAGGATCTCTTCCGCGATGGCTCCGCTATTTTCCGGGCAACCATCATCCACCATGCGCAAATCCCAGGTCTTGTCCGGAAAATCACGGCAAAGCCAGTTCAACTGGGAAATCTTTCGATTAAGAAAATCCTCACCATGTTCATGCTCCGCCTTTCTTCGGATTCGATTGTGTTCCTTGTAAGCGGCGAATACGACCGAAACATGAACCGGTTCTTTTATTTCCCTCAGAATGGTTTTGGAAAGAGCCAGTTTGACCGCCAGGTGAGCCATCAGCGGCAATGCATCCTTGTCCTTGCAAATTTCGGTTTCCCATTCACGCAAGGACCTCGCGGAAGGATTGCCGGCCTGGATAGAATCGGCCAGGGTTCGAACCTGATCGAGGTGGTTCTCGTTGGTGAGATCCAGTCCCTCGGGGCAGGTTTTCCAGAATCCAAGCACTTGTTCCATAAACCTCAGCAACTTGGAATTATGGCATTTCTTCTTTTTGACCCTTTCAAAAGTACACAATTGCCTTATCCTGTCTAATCCTTATGAATATGGACCGACGCACCTTTTTAAAAGGAATCGGAGGCGCCCTGGCGCTTCCGTTGCTGGAATCCTTTTCCTTCGGGAGTAGCGTTACTCACAATGCTCCCACCCGCTTCCTCGTAGTGGGTAATCCGTTCGGCATGCACCCGGATAACTTCTTCCCCAAATCGTTCGGCCACGGCTATACCTTTCCCAAGACCTTGCGGTCGCTGGAGTGGCTTAGAGACCGCCTTACCCTATTGTCCCACACCGACCACGGCATGGTCAACGGCCACGGCCGTGAGGTTACCTTCCTCAACGGGATCCTTCCGGAGAATAGCATGGCCTACCCGGAAAAAAATATATCAATCGACCAACTGATCTCCCGCCGCACCGGCTCCAAGGTTCGGTTTCCCTCTATAAACGCTGCCCTCGAACACGGCATCCGCATGAGCTGGAACTCCAACGGAGTAGAAATCAAACCCCACACCGATCCGCAGAAACTCTTTGACCACCTCTTCCTCAATCTGACGCCGGAAGAACGCGGGATACGCCGGGAACTGATTGAACGCAATGGGAGTATTCTCGATGCCGTAGGCGATCAACTCCTCAGTCTTAAGCGCAAAGGATCCAGCCAGGACCGGGAACGCCTGAACCAATACGAAACATCGGTCCGGGAGCTGGAAAGGGCATTTTCGGATCGAAAAAACTGGATCGATAAAGACAAGCCGACCTACGACATTTCCGAGCATTTCAAGGACTACGAAGTCACGGTCGAGAATCGCTACAATGCGATTTTCGACATGATAGGTTACGCCTTCCATACAGACCTCACCCGTGTAGCCACGGTGGCCTTTCCCAACCAACTGAGCTACACAGACGTGAATGGCGTTACCCGCGGCTACCACGCCTGCACCCACAATGGGAAAAAACCGGAAGTAATTGCAGAGCTGGTTGCAATAGAATCTTTCCAAATCGCACAGCTCTCCCGACTTTTGCAAAAGCTCGATGCCATCAGGGAACCCAACGTGGAAGGCAGCATGCTCGACCACACCGTGGTCCTGTTCGGCAGCGGTATGGGCTATGGAGGCACGCACTCAAACCGCAATTTGCCCATTATGGTAGCCGGAGGCGGATTCAAACACCGCGGCCATGTCGACACGCGCAACAGCGCTGGCAGGAACATGCCTCTCTGCAATCTATACGTCACGCTCCAACAGCGTTTTGGAATCGAGCGGGATAAGTTCAATACCAGTAGCGGAGCCTTCGACTTACCCTACAATGCGTAGTTTTTGCCTAGCGTCCTGGTTGTTTGCTGCCTTGGCCGCCGGTTCCACCGTTCTTGCCAACCCAGCCTTGATGGAGGAACACTGCGGCAAGTGCCACAACGATGAGGAACTGAAAGGCGACCTCAGTCTGAGCCACTTGGGTCAAAATCCTGACCGGGACAATATTTTCCTCTGGGAGGACGGTCTCGAATTCGTGACCAGTGAGGAAATGCCTCCTCCCGAAAAGAGCGAACTTTCCACTGCCGATCGAAAGCGCATCATTCTGTTCCTCAAGCAAAACGTCCGCGACTACCATGAACGGAATGCAGGGCCCAAGCGGGTGGGACCGCGACGATTGAACAACCGCGAGCTGGCCAACAGCGTAGCGGATGTCCTCATGATCGAGGACGTGGGAACCCACCAACCCGTTGCCAACTTGTTGGGGGATACTTTGGAGGACGGCTTCGATACCAACGGAAATGTCTTGGGGATGAGCCAGTATCACCTGGAGCAATACATCACCTCGATCCGAAAGATTCTCGACGCCACCCTCCTTTCCGGAAAGAAACCCGCCGCCAAACGGTATATCGTCGGCTCGGACAAACTACAGGTGACCGATCTGTCACAACGCAGCAGAACTGAAAGAGCCAATCGCACCGAGGAAAGTATCGATTTACTGGACCTGCGCCTGTTCGCTTGTTTTGAAAATTTCGCGACAGCCCCCGAGACGGGTAGATACCGAATCAAGATTCGCGCAACGGGGGTAGACCGCGGCATTTACGACGCTGAGGAAACCGGAATGTACCACGGCGACCCCATTCGCCTTCGCGTCCATCTGGGAGATCGCATCCGGGATTTCGACCTGCCTGACGGGGAGATACTGGAAATCGAGCTGGATGAGTGGATAGCCCGGGGATCCCGAGTGCTGCTATCCCATCCTACCGACGGCCTCCGCATGAAAGGCAACGGCAACTTTAAATTTCAGTATCGCATAACCCGGGACTACCTGAAGGAACATGACAAACAGCTTTACCAATACGTTGTGCGAGAGGAAGTCCCGGTGGCAAAGAGCCGTAAAGATCGACCCGACCATTGGGTCCATTGGACCAAGTACTGGCAGGGACCGAGACCACGCCTCTTCAGCGCCGAAATCGAAGGGCCTCTCTACGAAAGCTGGCCGCCAAAACGTCAGGTCGCTTTGCTGGGCAAAGAGCCCCAGGTGGAAAACGCGGCCAAGATTCTACGGCCCATCGCGGAACGCGCTTGGCGCCGGGACCTTCGCCAAGGAGAGTTGGACCCCATTCTTGAACTCGTCCAATCCAGCGCTGAAACGCTCGGTACGATCGGAGCCTTCAAGGAGGGAATTGTGGCTATCCTGGTGTCCCCCTCCTTCCTCTTGATCAATCCCGAAGAAGGTGACCCGGCCGACCGTTTTGCCACCAAGCTCAGTTATTTCCTGAGGAGCAGGATTCCGGACGATCAAATCGCAACGGCCTCCCGCAGTGGAAAACTCGATAGCTACAATGCGGTTCGTTCAGAAGTGAAACGCCAACTGCGTAATGGGGAGGCCGAGGAATTCCTGAAAGAGTTTCCCCACGCCTGGTTGCAACTGGACCGGATCAATTTCATGTCTCCCGATCCCGACCACTTCCCGCTTTACAACCGCAAACGCCTCAGTGAAGACATGATGGACGAGGCCCTGCAATTCTTTCGGCACGCGGTCGAAAACAACCTCCCACTCACTGAATTTCTGTCTGCCGACTATTCCTTCATCAACGCCGACCTCGCCAAAGTATACGATGTGGAAGGAGTGCCGCAGGATTCAAAGCTTAGAAAGTATACCTTCAAGGACGGCCGGCGCGGTGGATTGCTCGGAATGGGCGCCTTCCTCACCCTTACAGCCGACACTCTCGGAACCTCTCCCATTCACCGGGCATTTTACGTCATGGAGAATTTCCTCGCCATTCATCCCTCTCCCCCTCCCGCCGTCGTGAATTTTGAAGAGCCGGACGATCGCCAGGCTAAAACAATTAAGGAAATCCTCTCGGCCCACACG
>JAABVD010000128.1:0-1455 GCA_014529615.1 Opitutia bacterium
GCCAACAATCCGCCAGCACGGGTTTGCCGGAACAAATGTGCAAGGGGAACATGAGCAAGAACCACTTTGTCTTGTCGAATATGGAGAAGATTCTCGATGCCCTGACCCGCGGTTTGCCCTTGGACATCCTGACTCGCGGTTACGGGGTAGAGGAGCGGGGGGTGACGGTCAGTTATCAAGCGCAATCCCCCATTCTCGGGCTGGTGCTCCCTTCCAATTCCCCCGGTGTGCACACGCTTTGGTTGCCGGTGATTCCGATGCAGATTGGGTTATTGCTCAAACCGGGCCCACAGGAACCTTGGACGCCCTATCGAATGGCGGCCGCATTTACCCAGGCCGGTGTGCCCAAGGAGGCCATCGCCA
The DNA here is from genome assembly GCA_014529615.1 of Opitutia bacterium. Lineage (GTDB taxonomy): Bacteria > Verrucomicrobiota > Verrucomicrobiia > Opitutales > UBA2995 > JAABVD01. The sequence continues at coordinate 364 of JAABVD010000128.1, forward strand.
TTTATCCGGGCGGGGCGGAAATGGGGGCAGAAGTGGTCATGCGATCGGACCGAACCATGATTTTTGGAGGCGCCCCTACGGTGGAGCGTTATCGCGGCGACCCGCGCGTTCAGGTGCACGGTCCGGGGTACAGCAAATTCCTTCTCGGCGATGACGTGGTAGACGATTGGGAGGATTACATCGACCTGATGGCTGACAGCGTGTTTTTGAACAGTGGCCGGGGCTGTATCAATTGTTCGGGGATTTGGGCATCTCGTCATACCCTGGAGATTGCCCAGGCCCTGGCGGAGAAAATCGGGCCGGTAGAGCCGAAACCACCGGAAGATCCGGAGTCGGCCTTGGCTGCCTTCACTGTGCCGGGCATGGCCCGGGCCATTTGGAACAGTATTGAAGCCGGTTCCCAGGAAGACGGGGTCGAACACGTCACCGCCAAAAAGGGCCATCGACTGGTGGAGCAGGAGCTTTGCGGCTACTTGAGGCCGGTGGTGCTGCACTGCGACTCGCCCGATCGGGCCATGGCCAATACGGAGTTCATGTTTCCCTACGTCAGCGTGGTGCGTTGCCCGCAGGAAGAAATGCTCGATCGGATCGGGCCCACCCTCGTAGGCAGCGCCATAACCGAAGACGAGGCATGGAGACAGCAACTCCTGGACGCAACCCACATCGACCGGTTGAATTTGGGCCCGGTGGGAACGATCCAACTCGATTGGCTGCAACCGCACGAGGGAAACATCGTTGAATTTCTCTTCCGGCCCAGAGCATTTCAATCGAAATTGGAGCAATTGGCAAGTTAGGAGGATTCCATGAGATCGGCGCTATTGGCCATGGCCATAATTCTCGGCGCGACGGGCGGGTCGCGCGGGGAGGTGGCTATGACATTCGCCGACCCGAAGACCTTTACCGATTTTGAGTATTCCCAAACCCGCCAAACCATTGATCCCGCATTTTTCAGTAGGGAAATCAAGCGCTACCTGGAACGTGTGGTTGAGAAAGCGTTTCCGGTGGGTGTGGCCTTGAAGCTGGATTTTCAGGATATTGATCTGGCGGGCGGCTTCGAGCCCTGGCAACGGACTCCATTGAATGACGTGCGTT
>JAABVD010000128.1:1733-8475 GCA_014529615.1 Opitutia bacterium
GGGATCAAGACGTGGAAAAGTGATGCCTTCTGGGAAAAAAGGGTCCTGTAAGGCATAACTTTTCCACGTTTGACCCCTTCCATTTCCGAGGTGGTCATATGTTTGGAAATTGGCTTAACTAAGCTGCATTCAGGTTTGCCTCCTTTTTCATTATGCCCTCCCTCCGTCATGCGCTGATCCCGGTTTTATTTTTGATCGGGGCATTGTTCGCGGGAATTTTCTTATTAGAGGCTTCGCCCCATTTGCCCCTCATTCTGGCCTGTTGCGTGGCTGGGATAACGGGGATCAAGTTGGGGTATTCCTGGAAGGATTTACAGTCCTCGATGGTGAGGGGGATATCTTTGGCCATGGCTGCCGTCCTCATATTGATGGCGATTGGGATACTGATCGGTTCATGGGTAGCCAGCGGCATAGTCCCGTTGATGGTGTATTACGGACTGATGTTTCTTTCGCCGGAAATTTTCCTCGTAGCCAGTTGCCTGATTTGTGCGGTAGTATCCTTTGCCACGGGCAGTTCCTGGTCTACGGCGGGAAGGGTAGGCGTGGCCCTGATCGGGGCTGGGCAGGGCTTGGAGATGCCCCTGCCCATGGTGGCGGGCGCCATTGTATCGGGAGCCTATTTCGGGGATAAATTATCGCCCCTTTCCGACAGCACGAATCTGGCTCCGGCCGTGGCTGGAACGCAATTGTTTGTTCACATCAAGCATATGCTTTATACCACGGTTCCCAGTTTGGTCATAGCCTTGGCGCTCTATGGCATTCTGGGAATGTCGCAGGGGTCGAGCGCCGCCAGCATCGAAAACGTGGAGGCCTTGAACGCCGTCCTGAGGCATGAATTCAATTTGAGCCCCTGGTTATGGTTGGCGCCGATTTCGGTTATCCTCATGATAGCCCTGCGGATACCGGCCTTGCCCGCGTTGTTGGGCGGGGCATTTGTCGGAGCGGCATTGGGAATATTCCTGCAGGATATACCGCTCGAGTCGATGATTGCCATTATGCAGGAGGGTTACATTTCGGATACGGGCGACCCCCTAATCGACGAGCTGTTGTCCCGGGGAGGGCTGGAGAGCATGTTCTGGACGATTTCGCTAATTCTCTGCGCCATGGCTTTTGGGGGGCTGATGGAAGGGGCCGGAATGCTGGCTGCCATCTCCCGGGCTGTGCTAAAAACCGCCACTACCACGGGCCGGTTGGTGGGAGCAACCCTCGCCACCTGCATCGGGATGAATATCATGGCCCCGGATCAGTACCTCTCCATTATTCTTCCCGGCCGCATGTACAGGAATGCCTTTGAAAAGGAGGGTCTGCATATGAAGAACCTGTCCCGTTCTCTGGAGGATGCAGGTACGCTCAGCTCACCTCTCATTCCCTGGAACACTTGCGGGGCGACCATGATGGCGGCTCTCATGGTAAATCCTTTTGCCTATCTACCGTTTGCGTTTTTGAACCTGCTCAATCCGATCATATCTATGATATATGGCTTTACCGGCTGGACCATGGAGAAGGCGGAGGAAGGGGAAATGGAGTGATGGAATGGGGGAGTATTGGAATGATGGAGGGAGGGGAGAATTGAACATGGATGATCAGGATGATCAGGATTTGGGAGGAAGGGGAAAATAGCCCCAAATAGCAAAAAAACTCAAAATTCCTGGTTTCTGGTTCATGACCTTGGCGTTCTTGGCGTCTTTGCGAGAGCCAATCTTTCCACCCGCCAAACTCCAATCGTAAGCATTCCTAATTCTCCATCCCCATTCCTAATTCGCTCCCATGGACGCTTCATCCGTGTTTATTCGTGTAATCCGTGGTTCATTCCCTTTCCCCTCTGTGCCCTCTGTGGCCTCCATGGTTAAAATACGGAGATTAGAGGAGAGAGGGTGGGGGAGGGGTCCGGACGGTTTCCTATCCCGGTTAGCGCCGGAAGCCGTATTCGAGGGTGTAGAAGGTAACGTCCAGATTCGCCAGCGGTTCCCGCAGTTTTTCCAGTTCTTCGGCCGGGCCGTGGACCTCGAGGGGTATCAGGTCGGAAATCTCCAGGGCCTTTCCCAAAAGTTCGCCCACATTGTCGAGGTGGGCGAGCAATCCCTCGGCGTCTTCATAGCCTTCCCGGCAATGTGCCACATTGCCATGAAAGGAGAATCCGTAATATTGAACCTTGGTTTCGTTGTCGGTGAGATCGACGAACTCTTGGCACATTGCCTTGAATTTGGGCAAGTTTTCCTCCGACAGCTTGAAATAGGGAACGATGGTGCACCCGGTGTCTGAAGTGGCCATGGATGAGGATGGTTCGGGCTTATCCAGGGTCGTTAAACGATGGACGGAACTTCGAAGGATTGGCGATAATCGTCCTTGATCATGGCGTTGGCAACCTTGGCCAACTCTCCATTTCCGGCAAAGCGTTCCTTGTTGCCGTTGAATCTCAGCTTGCGGCCCATGGTCCACCTATCCGATTTGAAATCGATGTTCCAATCCTGAAGATGCTGGTGAAACCGGTCGTAGGTTTCCTGTAAGGTATCATTCTTGGCTACGACGTTCTCCACCCGTTTCAGGTTCACTTCCTGACCGGTGCGATAGGAGATGTTGCACATGTGGGCCAGGCAAGTGGATTTGAATCCGCTTTCAATGGAGGAGCGGAGGTTTTTACTCTTCCGGTTTTTCACGGTGCGAATAAAATTCGGGAAATGATCGAATCCGGCGTCTCCCTTCCAGGATTTCATTTTCTTTCCCTCGTTATCGTAGAGAATTCCGCCACCACGGCCGCCATTGAACTCTCCGCCTTCGCAGGTGATTATCACCCCGACGCGACGGCCCTTGTAACTGGATGGGGCCGGTGTTTCCGGATTGATGTAGAGATCCCGCACCTCAAACAGAACCGGAATGGTTCCCCAACTGAGAGCGGCAATTTGCATATTGGGGGTCTCACCGGCGTCATTCCAGGCAAACCGTCCTCCAAAGCTGACTACCTCCTTGGGATGTCCAGGATCTCCCAGAATCCAGCGCATCAGGTCAAATTCGTGGGGTCCCTGGTTGCCGATGTCCCCGTTGCCGGTGTTCCAGCTCCAATGCCAATCGTAATGGAGTCGATCGCGGTAGATCGGCTCGTCCTGGGCTGGCCCCAGCCATAAATTGTAATCGACGTTACTGGGCGGCATCAAGGGAGTGGAACGCTTGCCGATACCGGTCCTGTTCTTGTAGCAGAGACCGCGCACCATCTGGATTTTTCCGACGTTTCCTTCCAGGATGTAGGGAAAAGCTTCCCGCAATCCATCATCGGAACGGTTTTGAAAACCACTTTGCACGATGCGGTCGTATTTTCTGGCCGCTTCGATAATGCGCCGGCCTTCCCAGATGTTGTGACAGACCGGCTTTTCGCAATAAACGTCCTTTCCGGCCTGGCAACCCTGGATGGCCATGAGGGCATGCCAATGGTTGGGAGTCGTAATGGTGATGGCGTCGATGTCCTTGCTATCCAGAATTTTACGGTAATCGGTGTAGGTTTTCACCTTGACCCCGTGTTCGGCCTCGATCTCTGCCGCACGTTTCTGAAGGATTTCACTGTCTACGTCGCAAATCGCCACCAAGCGCGATCCATCGGTACGGAATACATCTTTAATGGCCGATTTTCCTTTACCGTTGAGGCCGATAACCGCCATGCCGACATTTTGGTTGGCGGATTGGGCCTTTAAATGTGAGCTGATGAAAAAGGATCCAGCGGCCAGGGCGGAACCTTTCAGGAAATGTCTACGGGATAAATGTGCCATGAGTTCTTCGGGGTTTAGCGATTTAGAAAAGGTCTCATAAAGAGATGAATTCTTTCACCTTAAAAGTCAAATTCCAACGCAAGTCGTATTTCTCTTGTTTTAAAAACTGATGGAATGGGTGGAAATTATTCGGGTTATGTCCCTTCGATGAAATCGGCGTCCAGGCTGAGGATGCGACCGGCGAAGGGATATTGCTCGAGTTCGAAGACGGTGCCGCTGAAGGGCTTCGAATCGTCGCTCAACCAGAACACGACGACCTTTGCCACTTCTTCGGGTTTGGTCATTTCCCCTCGGGGAACCATGAGCGATGGAACCTGGTCGGGCCAATCCTTGGACAACCCGTCTTTGATCTTCAACTTGTATTCGTTCTCGGTGAGCACCCAGCCCAGGTTGATGTGATGAAAGCGGACCCGGTCCTTATCGTAGAGGTTGGCCAAGTGCTTGGAAAGGGTGAGGAGGGCGCCTTTGGATACGCTGTATGCGGCCAGCATACGTTCTCCGCCCAGGGCGTTGATGGAGCCCACGTTGACCACGCATCCCTGGGACTCTTTCAGGTAGGGAATGGCGGCCCGGCAGATCATGAAGGGAGCGCGGCAATTGATGGCCATCATGGTGTCGAAGAAATCGACCTCAGTATCCTCGAAAAACATGCGGGCGGTGCTGGCGGCATTGTTGACCACCCCATCCAGTCGGCCAAATTTATCGATGGTTTGTGCGACCACCTTGGCCGGGTCGTCAGCTTAATCCAGGCTGCCGATGACTCCATGGGCGTTGGGACCCAGGGAATCGACCACCTTTTGCACGGCGTCCGGCCTGCGGCCATGCACTGCCACTTTGGCGCCCTGCGCGATGCATAGGCGGGCAGTGTGTTCACCAATGCCGGTGTTGGCGCCGGTTACGAGAATTACTTTATCTTTCAATTGTGCCAGACTCATGAGCTTATGTTTTCGGTTTTACCGCCTTAGACGTAAAACCCTTCCTTGGAGATGGGCATGGTGCGAATCCGATGACCGGTGGCGTCAAAAATGGCATTGCAGACGGCGCCGGCAACAGGGGGAAAGGCGGGTTCTCCCAGGCCAGTGGGGGACCAATCGGTGGTGAGCCAATGCATTTCGATTTTCGGAGCCGAGGCCATCCGCCCGAGTGGATAGTCGTCAAAGTTGGTTTCCAGAACGCGTCCATCCTCGAAAGTTATTTCCTGCCCGGCCAGGGTGCTGATGCCATCGACGACGGAACCTTCGACCTGGTTTTCGCCACCACTCTTGTTCAGAAGCAAGCCCACGTCGGCCGCGACCACTACCCGGTCGATCTTTACCCGGTTGCCAGCGTCTACCGTGACTTCCGCCACTTGGGCAAAGTAGCCAAGGTGGCTGAAATAGAAGGCCAGTCCACGGCCTCGTCCTTGGGGCATTGGCTTTCCCCAGTCACCTTTTTTAGCGGCCAGTTCAACCACATCGATGGCTCGTCCGGTATGAAGGGCCCTTCTCTCACCTTCCTCCAGCCAACGCGGCTCCCCAAACTGTTCCAGTAGAAATTCCAGGTGATCGCGACCGGCCGCTACCGCCATTTCGTTGGCAAAGCTCTGAAATACCCAAGCCACGGAACAGGAGCGCGGGGCACGCCAGTACCCGGTGGGAACGATGGTAGGCAAAAAGGTTTGATCCAGGCGCAGGTTGGGAATCTCCGGGAATTGGAACAAGTCGGGGCTCATGTTTCCTCCTCGGACCGGTCGTTTTCCGTCCCCTCCCTCCGGAGTGAAGCTGACAAAGTGATCCAGCAGGCCGGTCCATCTGCCCTTGCTCAGAGCGCCCCTCAGGTGGTGAAAACCCCCGGGGCGATAGTAATCGTGGGCCATGTCCGCTTCCCTGCTCCAGGTGAGCTTGACCGGGGCGTCGATCTGTTTGGCGATGGCGCATACTTCGACCACGAAGTCGTTCATGAGGCGCCGTCCAAAGCCTCCGCCGATGCGCAACTGGTGAATGAGAACGGCGGATGGATCGATGCCCAATACGCGGCCTACCATCCCAGCCACATTTTGCGGTGTTTGGGAAGGTGCCCAGATTTCCATTTTACCCTCATGATACCAGGCCGTGCAGTTCTGTGGTTCCAAGTTGGCATGGGAAAGGAAAGGGTAGGTGTAGAAACTTTCCACCGTTTGGTCCGCCTGGGCTAAAGCGGCCTCTGCGTCACCCATTTGATCCGTAATTTGACCCGCATTGGGGCCGATGGACAGGGCTTCCGCCTTATAGGCTTCCCAGGAGTTGTTGGAGGCGCTGGATTTTTCCCAAGTTACGCGCAACGCTTTTTCGGCCTGGAATGCCTCGTGGGTGGACTTGGCCACAATAGCCACACCGGACATCAGTTCCAGCTCATTTCCATTCCCCTTGATGATAAAGGCATCCACTACCCCCCGTCGCTCCCACATCACTTCGAGGTTGGCTTTTATTGCCACACCCCCGAAGTTGGGACATTTGACGTAGACGGCGTAAAGCATCCCGGGCAATTGTTGGTCGATGCCGAACAAGGGCTGTCCCGTTACCAGGGCCCGGTTGTCCACACCGGGTATGAACTTGCCCAGCAATTTGTAATCGGTCCGCAGTTTGAGTTTGACCGAATCCTTGTCCGGGATGGGCAACGCCGCCGCGGTTGAGGCCAGCTCGGCGTAACCGAGTCGTTTGTAGTTGGACACGTTGACCACGTAACCCCGATCAGCCTTGCATTGGGACTCGATTACCCCCCAGGTCTGGGCCGCGGCCGTTATGAGCATGGTGCGCGCGACGGCGCCGGCTTGACGGAGGAGGTCCCAGTTTCTGGGAGTGGATTGGGATCCTCCAGCGGATTGGCGGCCGAATCGTTTCAAGTCGATTTCGGATTGCTCGACCGTGACGGATTCCCATGGGACTTCCAACTCTTCCGCGATAATCATGGGGAGGGATGTTTTTACTCCCTGGCCCACCTCGGGGTTCTTTGCGGCAATGACAATC
>JAABVD010000129.1 GCA_014529615.1 Opitutia bacterium
GGCTTATCCGGGTCGCGCTCATTCCTGAACCACTCCTGGGCGGCGTCGGTAATTACATCCGATGAATGCTTTCCTTCATGTATTTCCACATTCTTGGGCCACGGCTTTTCCCCCTGGGTGCGAAGCTCCGTATCGAAGTACTTCCCTTGCCCGGGCAGCACTTTGTAAAAATCGAAATTGGGTTCCTGCTTAAGGTGCCACTTTCCAATCACCGCCGTCTGGTAACCGGCTTTTTTCACCTCAATGGGCAACATCTGCTTCTCCGGCACGATATTCCCATTGAGATCGAACACCCCATTCATGTGATTGTATTGCCCGGTAATAATGCAGGCCCGGGACGGCGTGCAGATCGAGTTGGTCACGAATGCGTTCTCGAAGAGTATCCCCTCCTCAGCCAGGGTATCGATGGTGGGGGTGGGATTCAGGCCCTTCAACAAGGTCGCGTACGCTCCAATGGCCTGCGCCGTGTGGTCATCCGACATGATGAAGAGGATGTTCGGTTTATCCGCAGATTTGAGATGGGCAATTCCACCGAAAATAATTGTGGCAACAAAGAGAGGTAGCGTTCGTTTCATTGATATTGGAACTGAAATGGATTCAAAAAAATCGCCAACGGAACAGAATCAAGTCAATCCCGCATGTTTAACAGGGCCTGAACCGGCCCGGGAATAATGGCATATCCTACCGCGAAGAGAAGTCAAGATGGGGAACAGGTGAGGCGTTCGGGTTAGCCCCAGCCACTGTCTCGGGCCAAGGCTGCGGAGCGAAGCCGCCGGTCCCGCGTCCAAAGCGGCAGCCCGGCAATCAGCGCCGAGGCCAGAAGTTGAATATCGTTCCAATGCAGGCCGCTACCATGAAGACGATCCCGTTCCAAAAGATGAAGCGACTCGTAAAATGTGGCCATGGGAACCTGATCCAGGGCGAAAAGAGCGTTCAAGGTTTCCTCGCGGTCGAAAAGTTGGCCACAAGCCAATTCTCCTATGATAATGGGATGGGTCACCACTCTCTGCTCCAACAAAAGGGTGGCCAGTTTTGGGTCCCCTCTCCTGAAAAAGTCCACCCACACGTTCGTATCTACCAGAACGTTCATCAGTCACGGTCAAAGCTGTCTTCAAAACCAAATCTGGAACCTCTTTCCTGGACTGCGAACTCCGGCGCTTTACCCCCCAAAGCGGCCAAACGCCTTGAGGCAGCTTCCTTCACCAGCGCTTTCAACCCCATGTTGACCAATTTCGTCTTTCCCTTAACTCCCGTGTAGGCTTCCGCCCGTGAAAGCAGCTTGTCGTCAATATTAATCGTGGTTCTCATGCATCAACTGATGACTTTAAATTGCATCATGTCAATCAGTATAAGGGTAAAGCGCGCCCTCGGCGCGCCTCCTTCTTTGCGTTACTTTGCGCTCTTCGCGAGCGTCAATTTTCGCTTTAAATGATGTAAATCATATCTATAAAATCATATTATAATTTATAAAATGATGAGAATAACGATTGAAATAGATGAGAAAAAGGTCCGCGAAATATTGCAAAAAACGGGACAGAAGAAAATGTCTCCGGCGCTTGCTCAAGCCCTTGATGAGTTTCTCGAGAATGGAAGACGAAGGGAATTTCTGGCCAGGGTGATGGAAGGAAAAACCGATTATGCCGCCACAAATGAGGAGCTTGAAGCGATGAGCCAACTCGGACGATGATGGTATTAATTGATACATCTGCCTGGATTGAGTTTTTTCGGGCGGAAGGGGATTGGTACATTAAGTCTCGTGTGGCTGAATATCTCAGTCTTGGCCGGGCCGCTTATACTTGTCCCGTTTCCTTTGAACTCTTCCTGGGCGCCCGGCCTTCGGAATTGGCCGATTTACGGGAAGGACTGGGGTTTGCCCAACGAATTCGCATGAATCCCGGCCACTGGGATGTCGCTGCCATCCAGGGCTCCAAGCTGCGTTCGCGAGGTCTTACCTTTCCGGCAACCGATCTTCTTATTGCCACTATCGCTGTCGAAAGCCAATCTCCTCTTCTCACTTCCGATCAGCATTTTGAACAAATTCGGGATGGAGTTCTGGATTCTCTGAAGCTTGTGTAATCACCCAACTTGAGACCGAATGCGCGCGCACTACCTCCAGCACGTCCCCTTCGAGACTCTTGGGTATATGGAGCCTTGGCTTCGAGATGCCGGTTACGAAATCTCCTGTAGCCCCCTCTATCGATCAGCCGCATTTCCCGATCTCGAAACGGTGGACCTCATCATTGTCCTGGGTGGTCCAATGAGTGTAAACGATGAGGATGCGTTTCCTTGGCTCATTGAGGAAAAACGCTTTATTCGGGACGCGATCGAGGCCGGGAAACCGGTGCTGGGAATTTGTCTTGGGGCCCAGCTTATGGCCAATTCGTTAGGGGCTCGCGTTTACAAAAATCATTTTAAGGAAATAGGCTGGTTCCCTCTGCAGGGGATTCCTCGGTCCGGTTCGCCAGGGATTTTTTCGTTTCCGCCCACCATGGACGTATTTCATTGGCACGGAGAGACCTTCGATCTGCCCTCCGGCGCCTTCCTTCTGGCTCGAACCGAGGCCTGTCGGAATCAAGCCTTTCAAATCGGAAGGAACGTCATTGGGCTGCAGTTTCATCTGGAGATGATGCCGGAGTCGGCCCGGGCCCTGGTCTCCAACTGTCGGGATGAGTTGTTGCCGGCGAAATATGTTCAATCCGAGGCGGCCATTTTGGAAGTCGATTCAGAGAAATACCGGGAAATCAATCGGGAGATGGATCGTATTCTCACCTTCCTGACGCGCTAAAGGGTCAGTAGTGAATGGCGCTTGGTTAAGCGGCTATGGTTATGGCTTTTACGCCAACGGGGTTCCACAAATTATGAAACTGGATGCTGGATGCTCGATTCTCGATGCTTGAAAGCACTGATACAACCTTGAGATTGATGAACGGTATGCCTCGGGATTGGTTCATTGTGGAACCCCGTTGGGGCACGAAATTTGTTGTCCTTTTCAACCCAGTGTGCGCTGTGCGACACTGGGCTTTGGAGTGGAACTGCTTTGCAGTTCATTGTAGTGTGGCCTCCTTTAATCCAAGCTATGTGGATCTGAGTAGTTACTAATTTCTAAAATATCTTGGGATTGATTGTGTGAACGAATTAAAAAGACGCCACACTAGACTATGGAGACCTGGGTTGTTACCAATAAGCGGAAAAATCCTTATCTTTTCCGTTCGCATTCATGGGTAAAAAAAATTCCTCAATAAAGCTGTTCCTTTCCAATCGACTGGAAAACCTGGCGGAGGCCTTGATAGAAAATATTGAGCGGGACCGACTTTCGCCCATGCAGCCCGAGGTGATTCTGGTGCAGAGTCGCGGCATGGCCCGGTGGTTGAACCTGCAAAGGGCCAGGCGGTGCGGCATACAGCTCAATTCTCAATACGTATTTCCCCGTGTACTGATCGACCGTCTCATCGACGGAGTTTTGCCCGACTACAAAACGGCGGAAAAGTCGGCTTTCAACCGCGATTCCCTGAAGTGGTTTATCTTTGAAAACCTTCCATCCATGGGAAAATTGGAGGGGGCTGAGCCGATTCGCCACTATCTGGAAAAGAGCGAAACATCCTCTTCGCTTTTGCGCCGGTATCTACTGGCGGAAAAAATGGCTTACCTCTTTGATCAGCACCAAGTCTATCGCCCGGATCTGCTCGGGCAGTGGGAATCCTCCCCTACCCCGGAGATTTGGAGAGCGGCCTGCTGGAAATACCTGCGAGAAACCATTGGGGATGAGCTTCCCTTTTCCGGCGCCATCGGGGAATTCGAGAACAGTGTGGCCCAGTTGGAAAGCCGGCCCCACAATTGGCCCGCTTCCCTGCATATATTCGGGATTTCCTCCCTTCCTCCCGTATATCTCGACATTTTGCGTGAGGCGTCGCGGTGGATGCCCTGGCACATTTATCTGCCCCACCCCTCTCCCCAATACTGGGGGGACTTTACCGCAAAAAGACACCGGCTCCGCCGCGATCACGTAACCGACTCGGCCCGGGAACGCCCGTTATTGGGGAATCTGGGGCGTTTGGGGCAGGACTTCATGAACCTTCTCATCGGCAACGAGGTGTTCACCTCGGACGGGTCGGAACGGTTTTCCCCGCCGGAGGGATCCAATCTCCTGATCCAACTGCAACGGGACCTGTATGAAATCGCGCCTCCCCCCTTAAACAAACGGGAAATAAAGCCCGAAGGCATTCAGGTAAGGATTTGTCACAGTCCCAAACGGGAAATCGAGGTTCTCAAAAACCAATTACGCGCCTGGTTTGAGGAAGACAATTCCCTCACCCCGGATCAAATCGTGGTTATGGCGCCCGACATCGATGTCTACACCGATGTCATCATGGCCTGTTTTGCAGACCATCCAACCAGTGAAAGGGCCATTCCCTTTGCCATATCGGACCGTTTGGCCACCCGCGAAAACCCGGTTGCCGAATCATTTTTTTGCCTCTTGCGCATGATGCAAAATCGACTGACGGCCAGAGAAGTCTTCAGCCTTTTAACCCTTCCGGTTTTTGCCAGCCGATTCAGCTTCACGGAACAAGACTGGCCTGTGCTCGATCACTGGCTGCAAACGACGGCCATTCGTTGGGGACTCGATGCGAGACATCGCCAGGAAGCCACCGGGGTGTCGTTTGAAGATTTTTCCTGGAGGCGTGGGGTGGATAATTTGGTGGCCGGTTACTGTTTCCACCCCTCAGCCGTTGGGAATGACGACTTTGAGAATCCTTATCCCGACCTGGAGGGCAATCAGGCAGATCTCCTCAACCGGTTCCTGGAATTCTGGGAATTTCTCGAAGGCCGGTTTTTCAGCTTTCGCAGGGAGTTGCCACCGGCAACCTGGGTCGGCCTGCTGCGAGAAACGGCTGATCTGTTATTCCAGGAACACCGGGAATGGTCCGCCGCTTTTGCGAAATTGAGAACCATCATTGCAGACTTCGATCGAGAGACGTCAATTCATCAGTCCAGGCAACCTGTCGGCCTGGATATCGTCATCCGGGAATTGGAGCAGAAATTGCGGATCGACCCCCGATCGGGTGGATTCTTTTCCGGTGGGATTACCTTTTGTTCCATGAGACCCATGCGCAACATACCGGTGCGGAAAATCGCCCTCATCGGAATGGACGAAAGTTCTTTTCCCCGCCGAGACTTCAGGCATGAATTCAATACCTTTTCCGACCATCCAAGGCTGGGAGATCGTTCATTGAGGGAGGACGACCGCTACCTCTTCCTCGAATCTATTTTGTCGGCCCGGGAAGAGCTTTACCTATCCTACTGCGGCATCGATGCCAAGGACCTGACTTCGGCGCCTCCCTCCACCATCGTGGAGGAGTTGCTCGATCACCTCGACGAATATTACACCTTCCCCAAGGAAGAGGATTCCCGCGCCGCCCTTCTCGTCCTAGAACACCTTCAGCCCTTTAATCCCCATTATTTTACCGGTTCAGATCCCCCCTATGACGAGGAAAACCTCAAGGCGGCAATGGCGCTCATTGCGGATGTCCGCGAAAGCCGTTCATTCGTGCAATCCCCCCTGCCCGAAATTGAACCACCCCTGGAAAACCTCCCCCTGGATTCCTTCATTCGGTTTTTTCAAAATCCCAGCCGGTTCTGGTTGCGCCATCAACTCGGCCTTGGGTTGCCCCACTCAAAAAAACACCTGGAAGATGCCGAACCTATCGATACCAAGGGCTTGAATCAATTCATGGCCATGCAGTCCATGATCCGGAACAAATGGCAGAAGGAGGAGGAAGACCGGGAATCGGTCAGCCAGTATCTTCCGGTGGGAGCATTCGGTTCCGTGGTGAAGGATGACCTCAAGGGGCAAACCGAAATCTTTGTGGAATCCCTGAAACAGATCGGGCTGGGTGGAACGAGTGAACCCTTCGAAATCGATCTGAAAATCGACCGTCTTCGCCTGCGTGGACAACTGCAAAATGTCACTTCTGCGGGTTACTTGGTATTTCGATATGCCAAACTGAAACCACAACAACTTCTGGCCGCCTGGCTTGAGCACCTCGCCCTCTGCGCCAGTTTGAAGGGTGGAAAGGTTTCCACTTACGTAAAAGGAAAGAAACAACTCACGGTTTTCCCCCACGTGGAGGAGGCCCCCGAGATCCTCGAATTCCTGGAAAAGATTTTCCTGAACGGAATCCGTACACCCCAACCCATTTTCCCCCAGGCTTCCTATTATTTTGCCAAATACTCCCTTTCCCTATCGGGACGTTCCCGGACCAATCCCCTGAAAAAGGCTAAAGCCGCTTTTCTTAAAACCCCTGGTTTCCGACAGTTTGAATGGGGAGATGGATGGGAGCCCCATATTCGGTTGTGTTTCCCCGACGTAGAAGCCGCCCTTAGCAAAGATTTTAAATTCCTGGCCAAATCGGTCCATGGCGAAATGCTCAACCGCCACGAGGGGGATTTGCCATGATAACCAAGCCCTTCAACCTGCCCGGCACTCCGCTCCGTCCGGGAGTGCGCCTGCTTGAGGCCAATGCGGGCACCGGCAAAACCTATACGATTTCCGGCCTGTTCTGCCGTTTCGTCGTAGAGGAAGGATTGGATATCTCAAAGATTCTGGTGGTCACCTTTACCGAAGCAGCCACCGAAGAGCTGAAGAAACGGGATCGAAAATACCTGTAGAAGACTCTCGCTTCGCTCCAGTACAAACGGTCCACGCATGAACTGTCTGAAGTCTATCTGA
>JAABVD010000387.1 GCA_014529615.1 Opitutia bacterium
AAAGCGGCAACTCGGAGGGAAAAGGGAATCAGGGGCGCGATTTCGGGCAGGTGGTGTCCCAGGGTGTAACCGGCAATCAGGGGGAGGAGGATCCACAACAAGGGGGTCCTATAAGAGGGGGCGGCCATGGATCTCCGGTAAGAGATGGTCGAATAAGGCTCCGGGTGTAAAACACTTTCGGTTCCCAGGACGGTTCAAGTTTGATTTGCAGCGGCGTTTCTGCCCCGATAGAAAGGTCTAGAATGGCCGATTCGTTTCAGTCCTTCCTCTTTGATTCGCAATTGCCGGATGGGAATAACCCGGCTGTCAAACCATTGGCCGCACGCATGCGTCCGGTTGCATTGGAGGACATAATTGGGCAGGAACACCTGCTCCGGCCGCATTCATTGCTGCGCAAGCTGATCGAAACGGACCGGTTTGGCAGTCTGCTTTTTTGGGGACCTCCCGGATCCGGCAAGACCTCCATAGCCCATGTCATCGCCGCAACGACCCGGAGTCGATTCGTACGGATCAACGCGGTAATGTCCAATGTGGCGGAGCTTCGGCAGCAGTTGAACGATGCGCGCCGACATCCATCCAGTCGCACCGTATTGTTTATCGACGAACTCCACCGTTTCAACAAGGCGCAGCAGGATCTCCTGCTTCCCGATGTGGAAGAGGGAAATATCCGTTTGATCGGCGCCACCACTCACAATCCCGGTTTCTACATCATCGCTCCACTTTTGAGCCGAAGTCATCTCTTCCATCTCGAACCGCTGACCGAAGGGGAGGTGATTCTGGCCTTGGTGCGGGCAATGGAGGACGAATCGCGGGGTTTGGGCGCCACGAGGGTGAAAGCGGATGAGGGGGTGCTGAAGTTCCTGGCCCAGTTGTGTGACGGGGATTTGCGGCGCGCCTTGTATGCCTTGGAAGTCCTGACCTGGAAGCTTTTGCCCAGGAACGTCAGATTCGCTACGATTCGGATGAAGATGAACACTACAATTCGGCTTCCGCCCTGATAAAGAGCGTGCGTGGAGGCGATCCGGACGCGGCCTTGTACTGGATGGCCAAAATGCTGGCAGGGGGGGAAGACCCGAGATTTATCGCCAGGAGGTTGATCATCCTGGCCAGCGAGGACGTGGGACTGGCAGATCCGATGGCTCTTCCACTGGCGATGGCAGCTAAAGAAGCTTGCGAATTCATCGGCCAGCCGGAATGCGAACTGAATTTGGCCCATGCGGTCATTTATCTGGCCTCAGCCCCGAAGAGCAATACCGCCACCGTCGCCCTGGAAAGGGTGAAGCGCGAAATCGCCAACCGGCCCGTACAAGAGGTGCCCGCTTGGTTGAAAGATAGCCACGGCAAGGCGGCCAAAGCCTTGGACCTGGGCAAGGGTTACCTTTACAGCCACAAGTTTCCCGAGGCCATTTCGGGACAGGATTACCTGCTTGAGAACAAGCAATTTTATACTCCTGGTAGTTCCGGGAGGGAAAAATTTATTGCGGAACGGCTCGCTTATTGGAAGGAGCTCAAACAACAGTTGAGGCTGAGCCAGTCCGAGGGTTGACCCGCATTTCTCACAAATTTTCTACTGCGCTCCGGAATATCCGCCTTCATGTATTACGGCGTGACAAGGTCGGCACTGGTGCGGACTTCGTTGGATTCGCGACTTTGCAGGGTGTCGATCCGGCTTCGCCCAAGGGCTACGACCGGACAGGCACAGCTTCATCCGCGCCTCTGCCCGAAGCCCACACCAGCACTCGATCAGGCTGTTCCAAGGATTTCTCCCCCGTGCAGTTTCCTCAGGAAACTGGTAGCCGGAAGTACCCAGGTATCTCCCATGCGCAGTTCCTTCTCACCGAGGTAGACCACATAGCTGGCCCTCAATTTCAAGTGTTTCGATATAGACCGGATGCTTTTTACAACAGGAGACCGAACCACTTTGGATGATTTTACCCGGATTTCGCTGATAGCTCAGCGCGTTTTGGGTTGGAAGAAGGTAGATAAGGTAAACCTCCGGGTAATGATCACGGACCCAGGTGCTCTTGCCCGTCCCTCGCGGGCCGAATAAGAAATAGGCTAAAGACGGCGCTACAAACTTTTTGTCAAACACATCCCCTAATTTACGGTGAATATGGGGATGGGTAAGGCAAATTTATTGAAAATGCGGGCTAGCCCGCATTTCTCAGTATGCCGTGGAAAGCCACGGGACTCCAGTGGGAGAGTCAACTAAAACCCACCCGGGAACTGGTC
>JAABVD010000130.1 GCA_014529615.1 Opitutia bacterium
GATCTCTGTTACCTTACCATGCGGGCTGATATTACCAAGGAGGCGGCCGACCTTTTCAACTCGTTGACCGGATTTGCCCGGTCCCCCAGATTCGACGTCCTCAAGGTCGCGCCCTTCAACTTGCATGAAGACATAAACCAACTCATTCGCCAGGAAGCGCAAAACGCCCGCGATGGTAAACCGGCCAAGATCATGGCCAAGCTCAATAGCCTGATTGACCAGGAAACTATCGATAACCTTTACACCGCTTCCATTGCAGGGGTTGAAATCATCCTGATTATCCGGGGAATTTGCGGTTTGGTCCCTCAGGTAAACGGTTTGAGTGATAATATCCGCGTCATCAGCATTTTGGGACGTTACCTGGAACATAGCCGGGTTTACTATTTTGAAAACGGCGACCGGCCGTCCCTTGTATTCAGCGGCAGCGCCGATTGGATGCCCCGCAACTTCTACCGCCGCATTGAATGCGTATTTCCGGTGACCTCACCCAAGATGAAAAAGCGCCTGGTGGAGGAGTTGCTCATGATATATATCGAGGACAACAAATTCGCCAAGGAATTGCAGCCAAACGGCGCCTATGCCCCCATAGCAAACAACGGCAGAAAAGAGGAGTTTTCCATCCAGGAGCACCTTATGGCCGAGACCGAGAGACTGCGCATGAAATTGCACTGAGCGGAGTGATTATAACGGTCATTTCCTCCAGGCCTCCCAACCATGGGATGAAATTTCCTTAGCCACTCCTTGCCGTCTCCTGGAAAATCGTCAGGTTGAATCAATGGCCCATGCTGCAAAACAGGTGTTGGTCAGTGGATCGTCCGGCCTCGTGGGATCGGAGGTTTGCAGTTTCTTTCATGTACGGGGCTTCCAGGTCCACGGTATCGACAACAACCAACGAGCCGTTTTTTTCGGGCCCCAGGGTGACACGCGGTGGAATCAGTTCCGGCTTTCCCAAGGCTTGCCCAATTTCGTGCACCACGAAATCGATATACGGGACCGAAAAGGCATACGCGACCTCGTGGCGGCCCTGAAGCCCGACCTGATCGTGCATGCCGCCGCCCAGCCCAGCCACGATCGATCCGCCGCAATTCCCTTCGAAGATTTCGATACCAACGCCGTCGGCACCCTGAACCTGCTCGAGGCCAACCGGCAGGTGAACGTGGATGTCCCCTTCATCCACATGTCTACCAACAAGGTTTATGGAGATGGGCCCAATGGCATAGCACGCCAGGAGCTGACAACTC
The DNA here is from genome assembly GCA_014529615.1 of Opitutia bacterium. GTDB lineage: Bacteria > Verrucomicrobiota > Verrucomicrobiia > Opitutales > UBA2995 > JAABVD01. The sequence continues at coordinate 1,242 of JAABVD010000130.1, forward strand.
GCTGGGACTTCGCCGATCCGGCCTTCCTTCGGGGAATTCCTGAATCCTTCCCCATCGATCAAACCAGACATTCACCCTTCGGCGCTTCCAAGGTGGCCGCCGACATCATGGTGCAGGAGTACGGACGCTATTACGATATGCCCTCCTGCTGTCTGAGGGGCGGCTGCATCACCGGCCCAAACCACTCCGGGGTAGAACTTCACGGGTTTTTATCCTTCTTGATCAAATGCCACCTCGAAGGGGTGGAGTACAAGATTTTTGGCTATAAGGGCAAGCAGGTGAGAGATAACATCCACTCAGAGGATGCGGCGCGGTTCATCTATTCCTTTTTCAAGGCGCCCCGCTGTGGGGAGGTCTACAACCTGGGCGGGGGAAAGGAGAATTCCTGCTCCATCCTGGAAGCGTTTGAAATCGCAAGTGAATTTTCCGGAAAAAAGCAAATTTTCTCCTACCGGGAGGAAAACCGACCGGGGGACCATATCTGTTATTACAGCGATCTATCGAAAATGAGGAGCCACTACCCGGACTGGGATATCACTCTTTCCTTGCCGGATATCGTCAGCCAGATCGTCCGGGGATGGAAATCCCGCTGACCCGCATATCTCACAAAATTCGTCGCGAGCGAATGGAGATCGAGTGCTGGTGTGGGTTTCGCGCCGATGAGCGGGCTACTTTCGGCTCGAAAGGTAGATTATCCCCATCCAAGCCGCGATTATGAGTAACCCTCCCATCTCCCTCACCCACTCGATCTCCATACTGCTCATCGTCACCACGTTGAAAACTTCCTTCCAGTGAAGATCCCCCGCCGATTTCACCACCTCGGGAATCAGGATGGCTGCCCAAACCAGAGCCACGATACCGATAGCCAATGGAACGGCCCGAAAAATGATGCCCAGGCCAAATAAAAGGCAGGCCCCGGCCGCCGCACCCCACATCGCCATCCAAATGACCGGGTCGGGGTCGTTGAATTGAAGGACCGCCCCCAATAGGAAAATCAGGAAGAATATCCAGTTCAGCATCTTCATCATAGCTCCCCACGGGATTGAAACCCAGAGGAATTGCCCACCCTATGGTATTTCCCGAAACAATTCGAGACTAAATGGAAGCGAATTCCCTTGCCGCCCCGTTCCCCGCGGCGCGGCTGAGATTGAAGATTGAAGCGCCCCGTCTTACAGCTAGTTTGATGGACAACCCATGAAACGAATGCTCAGCCTTCTCTGTCTGGGAGTGGTCGGCCACGCCGCTTCGGCCCAGGACAGCGCCCGTGTCCTCCGGGATGTGGAATATGCCGTGGTGGACGCTATCTCCCTGAAACTCGATCTCTATTTGCCCGATGCGCCCGATCTACCCACCCTGATAGTTTGGGTGCATGGCGGGGCTTGGCGCAGTGGATCCAAGGATCGGGTAGCCATCGAGGACATGCTGCAACGCGGATTTGCCATTGCCAGCGTGGATTATCGGCTTACCCCGGTAGCTCCCTTTCCCGCCAATGTGCACGATATCAAGGCCGCCATTCGTTTCCTCCGGGCCCGCGCCGATCACTTCGGCTACAGGAAGGAACCGTTTGTCATAGCGGGGGCCTCCGCCGGAGGCCATCTGGCGGCTCTGGTCGGAGTCAGCAATGGCCATGCCGCGTTGGAAGGGACTGTGGGAGAGTATAAGGATCAATCGTCCGATATCGCGGCAATCGTGAGTTTTTACGGGGCCGGCAATTTGACCACCATACTCAAACAGTCCACACCACACGGCCTCGGCGTCCGAGTGCCGGCTTTGCAACTCTTGCTGGGTGGTTCCCCCGAAGAGCTTCCCGCAAAGGCCAAACTGGCCAGTCCGGTGTTTCATGCCGACGCATCGGATCCTCCCCTGATTCTGATACACGGGGATCAGGACCCCCAGATGCCCATAAACCAGTCCCATGAATTGCATGGGGTGTACAAACGTCTGGGGCTGCCCGTCCACTTCGAGGTGGTTTACGGCGGCGGCCACGGCGGCGCCCCCTTCTTCGATCGGGAACGTCTCGACCTGGTCCATGATTTCTTGCGAAAACACTTGGACTGACGGATCCGATTGATGAGCTTGAAAATGGAACTCCCCAGGGTCTCCTTGATGATATGAGCAAAATTTTCGCTAATCTGAATCCCGAACTCTTCCGTTACGCCCTCGATGTGTCCCTGCGGGATAATGACATCAAAAGACGCCTGCGCCGGGAAACGGCCGAACTTCCGGAAGGCGGCATGCAAATCACTCCGGAACAGGGTCAGTTCATGGCTTTTCTCATTGCGCTTATGGGTGCCAGACAGGTCCTGGAGATAGGAACCTTTACCGGCTATAGCACCCTGTGCATGGCCGAAGCCCTCCCCGAGGATGGACGGATTATCGCCTGCGACTGTAGTGAGGAATGGACCTCGATAGGACGGCGTTATTGGCGCGAGGCCGGGATTGCGGATAAAATCGATTTGCGAATCGGGGATGCCAGAACTTCCCTGGACCGCTTACTGCAAAACGGGATGGGAGAGGCTTTCGACCTCATTTTTATCGATGCGGACAAAGGCGGCTACGACACCTACTATGAAAAGGGTCTGCTATTACTCCGGCGTGGCGGATTGATCATGGTGGACAACGCGCTTTGGGGAGGGCGGGTTGCGGACGATTCCGTTCAGGATGAGGACACGCAATCCATACGTAATCTGAACAAGAAAATACGCGACGACGAGCGCGTGGAGGCAAGCCTGATTTTGGTGGGGGACGGGCTCTACCTGGCCCGAAAAAAGGAGTAGTTGAACACACCGCAGAGGTCAGAGGAGCACAGAGTTCTTGCCACCTGTGTATCTTCGATCAAATGCTATGGAAGCGGGAGACTACGCATCAATGCCATTTTATCTACCGCCCAGATTGAAAATTCCTTCCACAACCACCTAATCATGTGAAAAAGACAATCATCACCCTAACTTTTGTTTTACTTGTCTCCAACCCGGCCTTCGGCCACGGATCCGCCGAGGATCCACCGGCTGACAATGAACGGAAAATCACCTTTCCCGACACGCCGCAATACAAGACTCTGGTTCTCGATCCGCATACCCACACCGTTTTTTCCGATGGCCACGTTTGGCCGCGCATCCGGGTCGGCGAAGCTTTGAGAGACGGGCTGGATGCTCTGGCTATTACCGACCACCTTGAGTTCCAGCCGCACCTCGAAGATATCCCGCATCCGGATAGGAACCGCGCTTACCTCGATGCAAAAAGTTCCGCCGAGGGCACACCCCTTATCGTCGTCCCCGGGGTGGAAATCACCCGTAGCGCGCCTGCCAGTCACATGAACGCTATTTTCATCAAAGATGCCAACGCCTTATTCCGGCCACCGGTCCCTTCAGAACCTTACGATAGAAAGGTCTACACTGAAAAAGCGGAAGAATGGCCCCCACAGTTGGCCGTAGAGGCCGCCAACGAACAAGGCGCATTTGTGTTCTGGAACCATGCCTATTGGACCCGCGATTTCCCCACCGGGATTCCCATCATGCCGGAATTTCACAGAAAAAATGTCAAAAATGGATTGCTCCATGGCATTGAAATCGCCAATGGCCAAAGTTACTCTGAGCACACCTTTCAAATGGCCCTCGGCTACAATCTCACCCTCATCGGTGTGTCGGACGTTCATAACCTGATTGATTGGGATTACGAACCGCACCTGGGAGGCCACCGTCCGGTAACCCTGGTCCTGGCCAAGGAAAAAACCTCCGAATCCATCAAGGAAGCACTTTTCGACCGTCGCACCGTCGTCTGGTTCAAGAATAACTTGATGGGCCGGCCTCAACACCTCGGCCCGCTGCTGGAGGCTTCGTTGTCCCTGCACGATGCCAGCTACCGCGATGGAGAAATTTTGCATGTTTCCATCACCAACACCTCGGACGCGGATTTTCACCTCCGCAACAAAAGTACCTACAGTTTCTTCCACAACACCGACCAGATTACAATTCGCCAACACTCCACCGAAAAGATCAGGGTGAAAACCGGAACCAGGATTGCCGAGCTCGAGCTCGATTTCGAGGTTTTGAACGCATTCACCGCCCCCAAGCAAACGGCCTCGCTCAAATTGCGGGCCAGCGTGGAATGAGAGGATCAATTTAGCTGATCAACTGATACCCAAGAAAGACAAACGTACTATACTTCAACGAGGTCAATTGGCAGGTATTCCGCATACCTCCCAAAATCCTTATCTTTCGTTAGAATCCTTACCTCCCAGGCCACGCAACAGGCACAGAGCAAAAAATCGGTGTGAGAACCCTGAATGCCATTGCTACGACAGATATTGAAAAAAGAAGCGGCCAATTCAAAGATCGAATCTTCCGGAAGCCTGCTTGGAAATGCCCGTAAAATTTTCCGGATCTCTTCAAATTGTCTTTTTTCTTTTATCCCTGAGAGCGCCTCTTGGCGTACAGGACCAATCATAACTACCTCGTCATTCTCGACAAACTCTTCCAGCAAGGATACGGCTCGGCTTTTTCGACCTCCCTTTCGAAATGCTTCAGACCATACGTCGGAATCCACTAAAACCATCATCCTCTCCTATACATTTTCGGCTTGTAGTTCTCATAATAATCAACCGTGCCGATGGCTTTTAAGACCTTGTGCTTCTCCCGGCGTAATACGTACTCCTGCAAGGCTTCATTGACCGTGGCCTTTTTAGTTTTGTGGCCTCCTATCTTCAGGGCCTTGTTCAATAAATCGTCATTGATGGCTAAATTTGTCGGCATGTGTAAACGTTTACACATCCTTGACCGGCCCTCAATAGAAAATCTGAGGAAAAGGGGGCCTTTTCTTCCAACTCTGTGCCTCTGAGTCCTCCGTGGTAAATCCCTCATCCCCGTAATCGTGATCGTGATCGAAAATTACTCCCCATCTCTCCAATACTCCACCATTCCATCACTCCACTTTCTCCCCGCGCCCTTGGGCGCTTTCCCCCTCTGTGGTAAATTTCTCTAAAGCGGCATGATTTCAATATTGCGGAATTCACATCCGTGGCTTTCCGCCTGCAGGGAGATGGTTCCGCTATCGAGAAGGGTTCCGTCCTCTTTTTGGGGCAGCGTGTAGCGCAACACTTCCTTGCCGTTGACGAAGTGAATGAACTCCTCACTTCCCTTGACGTGAACTTCCACGCGAACCCATTCGTTCCAGGGATAGGTTTTCGAGGTGGATGAGGTGCAGTGTTTCTCGTGCAATTGGCCCTGATAAACCACATGGGTATCCGGAGTGCACAAATTTCCCGTGGTGCGCGTGGCCGGAGGATCTCCACCCAGGAGTTGGATTTCGATGCTGGTGGGAAACCTCTGATCCTTGCCCATGGATTCGGCGGTTTGCCCGTGAGCCATGATACCGGTGTTGCGCAGGGCCCAGCTCGGACCTCCCTCACTTTGTTCGCCGTAAAAACGGTACTCCATGCGAAACTTGTAGTGGGAAAAGGAATCCCGAAAAA
>JAABVD010000131.1:0-6544 GCA_014529615.1 Opitutia bacterium
CATGATTTATGGGGATGTACAGGATCCGGGAATTTTGTGCCTTTTGTGGTTAATCTCCCTCTCTCCTCTGTGCTCTCTGTGGCCTCTGTGGTTCGTTTATTTGGAGGTGCAAAGGGGGAGGCGCGCTGGGGCGCGAAGTTCGTTGGAATGGCTCACCTCCTGCAGTTGGAAAATTGTGCAAACTCCAACTCTATTCAGTTAATCCATGCTTGCGATGCAATGCCATTAGCTCATCGGCTGAGATCTTGATAAACTTCCGGTCATAGGTCATCAGTCCGTTTACTTCACCCTCTACATCGGTGGTCTGCGTGTAAACCGCTCCGGCAACCCCCTTTTCCTTCAGTATGCCAATCCCTTCCATCGAATTGCGGTAACGATCCCGCATCTCCTCGATCGTTTTGGGCATATCCCCATAGGAATGCTTCCTCAATTGCGGATCCCAGATATGGCCCTCCTGCGGCCAGCCATGTCCGCCGAATTCACCGACCACGCGAATGTAGTCTCGGTAAACCTCGTCATCGAGGTAGAAAAACGGTTCAGGATAGCGGTGCGCATCGGCAATATGCCCGATTGGGAAAAAATTGCCCCCACTGGCGATGTTGAGGTGACGGGATGGATCGTAATTTATGATCCACTCCCCGATTTTCAGGGTGCGATGCTGGGCCCAGCGCTCATTAAAGGGAACCCATACCACTATGGACGGATGATTGTATAGATTGTCTACCATCCCCTTGATTTCACGCAAGAATTGCTCGTGGTGCTCCTCCGGCCACACCGCGTCGAGCGGATCATCGGGTTTGGGAATGTTCTTCTCCCTTCCGGGCCGGTCGGGATAAGGTGAGAGCCGCTTCCATTTGGGGTGAATGCCACCGGAGGGCTGATCCTGCCAGACCAACATGCCGATCTTGTCGCAATGGTAGTAATAACGCCTGGGCTCAACTTTGATGTGCTTTCGGATCATGTTGAACCCGGCCGCTTTCAACCAGTTGATTTCAAACTGCAAAGCCTCGTCCGCAGGAGGTGTCAAAAGGCCATCCGGCCACCAACCTTGATCCAAAGGACCCCAATGGAATATCTTTTCACCATTCAAGGTAAACTGCCACCCGCGTTCGCCATGGCTGACTTTTCCCACTTGGCGAATTCCAAAATAAGATTCAACCGCGTCCCCGCTATCGAGTTCCACCTCGAGGTCGTAGATATTGGGCGAGGCGGGTGACCAAAGCCTTGGATTGGCAATTTCCAGCACCACCACGCCTTTGCCCGATCCTGATGCCACTTCCCGGCCATCCCACCAAGCAGTGGCTCGGGCCAGGGAATTCGTCGGCGCAACTACCTCCACCGATACCCGTCCGCTCACCTCGGTGCGAATGCGTATGGCCCTGACATGGTTCCTGGGCACTTCCTCCAGCCAAACGGTTTGCCAAATGCCGGAAACGCGCGTGTACCAAATACCACGATTCTCCAGGCGCTGTTTACCTCGCAACTGAAATGAACCCTCGGCATCGGTGGCGTCCAGCACCTTCAGTCGAAGGGTGTTCTCACCCCTGTTGACCCATTGGGTGATGTCGAAGCTGAAGGGCAGATTTCCCCCTTTATTTTTTCCAACTGATTTGCCGTTTATCCAAACCTCCGAATGGTAATCCACCGCTTCGAAATTCAATATGAGTCGTCCGGAAGGAAGTGAATCCAAGTTAAAGGATCGTTCATACCAAAGCGCCTCGCTGGGTTCCAATAAACGGCCGACCCCGGACAAAGGAGCCTCGATACAATAAGGAACAAGGATCTTTCCCGCCCAATTGCCGGGGTCCCGGGCATTTTTTTCGGTTACGGCGTAATCCCAGAGACCATTGAGATTGGTCCAGTTTTTACGCCGCAACTGTGGCCTAGGATATTCCCTCCAGGCGTTTTCAGAGGTTACCCTTTCCCCCCATTCTGTGGTAAGAGAGGCGCTGGCCATTCTCCACTCCGCCTTCACCTCGGGGAATAACGACGTTGCGGCCATGCAAAGGGTTATTATCAGGAGTTTCCTTTTCATACGCGGGTCGATGCAATGTCCCCTTTAAGTTTCTCATTTTAAGCCCGTTTACAAGTCCGGATAAGAGGTCAGCCCCGAATGCTTCCTGGTTAAGCAAATTTGCCATGAAATATCGAATCAATAAACCCATTCCTACAGCTTAAAACCAATAATTCAGAGCATCTTCCAATTCCTAATTCCTAATTCCTAATTCGCGCGCCTACGCCGCTCCTACTCGAAATGAGGAATCCTTGACAAGATTTCAGCTATGCAAAGGATGACTGCGCTTAGTCAAAATTTGTGGTGATTGTAGCTCAGTTGGTTAGAGCACCGGATTGTGGTTCCGGGGGTCGCCGGTTCAAGTCCGGTCAGTCACCCCATGATTTTACCCTGAATTTTGTGAGAAATGCGGGTTAACACGCATTTCTCACAAAATTAGTAGCGAGCGAATGGAGACCGAGTTCTCCCTGCAAAGTCGCGAAACCAAAGAAGTCCGCGTCAGCGCCGGTATTCCGGAGCGCAGTAGAAAATTTGTGAGAAACGCGGGTTAAAGATCTTCCGATCGATAAATCAACCGGCTGAACTCGCTTCCGCTTAAAGGTGAATCGGATCTTATCACTACCTCTTCCAATCCATTTTCCAGGAGTTGGTTTGAAACGGGAACACTCCCGATCAAACTATCGAAGGAGGGGCTGTCGCTGAATTCAACTGAGATTTCCACTCCAACTGCCGTTGGGTCCCTGATGAATTGAAGGGCATGATACCGAGTGGAGGAAATGGTGACGATGGTAGGGGTCGGTTGGTCAAAGGAAGCGGTGTCTGAAGCATCTGACCCAAAGTAGTATTCAAATACGTTGGGCACACCATCGTAATCCGGATCCTGATCGATATTGCGGTCGGATTCCGCTATTCCCAGATTTGTCAGGTAGTTCAAAAATTCCAGAGGCAATTGGGGGCCGGGATCGACCCCAGCCTCTACAGAATCGATATGCGACGTGAAAGTGCCAATGGGTTGATTGGAATTACCGTAGCCGAGATGCGAATAGAGCAATTCCCACTGGTCGTGGCTAGGCGAATTTGCCACCCCATTAATGATGGCGAAAATGGGTTGGCCACCGGTTTGAAATCGATCGGCAACCGCCCTGTTAAAATCATTCAGGACGAACTCGATATTGTACCTATTAATAAAATTTTGCGATTGCGTTTCGGCATTGCCCTGCATATCCAGCGCCACGTGCATCACCGGCACGCCGTTAGGGTTACCACCGCCATTCTTATAGTAATCAACGATGCCGGTCTCTACTTGAGCAGCCGCGGCTTGGCAAAATGGACACCACCAGGCAAACCACTCCAGAAAGAGCACCTTCCCCTCCAAGTCATAAAGCTCGACCTCCTGTCCCGTGGCACGATTCGTCAAAGTGAAATTTTCCACGATATCCCCTACCGAATAGGTGGATTGGCCGGAGACGATTCCCCCCGTCAACAGGATCAGGGCGATTAGAAATAGTTTTTGAAATGACATGGTCCGGATAGACTCGGGGTTTGGTAATTTTTCAAAGCCTTCGGCTTATGGCAACCTGAACAATGTCCCAATCGCGATCGCGGTAAAGGTTTTGAAAGAAATCTATATCTTTTCGAAGAGGATCATAGTTGGTGCGCAGTCGGGCCAGATAGAAACGGGAAGACCAATTATCCCCAATCCAGCGGAACCCTACGCCAAACCGTTCACTGGCCAATCCTGGAGCGGCGGTGGTAAAGAGAAGGGCGTTTTCGATCTCCCCGGTATCATCATAATACCGCCCGTCGACAAACCACGAAACCGAGTGGTCGATCTGATGCTCCAAGGCGAGGCCGATGTAAGTGGCTTCAAACTGCGGGTTCTCGGAGGCGGCGCCGGCATTCCAGCGCATGATCCAGTCCTCAGCCACGGCCACGAAAAGGGATGCGTCGGCCCCGTAGCGGGTGGACCGTTCGCTGGTTTGAGATGAGCGTAGCGCGACGTAGGACCGCACCCTCGGGGTCAATACGTTTTCCGTAGATATACTTACCGATCCGGTGTGGAGGTGAAGTCTGCCGCGCCTCAAACCATCGAAATCAATTTCATACCCGGGTGAGGCATCGTCTTCCAGCCAGGACAAATCGATTTGGGCAAACCCGGTTCCAGGCTTGTATTCCCAACGTGCTCCAAGGGTCGCGTTGACGCCTTTGGGGTCGGCCTCCACGTAGTTTTCCGCTCCTGGGACACCTGGCAGATCGCTGTATTGTTGCCGGAAATACTCATCCAGCCAAACCGAGCGGTAATTGGTAAATCCATCGTATACTCCAGCCCCGCCCATGAGCCAAAGATTGTTTTTGACCTGTTTTTGGGTGTTGAACTGCAACGCCAGATTGCTTTCGTTGCGCCGCCTGTCCATGCCTCGGAAATCGAAAGGAGCGGGAACGTAATTCATGGAATAATGGCCATAGGCCAAACTGAGAGTGGAGTCCCAGTCCTCCGAGGTAAAGTCTCCCACCCAACTCCCCTGCAACAAGGTGATATCCCCGGCATCCACCAACTCCCCGCCCACCTCCAATGGATTGGGAGATACGGCAAAACCCGCCGTGAGGAAGGACAATGCGATAAGGCTAACCATGTCGCTCAGCCGTTGGGAGATCCTCTCCAATACCAGGCCATGACCGTTAACGACAGACCGAACAACCGGCCGCCACGGACCCGCCCGAAATAGCGCTCCCCGGCTCAATCTGGGGAAGGAGATTTACCCGATCGCCCTGAACCATCGAATCGGTCCTGGTCATGCCCACTTTGGAAACGAGCCCCTGCTCGTAGACGGGCACATTGGCGCACCCACCGAGAAAAATCATCAGGACGGCAACGAGAAGGAGGGGAGAAAAAAATCCTCGATGGAGAGCTGTTTTCATAATGGAGAGGAAAAACTCGAATAATGATTTAGAGGGGTTGCGCCGCCATTTATTCCGTTGCAGAAAGGGAGTATCGGGTGAGCGAACAGGGCGCTCAAGCAAAGCCCGACCTCATCCCGATTTCCGCATTCGATTGAGACGGTTCTGTAATTGCAGGCGGTGACTCTCCAATTCTTCGCGGGAAAGAACGGGTGGAATCCACATGGCTTGATCAAGGTGAACCTTTATCCGGGAAAAGGGTTTGGGTAGAATCAACCGATCCCAGGACTTGATCCGCCAACATCGATCGACCGTATAGGAGATGGGATACAGGGGATACCCCGTTTTCTGGCCTAGAAAAATCGCGCCCGCCTTTGCTTTGTACAAGGGTCCATGGGAGCCATCGGAGAAAATAATAGTGGAGCATTTGTTTTTGCGCATGAAACGGTATTTTTTCAGCAATCCCTCTGAACCGCCCCGATTGGAAGATCCGTCAACCACGTCCACACCGAACATTCTCATCAACACATAGGATATATCCCCATCCTTGGATTTGCTGACCAATTGAATGAAAGCTCTTCCCTTGCGCACAAATTCCTTCTCAAGAAGGAGGGCGGTGTAAACGAGGCGATTGTGCCAAGCGCAAAAGATTACCGGTTCTCTTCCCTGGTAGATCTTCCTGAAAAAGGCCTCCCCTTCCTTGAACTGCACCCGGTAGGTGGCTCCGATCAATTTCAAGCTAACCCTCACCAGAATCGCAATAAGGTAGGTCTTCAGGGATATGCGGCGTTTTGAGCCGTCCTCGATCATGACCTATTCATTCAGGGATTTCAGAAAAGGGTCAAACTTTGAATGGCACAAAGACCTGACGTCTTCTTCATTGGCAATACAGGATTTCAGAATTGACCCCGTTCTCCACGTGCTTTTGGCATGGATGGTTTGAAGGTTATGGATATTCGAAAGGGCGTAACGGAGGACATCGATTCCATCATGTCAATTGTCGGCCAGGTGGTGGCTGAAATGGCTGCCTACGGCAATTTTCAGTGGACCAGCGAGTATCCCACAGCCCACCGGTTTCAACAGGATATCAAAAACCAATCACTCTTCGTAGCTGTCAAAAACAGGGCTGTTCTCGGATTTATCGTGGTCGATCGGATTGAACCTTCCGAGTATGCCTCGGTGGCATGGAACCGAGAGGACCCCGCCTGTGTCATCCACCGGTTCGCGGTTCGGGGAGGAGCTCGCCGCCATGGAATCGCCTCAATTTTGGAGGCCCATGCCTGCAAACTGGCCCGGAAAAGCGGCCTCCACTACCTGAAGACCGATACCAATAGCAGCAACCAAGGCATGCAAGGGTTCCTCAAAAGCCGGAACTATCGCTACACCGGCGACGTCTTCTTTGCCAAATGCACCAATGCCTTCTACTGTTACGACAAAGCGCTTTGACCGGGTTAAGGCGCGCTGGGGCGCGCCAATTAGGAATTAGCAGGCACAAAGGCACAAAGGCACAAAGGCACAAAGGGGGGAGGCGCGCCGAGGGCGCGCATTTCGCTTTTACGCCAACGGCGTTAAACTCCAAAGCCCAGCGTCACGCTGTGCCGTGCGAAGCCTTTAGGCGAAGCATGGTAGCGC
>JAABVD010000131.1:6726-17025 GCA_014529615.1 Opitutia bacterium
CAAAGAGGATTCTTTTTTTAGTTTTATCCTGTTGGCAAAGGCATCAAGCGAAACGTTGTTAAACTATAAATTATTTTTGTGTTTTTTGTGGTTAATCCCTCTCCCTTCCCCTCTGTGCTCTCGGTGGCCTCTGTGGTTAATTCCTTCCCACCTTCCCGAGAGCCGACCATTCCACCGCCAACATCCAAATCGAAGCATTCCTAATTCCTAATTGGCGCCAACGGCGCCTTAGCGCGCCTTCGCTGCCTCGATGATCCCGGTGAAGGACTCGACCTCCAGGGAGGCTCCTCCAATAAGCCCGCCGTCGATATCGGGTTGCAGGAGCAATTCTGCGGCATTGCCCGGTTTCATGGATCCCCCGTATTGAATGCGGATTTTATCGGCCAATGCGGAGCCGAACAGATCAACCAGAATACCTCGAATGGAAGCGTGCACTTCCTGCGCCATCCGGGGTGTGGCGGTTTTTCCGGTCCCAATGGCCCATATCGGCTCGTAGGCGATTACCAGGTTCTCCGCCTCCTCACCCGTCACCTGCTTCAGCCCGCCGCGAACCTGGGCGTCAACCACCCCCAAGGTGTCACCTTGGTCCCTTTGGGGCAGGGTCTCCCCAACGCAGAGAATCGGTTTCAAACCGTTGCCCAAGGCGGTTAACACCTTCTCGTTTATGAATGCATCCGACTCGGCAAAATATTCCCGCCGTTCGCTGTGCCCCAAAATGACATGGGAGACTTGGAAAGAACGTAACATTTGGGCTGACACCTCGCCGGTATAGGCGCCACTGCCGGCCGGGTGCATATTCTGCGCTCCGAGAAGGACCGGGGAATCTTTCAGGATTCGGGCCACTGCTTCCAGCGCGGTAAAGGGTGGGCAGAGAACGACTTCCACCCCGGCCGCATTCCCCCATTCCCGGACCACGCCCCGGGCCAGTTCTACCGCCTCGGCGGCAGTTTTGTTCATCTTCCAATTCCCGGCGACGATGTATCCACGGCGCTTTTTCATAATTCGTGAGGTTCAGGGTGCAAGGGTATCGAGGGAGGCCACTCCGGGCAATTCCCTGCCTTCGAGAAATTGAAGGCTGGCCCCCCCGCCGGTGCTGATAAAAGAAACCTTTTCCGCATTTCCGCTCTTCCTGATCGCCTTGGCCGAATCCCCTCCCCCGACAATGGAGACGGCCCGGACGTTGTCGGCCACGGCATCGGCGATTTCAAAGGTGCCTTTGCTACAGGCCTCTATTTCAAAAATTCCCATTGGTCCATTCCATAAAACCGTCCCGGCGCCGGCTACCTCCCCGCGGTAATTTGCCACCGATCTGGGCCCGATATCAACCCCTTTCCAACCGTCTTCGATTCCGTTTTCCACCACTCGCAACTCTCCCACGGTTTGGCCCGCAAAATCCAGACGGTCGGTTACGACGGTATCCACGGGCAGGAGGAGGCGAATAGCCTTCTCTTCGGCTTTCTCCAGAATAGACCGGGCCAAGCCCACCTTGTCCGGTTCGGCCAGGCTGTCACCGATCCCTTTGCCCTGGGCCAGGTCGAAAGTGAAGGCCATGGCTCCGCCGATCAAAATAGTGTCGGCCTTTTCCAGCAACCGGTCGATAACCATGATCTTGTCGGAAACCTTGGCCCCACCGAGAATAACGACAAAGGGTCGGGCCGGATGCTCTGTTTTCTCACCCAGAAAAGCCAACTCCCGCTCAATCAGGAATCCGCATGCGCAAGTGGGGACATGGCGAATAATCCCGGAGGTGGAGGCATGGGCCCGATGGGCCGCCCCGAAGGCATCGTTTACGTAGACCTCGGCCAGGGATCCGAGCATTTCGGCAAACCCGGGGTCATTGCCCTGTTCACCGGCATGAAACCGGACGTTTTCCAGCAACAGGACCGACCCGGGTTGAAGAGCGGCCACCGCAGCCTCGACCTCGGGGCCCACACAGTCCCTCGCAAATTGCACCGGCCGACCCAACTGGACGGCCAGTTCCTCCGCCACCGGCCTAAGGCTGAATTTTGGATTGGCCCGTCCTTTGGGACGCCCCAGATGGCTGGCCAAAATCACTTTGGATTGCCTATCCAGCAAGTACTTCAGGGTGGGAAGGGCCGCGACGATGCGGGTGTTGTCCCCAACCCTTCCGTTCTCATCCAAGGGAACATTGAAATCGACCCGAACAAAAACGCGTTTTTCCTTCAGGTCGATGTCGCGAACGGTCTTGGTTCTGCCCATGACAACACAGGGATATCAAAGGAATTTTGCCACCTTCTTCAGAAGGTCCACACATCGATTGGAATACCCCCATTCGTTGTCATACCAGGACACCAGCTTGAAAAATGTATCGGACAACCCGATGCCGGATCCGGCATCGAAAATGGAGGAAGCCGGACAGTTTATGAAATCGGAGGAAACCACCTCGTCCTCGGTGTATTCCAGTATGCCTTTCAAAGGACCTTCCGCCGCCGCCTTGACCGTGCTGCAAATTTCCGTATAGGAAGTAGGTTTTTCCGTTTTCACCGTCAAATCGACCACGGAAACGGTGGGTGTGGGCACGCGGAAAGCCATACCGGTGAGCTTTCCCTGCACTTCCGGAATAACCAGGCCAACCGCTTTGGCCGCTCCGGTTGAGGACGGAATGATATTCAGGGCCGCGGTGCGCCCGCCTTTCATATCTTTGGGAGATGGTCCATCCACCGTTCGTTGCGTGGCAGTGTAACTGTGAACAGTGGTCATCAGGCCTTCCACGATGCCGAAATTGTCCAAAACCACCTTGGTCAGCGGAGCCAGGCAGTTGGTCGTGCAGGAGGCATTGGAGATGAGGTGGTCATCCGGGGTCAGGGTCTCGTCGTTTACCCCCATAACCACGGTTTTCACCGCTCCTTTTCCCGGGGCTGAAATAATGACCTTCCTGGCTCCGGCCTGCAGGTGACCTCGGGCCTTTTCGTCCTGCACGAACAAACCGGTGGACTCGATGACCACGTCTACACCCAACTTGTCCCAAGGGAGAGCGGCAGGACCTTCCCGCACGGAAAGGACCTCGATGGAATGACCGTTGACCACGAGGTTGTCTCCATCGGTTTCCACCGTTCCGTTAAATCGACCCTGTACCGAGTCGTATTTCAAAAGGTAAGCCAGGTTTTCGGCCGGCACCAGGTCGTTGATGGCAACGACCTCGAAGTCCTTGCCCAGGAGGCCCTGATCAACCAATGCCCTGAATACCAGTCGGCCTATTCGGCCAAAGCCATTAATTCCGATTTTTACTGCCATATTTTGCTAGGTTTAGAGGTTGCGGCTCAGCCCCCGGCGGGAGCCACGCCAATTAAAATTTCGAGCGGACACTTGAACGTCTCCACCTTTCCATGGCAAGCGAATAAGGCGCGCAAAGGCGCGCGAGAGGGGAATGGAACATGGATGCACAGGATGGACAGGATTTGGAATAGACTCTCGCAAAGATCGCAGAGAGCCGCAAAGAAAGGGAAGTAAAAAACCACAGAGGACACCGAGAGCACAGAGGGGGGAAAGCGCGCTGACGCGCGCGAATTAGGAATTAGGAATTAGGAATTAGGGTAACTACTCAGGTATCCAAAGCTTAACCTGCATTTCTCACAAATTTTCATGCGATGGTGATTGAAAGAACTGTAGGAAGGGGTTTATCCCCCGATTGCGGTGGGGCCTTTTGGAGGATCGGGGCGTAAAGCCCCTCCTACAGTTTCGTGATACGATAAAAGAATCCTATTCGCGAAGCGATCCTGTTCCGGCCTAGCCGGATCAAGCGAAGCGTTGTTAATAATAGTTCCTGATTCGCGCCCTCGGCGCGCTTCCTTCTTTGCGTTGCTTTGCGAGCTTTGCGAGAGTCTCTCCCATCACACCCCACCTTCCCGAGAGCCAACCGTTCCACCCGCCAACATCCAAATCGAAGCATTCCTATTTCCTCATTGGCGCCAACGGCGCCTCTCCTCCCCTAATCCTGTCCATCCTGTGCAACTTGTCCTGCCGTAGCCTTCAGGCGAAGCGGGATCCATGTTCCATTCACCTTTCTCCCCACTTTGTGCCTTTGTGCGTTTGTGCCTCTGTGCCTCTGTGCCTTTCTCCCTCCTAATTCCTAATTGGCGCGCGCCAGCGCGCCTAGCCGGGCCGGGAAATCCACAGGGCACAACTGGCGGCGGGCATTTCCAGTTCAGCCCGGAGTTCGGCCAGAGCCGAATCCAACCCATCCGGTTCAAAGCGCTCGGAATCCGCAATCTGGCTCCAGGAGCGATCAAAGTGAAAGCCCGCGAGGTTGAACCGGACCGGATCAGCCTCCGGATTGACCACAAAAAATAATTGGACCGGACCATGCTCCTCCGCCGCATTGAAGAGACAGGCCAAACCATTACCCGATTGAGGAGAGAAGAACTGGAAAAAATCCTCCCCGGGCATGGTGGCAAGGCGCAGACATGAGGCCATCTCCGACTGCCGAAAGGCGATCCAGCATCGAAAATAGGCATGCGTTCCGGAAAAATCCTGCAGACGCTGGTAGTCCAAAGCATTGATGTCGCCACGCAGATAGGTATTGGCGTGCCCCCATTTGGTGCGGAGGAAATCCTGGCCTTGGGCCAGCATGGGGGTGCCCAGAGACATCATCAACAGGCTAACCATGAGGTGGGTTCTGCGCCGATCCAGTTGCGTGGGAGCCTGTGCGTTATGGTTGGCATTTTCCGTGATGTCATCCAGCCAAGTCCTGTCATCATGGGATCCGGTGTAGTTGATCGATTGGAAAGGGGCGCCCACGGAAGAATGGGAACCCGTCAAAAAATACTGCATCCTGACGGCATCGCCCTTGCCGGTCAGGTATGACTTGAGGAATTCCCTATAGCCGTCATTCCACCAAAGATAACCGGTATTCTTGAGCCCCGAACGCAGGTGGGCCCTGAAACTCCAAGGCTCGGCGATTAGAATCACCTCGCGGAATTGCTCCCTCAACCGGATTTCGATTGCCCGGAGGACTTCCACCCCAAAAAGCTCGGCCAGATCGAACCGGAATCCATCTACTCCGTAAAACTCCAACATGTGCAGCAGGCTATCCAGAATCAACTGTTTGGCCATGGGAGCATGGCAACGAAGGTCGTTCCCGCAACCGCTCCAATTACTCGGCGTTCCGTCGGCTTTCAGCTCAAAATAATAAAGTTGGTCAATGTAGGCCAGGTGAGCCGGATTTCCCACATGGTTGTAAACCACGTCCAGAATCACGGCCAGGCCCGCTTCATGAAAGGCTTCCACCAGATCCCTGAACTCCTCGACCTGGCTGGCCTGGAGCGGATCCCGGGCATAACCGCTCTCGGGAGAAAAATAATTTACCGGCATGTAGCCCCAATGATAATCCCCTTCGGAGAGGGCATCGTTTTCATGGATGGGCTGCAATTCTACCGCATTCACCCCCCAACCCCTCAAATAACAATGGGGAGACTTGAGCCAGGCGGTCAATCCGGTGTAACCCAGGCGCTCCGGTTCGGACAACCTGATCGGAGCTTTGGCCAGGAGGTCCCTGAGGTGAACCTCTCCTATTACCAGGTCCTCCGGATGGGGAGGCTTGAAAGCCCGGGGTTTCGCGTGACGCCGCCGATCCACAACAATGGCCGGACCCCCCGGGCCCACCGTGGCAAGAGCATAGGGATCGAGAATATTGAAATTCGGATCAAAATGGGAAAATGGCCCCTCCCTGGGTCCGTCCACGCGATACCAGTAATATTTTCCGGTCATGTTCTCCTCGAGAACGGTTTCCCACATTCCATCCGATAACCGAAGGAGGGGATGGTAACCGGCATTATGCCAGGAGTCGGGATGATCCAACACGACCAGGGTGACACGGGTGGCACGGGGAGCAAAAATGCGAAACAGGGTGGAATCCCCATGCAGGAAAACCCCGGGTTTCAATCCCGGCTCCAGGTCGAGAAAGAACCTTCCCGGCCTGATGGGAGTGGAACTTTCCGGGCCCCTACCCCACAGGGACAAATAGTAGTCCTGGGACAGGTCCAACACCTCCGCGGTTTTTAAATCGAATATGTGGCGACCCGTGCGTTGGGGATCGATGTAGTAGTTCTGGTTTCCGTCGGGATCACAATAAGTATTAGTGGCTTCCGTCGGCAGGGAAAACCAGCGCCTTTCCCATGAGACGAATTTGAACCCCGTTCCCTGGGACAGATCGACCTCCTCCAGCGGCAAAGACAACCGGAGCTCTTCCCCACCCTCGACCTCCACGCGTTCCATCCGCCATTTTTCGTTCCCAATAGCCTTGTTCCAACCGTTGAATTGCCCCGCGACGTAGACCGGTTCATCCACGTCCAACTGGTTCTGAGCCAAAACCCGCCCACTGCAGAAGAAATGCAGGCTCTTGCCATCCAAAAAATAGGCGCTGGTTCGGGCAAAACTTTCCAAGTCGGCCCGCCCCGCCCCGGTAACGGAACCGCCAGGTCTCAAATGGAAATCGGGAGGATCCGTCCCCTCCCAATCAGAAGATAATTCGGCCCGAATCTGATCGGGAGCCTGCAAAAGGGCGTTCAATAGGGTTATGGATGCCATAGAGTGCGGTATCCTAGAATTAACTTGAAAAAGAGGGAATGGGGTCAAACGTTGAATTTTTGCATGCCCGCAAAAACGCAACCTCCGGCTTCCTTTTTCCAAACATCATGCCTCACCCTTGCACTGTTTTGCTTCCTCCTCAATGCCGGATGCAGGGACCCGTTCCAACAGGGGGTGATTTACCACCCCAATAAACCTCTTCTCTATAAAGAGGATCAGTTTGGAAACCGCATTCCGGATTATTCCACGGCCGGTTACCGGGCGGGAGGGATTCCCCTTCCCCATATTCCGGAAAAAGTTACCCTCCATCCCTTGCAGGGTAGCGCAGATGACACCGAACGCATTCAAGCCGCTATCGATCGGATTTCCAACCTCGCTCCGGACCAGCGGGGATTTCGGGGCGCTGTTCTCCTGCAGGCCGGTCGATACCGGGTAGATGGCCAATTGTCGCTGAGAACGAGCGGTGTCGTTCTGCGGGGTAGCGGCCAATTCAGTGGAGGAAGCGAATTATGGTCCGGGGAAAGCGACGAACAATCACTCATTCTGCTTTCCGGTCAAGACGTCCCCCAGGACCAATTTAATTCCGACCGACGCGACGGTAGATTCTTATACCGCAACTCCTCCGACCAGGCCTGGGAGGTGGTCGACCGCTACGCCCCTTCCGGCCGGGACTACGTTCAAGTGACCCCCGTGGGAGGATTGGCCGTGGGAGGAACGGTAATTCTGGAGCAGCGCATGAACCGGGAGTGGGTCCGCCTTTTGGGTATGGATGACTTTCCGGCCCGGCCCGATAAAATACCGGTTCCACAGTGGAATCCGGCCGACTTTGTTTTTCATTTCGAAAGGAGGATCATCAGGATCGCGGGCGGAAGGGTCTATTTCGAATCGCCGCTGGTGAATCCGATATTCGCCCAATTTGGATCCACCCGGTTGTTCAAACCCATACTTCCCAATCGGATCACCAACTGCGGGGTGGAACACCTCCGCCTCGTGGCCTCTTCGGGAACCTTGGAGGGGGAAGCCCCCGAGTCCCTTTCGCGGAATGGGGTCACGGTAATGCGCGCGAAGGATTGTTGGATCAAAGGTGTGACCAGCGTTCATTATGCCAACAATTGCGTGGAATTGGACCGGGAAGCCCTGCGCATCACCGTGGAAGATTGTGCCTTCCTGGACCCGGTGGCCCGGAATGGCTACGGTCGTCGACACGGATTTATTTCCGCGGGACAGCAGTTGCTGTTTCAGCGATGCTTCACCCGCGGCGCTCAATACCCCTTTTTTGTGCCGGGAAAAACCGGCGGGCCCAATGTATTTCTCGATTGCTACGCGGAAGGTTTCAATTCCATCATCGGACCTTGGCGGCACTGGGCCATGGGAACCCTTTGGGACAACACCCACGGGTGGCGCCTCATGGTCCGTAACCGCGGTTACGAGGGAATGGGCTGGGGATGGAGCGGCATCAATCACCTCTTCTGGAATTGCAATGCCGTTGACACGGTATCCGTTCAAAGTCCCGTGAATGGTTGGAACTGGGCCATCGGCTGCCGAGGCAAACGACTCGGCGCCCCTTTTGCAGGACTGGTGGCCCACTACAGTCACCACGACGAGCGGGCCAAACCGCGCAGCCTATACATGCGCCAATTGGAGGATCGACTCCATCCGGAAGCGAGCGAGGCCGTCTTCAGCGAAAACCAACGCCAGGGAATAACACTCTTTTATCTCCAGGACACCCTCTCCCGTTAGGCGCGCTGGCGCGCTCCAATTAGGAATTAGGAATGAGGAATTAGGAATGGGGGAAGGGAGAGAGTGAGATCACGATCAGGATCACGATCACGATCAAGATTGGAGGGGGATGGGAAAGGATTTTGGGATAAGCTTTGATTAATTGGTTATAAGCTGTAGGAGGGGGTTTATCCCCCGATTGGGGTGAGGTCACTTGGAAGATCGGGGCGTAAAGCCCCTCCTACAGTTGAAAGCAGACAAAATTTCTGTGTCTCCCTTTTGTGTTTTTTGGGCCTTTTGTGGTTAGTTTTCCTATTTCCTGTTGGAGCGCAGCTCCATCCTGTTGCGGCGAAGCCGGATCAAGCGCAGCGTTGTTAAACTATAAATTATTTTTGTGTTTTTTGTGGTTTTTGTGGTTAATCTCCCTCTCTCCTCTGTGCTCTCGGTGTCCTCTGTGGTTTTTTCCTTCCCTTTCTTTGCCAGAGTCTATTCCAAATCCTGTTCATCCTGTGCATCCATGTTCAATTCTCCTCACTTTGTGCCTTTTGTGGTTAATTCATTTCAGGCTTCCCGAGAGCCAACCTTTCCACCCGCCAAACTCACAACGTAAACATTCCTAATTCCTAATTCCTAATTGGCGCCAACGGCGCCTCTGTGCATCGATGAGCAAAATCCTGGTTGCCATGTCCGGTGGAGTGGACAGCAGCGTCGCCGCATACCTGCTGCAACAGCGGGGTCACCAGGTGGAAGGCTGCTACATGAAGATTTGGCTCCGTGAATCGGATCCATTTGGAGAGTGTCCCTGGCAACGTGACATCGATGACGCGCGCGCGGTGGCCGATCAATTGGGCATACCCTTTCGCATCGTCAATCTGATCGAGGCATACCGGGAACGAGTGGTCGACTACATGATCAGGGGTTATGGATCGGGCATCACCCCCAATCCCGATGTAATGTGCAACCGCGAGGTCAAATTCGGAGCCTTTCTCGATTACGCCTACAAGGCCGGATTTGAAGCCGTGGGAACCGGGCATTACGTCACCTCCAAAATAAACCGGGAAGGCGGCACCGAATTGTGGGAGGGCCACGACAATAATAAGGACCAGTCCTACTTTCTCGCCCTGCTCAACCAGGACCAAGCCTCCGCTGGGGTCTTTCCCGTGGGCGGCTACGAAAAACCCCATTTGAGGGAAATTGCCCGCAAAGCCGGGCTGGTCACCGCGGACAAGAAAGACAGCCAGGGCCTTTGTTTCATCGGGAAAATAAAGATGGGTGAATTCCTGCAGGAGTATATCCCGGACCGGCCGGGCCCCATCGTTAACGTCGAAGGACGGGAGTTGGGCCGGCACAAGGGCCTGCACCGCTTCACCCTGGGCCAACGCAAAGGACTGGGCATCCCCTCTAATACCGACCACGAGTTTTACGTCGTGGTGGCCAAGGACCCGGCCAAGAACGAGCTGGTGGTAGCTTTTGAAAACGCGGATGCGCCCCACCTGTATACACGGGAAGTCGTGGTCAGAGACCTGTCCTGGATCAACCATCCACTAGAGGAAACCTGCTCCATTCTGGCTAAGCCCCGCTATCGGGACCCGTCCCGGAAAATCCGGTTCATCCCGGAAAAGGACAAAGCCCGGGTCGTGTTTGACATCCCCCAACGCGCCCTGACCCCAGGCCAGATTATCGCCTTTTACGATGGAGAACGCCTTCTCGGTGGTGGCGTATACCAATCCATAGGCGCGCCTATTAGGAATTAGGGGAGAGAAAGGCACAAAGGCACAAAGGGGGGAGAAGGCGCGCTGACGCGCGCGAGAGGGGAATGGAACATGGATGCACAGTATGGACAGTATTTGGAATAGACTCTCGCAAAGTCGCAAAGCAACGCAAAGAAGGAAGCGCGCCGAGGGCGCGAATCAGGAATTATTAACATCGCTTCCTTCGGTCGCTTGATCCCGCTTCGCCGGAACAGGATCGCTTCGCGAAAAGGATTTTTTTTAGTTTTATCCTGTTGGAGCGCAGCTCCATCCTGTTGCCGCA
>JAABVD010000132.1 GCA_014529615.1 Opitutia bacterium
AGTATTGGAGTGATGGAGTGATGGAATGGTGGAATGAGGGAGTGATGGTTTTAAGCCATTTTTTCGATCAGGATCACGATCAAGATCAAGATTGAGAGCCATCCGTACCCCTCCGTGTAATCCGTGGTCAATTCTCCTCACCACTCCATCATTCCATCACTCCCTTTCCTTTCTCCCTCCTCATTGGCGCCCTTGGGCGCCTTCCAGGTCCCGGAAATAGTCGGCATCCGGGGTATGGCGTTGAGCAGCTTTCGCGTGTAGGGATCCTGTGGATTTGCGTAAATCTCCTCCGCCGTCGCTTTCTCAACCAGCTTTCCCCGGTTCATGACCAGCACGAAATCGCTGATGTGTTCGATCACGGCCAGGTCGTGTGCGATAAACAGGTAGGTGAGACGATACTCCCGCTGCACGTCCTGCAAGAGGTTGATGATTTGCGCTTGAACAGACACGTCCAGGGCGCTGACCGCTTCATCACAAATGATAAACTCGGGCTCAACGGAAAGGGCCCGGGCTATACCGATCCGCTGACGTTGGCCGCCACTGAACTGATGGGGATACCGGTTCATGTGATCGGGCGACAGCCCGACCTCAGTCAGCAGTTGGGCAATTTTGTCCCGCCGCTCCCTCTTGGTCTGCTTCGGGAAATGAATTTCCAGCGGTTCGCCGATAATACCGGCCACCGTCATGCGGGGATTGAGGGAATTGAACGGATCCTGAAATATCATTTGGATCCTTTTCCGGTAGGGGAAGAAGGCGTGGTCGTCCAACGACGATATGTTCTCATTGCGATAGTAGACCCCCCCCTCGGTCGGGTCGACCAAGCGAACAATCGTTTTGCCAATGGTGCTTTTTCCACTTCCACTTTCTCCGACCAACCCGACCGTGGTCCCGGCTTCAATCTCGAATGATACCCCATCGACGGCGCGCACATAGTCCGATACTCGCCGAAAAATACCCTGCTCGATAGGAAAATAAACCTTGAGATTCCTGACTTCGAGGAGAGCGTTCACAAGACGGAATAATCAATAGTGAGCAAACGCTCCTGCTTTGCCCCAAGTTTCGGAATACAGGCAATCAAGGCCTTGGTGTAGGGATGTTGCGGATGGGACAATACCTCCTCGGTCGAACCCGATTCCACGATTTCTCCCCGATACATCACGATAAGCTGGTCGGCAAATCCATCTACGATGCCGAAGTTGTGGGTGATGAGAATGATGGACATCTCGAGCTGCTCCTTGAGGCGTTGCATCAGGTCCAGAATTTGAGCCTGGATGGTCACGTCGAGCGCGGTAGTCGGCTCATCCGCAACCAATATCCTGGGATGGCAACTCAAAGCCATGGCGATCATGGCGCGTTGCTGCATGCCTCCGCTCATTTGGTGAGGGTAATCCCGGAAACGGGTTTCCGGCATTTGGATTCCCACCAGGTCCAGGGCTTCGATCACTTCCGCCCTGACGTCCGAAACCTCCGGACGGTGAAGCTTAATGGCCTCGGCAATCTGGTGACCCACTGTGAAAAACGGGTTCAGAGATGCGGATGGTTCCTGAAATATGTAGGCGATCTGCTTCCCTCGCACCCGCCTCAACTCCTTTTCGGAAACCGTCATCAGATCCCGGCCCCGAAAATGGATCTCACCCGACAGGGAACAAGCCGGTGGTGGTGGAAGCAATCGAGACAAGGCCAACGCCGTTACGCTTTTGCCACTGCCGCTCTCACCCACAATGGCCAGGGTCTCCCCTCTCCCGAGGGAAAAATGGGTGCCCTTTACGGCAGGGTTTACCGAATCCCGCGAGCGAAAGGTTATGCGCAGGTCTTTGACCTCGAGCAGAGGGTTTTCAGGCATGGCAAAGCATTAGGGGATCGGGACGGAATAGAAAAGAAAAAGAAGGGCCAATACCTAAACCCGCATGTCTCACAAATCTTCTACTGCGCTCCGGAATACCGGCACTGGTGCGGAATTCGTTGGATTCGCGACCTTGCAGGGTGTCGACCCAGCTTCACCCGCTCATCAGCGCGAAGCCCACACCAGCACTCGATGGCTAATCCTTTCCCTCCACCCCAATCTTGCTCGTCAATGTCTCGATAAATTTTTTCATGGCCGGGGTCAACACCCTGCCCTTCCGATGAATGATGGCCAGGGGTCGCGTGTAGGCGCCACCATTCAATCCAACCTGGACGACAGTGCCCTGCATGATTTCCTGCTGCACGGTGGCCTTGGGTACAATGGCAATTCCGGCATTGATTTCGACGGCGCGTTTCACCGTTTCGATATTGTCGAACTCCATGATCGGTTCGGGATTCAGGTTTTGGTCGCGGAGGATCTGGTCGGTGGCCCTTCGGGTCGGTATGTCTGATTCGAACCCAATCAGTTTGTCATCCTTCAAGTCGCTTATGGAAACGCGGGCATATTGGGCCAGTCTGTGCTTGGGATGGCAGATCAAAACCAGATCATCCTCGCAAAAGGGAATCACTTCCAGTTGCCGCGTTTGGTTGGGAAAGGCCACCAAGCCCAAATCCACCGCATTGTGCCGAATGTCATCATAAACCAGATTGGACCTCCGATACTCAACCCTCACATTGACGGATGGATACTTCTTCAAAAAGCGCTTAATATAGGGAGGCAGTTCGTGCAAACCGATGGAATAAATAGTGGCAATGTGAATATTTCCACTGATGACCTTCCTCATTTCCAGCAACTCGCAGTTCAACTTTTCATAGCGGTGCAGAATATCCTTGGCGGAATCGTACAGTTTTTGGCCTTCCCGGGTCAGGCGAAATTTCTTTTGACTTCGATCGACAATCAAAACCTTGAAGTGTCTTTCCATCGTCCTGAGCTGTTGACTGACGGCCGATTGGGTAATCGAATTCATCCGGGCGGCCTTGGAAAAACTCTGGGTCTCAACCAAATTGGAGAATACCCTGAAATTTGCTATATTCACAACCTATAATATAACTAAATCTAATCGGTTTACCAACAAATTTTTAGAAAATCTTATGGCATTCAACCATCGATCATTCCGCCGAAATCTCGGCCGCCTGAGGGAGCGGATCGGGACGGTCTGCGAAAAATGCGGTCGAAGTCCCGATTCCATCAACCTCATGGCGGTAACGAAGGGGTTTCCCCTGGAGGTGGCGGCAACCGCGGTTGAGGCCGGTTTGACCACCTTGGGGGAAAACCGCGTCCAGGAAGGGGTGGGTAAAATCAAGGCGGCAAATTTTCCGGCCCAATGGGAACTGATCGGTCACCTGCAATCCAACAAGGCCCAACTAGCGGTAAAATGCTTCCATCGCATCCAAAGCGTAGATTCGGTAAAGCTGGCCCTTCGACTCAACCGCATGGCCGCCGCCAACCAAAAAAAGCTGCCCATTCTCCTGCAGGTCAACACGGGAGAGGACCCGGGAAAATTCGGGTTCCGAACCGAAGAAATGGAAGCGGTTCTCCATCAGTTGCTCGGGCAGGACGGCCTGGCCATCCAAGGCCTGATGACCATTGCCCCGGCGCCACCGAATTTGGAATCGGCCCGGCAGTCTTTTGAGACATTGCGGAGACTGCGGGACCGATTGGAGGAACGGCTGGCCCTTCGTTTGCCCGAATTGTCCATGGGTATGACCTTCGACCTCGAACCGGCCATTGCGGCCGGGAGCACCTGCCTGCGGGTGGGTAGCGGCCTGTTCGGTCCCCGCCCCAAGTGAAAATTTTGGATTTGTCGTTGCTGTAGGCGGATAAAACCGCAACCATGATCGTGTGCCATTTGACATTTCCAAAGCCAACCGGCTAAAAGCCATAGAAGAACTGCTGGACGATCCGACCCCTTCCGTTCGCAAAGCCATTCTGGTCGAGCTGGGCAATTTGGGAGAGGAAGGCAGGCGGTTCATCCTGAATTGTTGCAGGTCGGGGAATCTGATGGTGCGGCGTCACGCTCACGAAGTGTTGGCCGTCCTGGATAAGGATTCGCCGGTCAATATGTTCCACCAGTTCATCCATTCTCTCAATTATGAATTGGAGTCGGGGTATATCCTGCTGAGCCGCATCGATAACGGCAATCTGGATGTATCGGAGTACATCCAAAAGCTCGACGAAATGGCGACCCGTTGCCAATCGCTCATTTACTCTCCCATGAGCCCGCGGGAAAAATGTCGCGTCCTCAACCGCGTCATTTTCCATGAATACGGGTTCACCGGGAATCGGGCCGATTTCAATAATCCGAAGAATACTTTTCTGCATTCCCTCTTCAAAACGCGCAAAGGTCTGCCCATCAGCCTGTCCATATTGTACCTTCTGGTGGCAAGGAGGCTGGATATGCCCCTGGAGCCGGTGGGCATCCCGGGCCGGTTCATGATTGGTTGCTTCGTGGAGGAAAAACCCTTTTTCATCGATGTTTTCGACAACGGAATCTTCAGAAGCCTCGAGGACGTGGTTTACTTCATCGAGAGAAACAATATGAGTGTTACCTTGGGTCTATTGGGCCCTTGCCCTGTTGGAGAGGTGCTCTGTCGTTGTTGCCGCAACCTGTCCAAACAATTCGCCTTGTTAAACGAACCCGCCAAAGCGGAGCTATACGGGTCGTTTGCCCATGCGTTTGAAGCCCACTTTGAAAAGGAATCTACCTGAGAGGGACGTTCTACGGCTGGGGGATCTGGCAAATTGGCGGTTTGAAGGTACGCCACTGGCCGTTTTGGGACACCCCGTCAAGCACTCCGTCAGTCCTGAAATGCACAACGCCGCCTTACGGGAGTTGGCAGTTCGGAATCCGGCCTTCAAAGATTGGCATTATTTTAAATTCGATATCGAACCCGAGCGCCTGCGGGAAGCATTGGACCTCTTATATGAGAACCGCTTCAAGGGCCTGAACCTCACCGTACCGCATAAGATCCTCGCCGCGCAATGGATTGAAGCGGCCGAACCCGAGGTTCGCCTGAGCGGAGCCTGCAACACCTTGCTTTGGACCGAAAACGGATATCGGGGATATAACACCGACCTCTACGGCATGACCCGGGCCATAGAGGAAAGCTTCGCCCTGAAACTGCAGGGAAGGCAGGTGCTGCTGATCGGCGCGGGGGGAGCGGCCCGGGCCGCAGCCGTGGCATGCCTCACCCACGAGGTCGGCGCCCTCCATCTGACCAACCGCACCAGGGAAAAACTGGATTTGCTGGTGGAGGAATTGGCTGGGATCAGGGCCGATATTCCCATAAGCATTCACCCGCTGACCGGAGCATTCTCCATTGCTTCACCCAACCTGATCGTGATCAACGCCACCTCCCTGGGCCTGAAGGAAAGCGATCCGGCCCCGGCGGTATTATGGGGCCTTCATCCCGCCACCAAAGTTTTGGATATGATTTATAATCCTTCCAAAACCGCACTGCTCAAACAGGCGGAGTCCTTGGGCATGAGGACCGCCAACGGATTGCCCATGCTCGTTTTTCAGGGCGAGCGATCCTTTAAAATCTGGACAAAAAATTCCCCGTCTGTCGAAACCATGTTCCGAGCCGCAGTCGATGGGTTAGCCGAATAGTTGTCGTGGAAACACTTTTTGAGGAAGTCGAGGCAGCTCTGCCCTGGTTCTTTCCGGTTCTGGTCTTCGGCATCGGCGCCTGCATGGGCAGCTTTATCAACGTGTGCATCTACCGCATACCCGCGGGGCAATCAATATTGCGCCCCACCTCGCGCTGTAGGGCCTGCGGTCAACCCATCCCACCGCATTTGAACCTTCCCGTCCTGGCCTGGATTTTCCTGCGGGGCAAAGCCAGGTGCTGCGGCGCGCCCATCAGCATTCGCTACCCGTTCGTCGAATTCCTCACCGCGGCTCTTTTCCTGGCCTCCTGGCTGGGACTGCCGCCCCTGTTGGCCCTGATCGGTTGGCTCTGGATCTTTATTGCTCTCTGCGTCGCCTTTATCGATTTGGACCACATGGTCATTCCCGATCGTTTTTCCATCGGAGGCCTCCTCGCCGGATTGGTCCTTTCAGTCATCTTTCCCGCCCTGCACGGCGTCGAATCCCCTTTCGCATTGCTGGGAAGCATCCGAGGATTCTTCAACGGCCTCACCGGGGCGTTGATCGGATCCTCCATCATTCTATGGATCATGGTTCTAGGGGAACTCGTGCTGAGGAAGGAAGCCTTGGGGTTTGGCGATGTCAAACTGATGGGGGCAATCGGAGCTTTCTGCGGTTGGCAAGGATCTGTCTTTTCCCTTTTTGCGGGCGCCATTCTCGGAACCGTTGTTCTGGGTCTTCTCCAAATCATCCATGCCATCATTCCCTTGAAGCGGGAGGGAGGCGCTCCCGAAGGATTCCTCGGAAAAAAGGTGCCCTTCGGACCCTTCCTGGCCGGGGCCAGCCTGCTCTACTACCTTTACCTGAGTCCCTTGGTGGATGCGTATTTTACCTCATTGGCTTGGGTGGCAAAGGGTTGAGGGTTGAAAGTGGAGAGGTGGGGAGAGGAGATAACCACGGATTTCACGGATGGGCACGGATCCCACTCCATCACTCCATCACTCCATCATTCCCTTCCCCCTGCGCCCTGGGGCGCATTCTCCCTCTCAGTGCCTTTGTGCCTCTGTGCCTTTCTCCCCGCGCCCTTGGGCGCCTTCCGTGTCCACCTGCAGGCCGACATCGGCTCCCACCGACCGGCTGATCAAGGCCAAGGCAAGGTAATGATCCCGAAAGTTGATCCCGGACTTGACCAAGCCAACCTTTTTGGACCCCGAGCGGATTGTTGCCCCGTAGGGCAGTTCCCGGTCGGCCTTCACCCGGACCAAGTGACGCTTCACTTGCCCCATCGAGTGCAAACGCGACATCACTTCCTGGCCCAAATAACAGCCCTTGGAAAAACTGACGGCGCCATCTTCCAATCTTCCCTCCTGAGGTAGTTCACCGGATCCAATGTCCTTCGGAATAGCCGGTATGCGATGGAGAATCCGGACGGCCTCGAGGTCTTCCTCCCCGAGTTGATAACCGTTGAACCTTCCCTGCCCCAGTTGATGGAGAAATCCTTGAATAGAGGCCCGTTTCCCGACCACGTCAAATCCTTCACCACGATGGCGGCGGCCGGGAAAAATAAATAAATCCCCATCCACACCCTTGATCCTTCCACCTGAGTCCCCTTTTTCCGCAAAGGCCTCAAACCAATCCGCATCTCCATCAAATAAAAAGCTGATGGCCGCAACCTGTTCCGTTTCCTGCACCAACTCCACGTCGTCCGCCACGATAAAAGCGCCCAGCTTGTCCTCGATGACTTGCCCCGGCGTGGCATAACTCATGAGACGAAATTCATCCTCTCCTACTCGGAGAACAAAACTATCGCCGTGAACCTTCCCCTTGTGGTTCAACCACAAACCGTAGACAACCTGGCCGACCTCCATGCCGTTCAAATCGTTACTGAATTGGCTTTGCAGGAAGGAATGGGCATCTTCTCCGGTAACCCGAATCCAAGCTGCGGGCCGGAAGGGATGGTATCCATTCAATCTGAGCATCTCCTGCATGGGCTTTTAGCAAAAAACTGAATTACCGTCTGGAAAGTGCAAGTAGGGAAATTTGAGTAATTTTTGGCTCGAACTCCGCCCCGTTGGCGTATGTAACCATCATTTTCCCCTTAAGCGGTTCCACCCAATGCAA
Source organism: Opitutia bacterium (assembly GCA_014529615.1). Classification (GTDB taxonomy): domain Bacteria; phylum Verrucomicrobiota; class Verrucomicrobiia; order Opitutales; family UBA2995; genus JAABVD01. The sequence goes on from JAABVD010000132.1 coordinate 7,614, forward strand.
AAGCCCATCCAAGTCAGCGACATCAACGTGGTTAGCACCGTCACGCTTCCAACCCCAACCGAACTGCGCAACGAGGTGCGCAAATCCGAATCCCAGGCCCAATTCGTGTGGAATTCCCGCCAGGAAATTCACCGCATCATTTTCGGAGACGACAACCGCCTGCTCGTCGTGGCGGGCCCCTGCTCCATCCACGATGTAAAGGCCGGGCTTGAATACGCGGAAAATTTGAAAGAACTTTCTGAAAAATTGTCCGATCGGCTCTGCATCGTCATGCGGGCTTACTTCGAGAAGCCTCGTACCTCCGTGGGATGGAAAGGCCTCATTATGGATCCCTATCTGGACAAATCCTGCGATATTACGCATGGATTGCGCCTGGCCCGCGCTTTTCTCAAGGATCTGATCGATCTCGGCCTTCCCACCGCTACCGAAATGCTCGATCCCATCACCCCGCAATACATAGCGGACCTCGTCAGTTGGTCGGCCGTCGGGGCGCGGACGACCGAATCCCAGACCCACCGTCAGATGGCCTCAGGCCTTTCCATGCCGCTCGGATTTAAAAACAGCACGGACGGTTCGGTTCAGGCGGCTATCAACGCCATCAAGGCGGCCAGCATTACCCAAACCTTTCTCGGCATCAACCAGATCGGCAATGCCTCGGCCGTAACCACCAAGGGCAATCCCAACTGCCACCTGGTGATCCGCGGCGGCTCGTCCGGGCCAAACTACCATCCCCATCAAATTACAGAATTTGAAGAACTTCTGCAGGAGAACGGTCTTATCCAGGCCATCATGGTCGATTGTTCCCACGCGAACAGCGGCAAGAACCACGACCGCCAGACCAAAGTGCTCGACTCCGTGGTGGAACAGGTTCAGGGCGGGCGAAAATCCATTATCGGGGTGATGCTGGAAAGTAATCTGGGCCCTGGCCGCCAGGAAATTTCCCAGGGAAAATCCGATCTGCAATTCGGAGTGTCCGTCACCGATTCCTG
>JAABVD010000004.1 GCA_014529615.1 Opitutia bacterium
AACTCCGCAAATTCATCCGCTCCAATGCCGGAACCTGTTTCAATCAAAAACCACTCGTGGACAAGCGGCAGAATGTAAAAGCCGGTCTGGTAATTGCGGATCGGGCCTGCACCGATCATGGAGAATAGGCCCTAGGTCGCAATGTCCTGGTCGCGTTCATGCCCTGGAATGGATACAATTTCGAGGATGCCATTCTCATTAGTGAAAAGGTGCTGAAGGAGGACATCTTCACTTCGATTCACATCGAAGAATTTGAGGTGACAGCCCGGGATACCAAGCTGGGACCCGAAGAAATTACCCGGGATATTCCCAATGTGGGGGAGGAGGCTTTGAAAAACCTCAATCACGATGGGGTCATCCGGGTGGGGGCCGAGGTAAAACCTGGAGATATTCTGGTGGGGAAGATCACCCCCAAGAGTGAAAGCGAGCTCGCTCCGGAAGAACAACTCCTCCGGGCCATCTTCGGGGAAAAGGCCGCGGACGTCAAGGATACCTCCCTGGTGGTTCCATCCGGGGTAAGCGGCATCGTGATGGGAGAAAAAATCTCCACCCGCATTGAAGGGGAGCAGGAGAAGCTCAGCCCGGCCGACCGTCGCCGGAGAACCAAGCAAATCAACGAGAGATACCGAAACGAAGGCGAAACCTTGAAGGAAAACCTGACCGAAGCCCTGTCCAACATCCTTCTCGGTGAGAAAATTCCTCTGGATGTGGTAAACGGACAATCCGGCGAAATCATAATTCCGGCCAACCGCAAGATTACTAAAACGCTGCTTCGGCGGTTGGCTTCGGTGTCCAAACACGTGGAAATCGACCCGTCTCCGGTGCGGATCAAAATCATGGAGATCATCAAATCGTTCCAGGGCCGGTTCAGCGAATTGGAAGCGGACCGCGGGCGCAAGATCGCCGCCGTCCGGGAAGGCACCGAAATTGATTCCGGAGTCATCAAGCAGGTGAAAGTCTACGTCGCCACCAAGCGCAAACTTCAGGTCGGTGACAAAATGGCGGGTCGCCACGGAAACAAGGCTGTTGTGGCCAAGATCGTGCCGGAGGAGGACATGCCCTTCCTTGCCGACGGAACGCCGATCGAGATCTGCCTCAATCCTCTGGGGGTTCCTTCTCGAATGAATGTCGGGCAAGTGCTGGAAACGCATCTCGGTCACGCCTGCCACAAGTTGGGAATTCGAATTGCCACACCGGTTTTTGACGGAATAGACGAGGAGGGTATCCGGGAATATTGTCGAGCTGCCGCAATTCCCGAACACGGCAAGAGCCAGCTTTACGACGGCCGCACGGGGGAAGCTCTCGATCAGGAGGTGGTAGTGGGCCACATCTATATGATGAAGCTCAATCACCTGGTTGCCGACAAGATTCACGCCAGGGCCGTCGGTCCCTATTCGCTGATCACCCAACAACCCCTTGGCGGTAAAGCGCAGTATGGGGGCCAACGATTTGGGGAAATGGAGGTATGGGCTTTAGAGGCTTACGGCGCGGCCTACACGCTACAGGAATTGTTGACCGTTAAATCGGACGACGTGCAGGGGCGCACAAAGATCTACGAGGCCCTGGTCAAGGGCGACAATTCTCTCAGCGCAGGGACCCCGCAGTCCTTCAATGTGTTGATGAAAGAAATGCAGAGTCTCTGTTTGGATGTTCGTCTGGATAACCGGACCAAAGCAGGAATTTAACCTTTAGGGCACTTATATTATGAGCACACAAGAAGTGAGAGAGGTACTCGGATTCGACCGGGAAAGCACTTTCGATTCGGTCAAGATAACGGTGGCGTCGCCGGACACCATTCGTTCGTGGTCCCGAGGCGAGGTGAAAAACCCCGAAACCATCAATTACCGGACATTCAAGCCCGAACCGGGCGGTTTGTTCTGCCAACGTATTTTCGGGCCCGTTCGGGATTACGAATGTGCCTGCGGGAAGTATAAGCGGATCAAGTACAAGGGAGTGATCTGCGATCGTTGCGGGGTTGAGGTTACCGTTTCCAGGGTGCGCCGCGAGCGTATGGGGCACATCGAATTGGCCGTTCCGGTTACCCACATATGGTTCCTCAAGAGCATGCCCAGCCGGATAGGCCTGATGCTGGACATGACCGCCCGCAACCTGGAGCGGGTCATTTACTACGAAAACTACATGGTGATCGATCCGGGCAAAACCCCTTTGGAGGAAAAGCAATTGCTTACTGAAGCCCAGTATCAACAAGCCCTGGACGAATACGGGGACGACGCCTTCACCGCCTGCATGGGGGCCGAGGCGGTGAGGAAAGTTTTGTCCAATACCGTTCTGGAGCCCTTGGTGGGCGATTTGCACGAGGCCATGAACAACACTCGTTCAAAGCAGATCAAAAAGAAGATTTCCAAGCGCCTCAAGTTGATCCAAGGATTCATCAACAGCGGCACCCGCCCCGAATGGATGGTGTTGGAGGTGTTGCCGGTGATCCCGCCCGATTTGCGTCCTTTGGTTCCTCTGGAAGGCGGCCGGTTCGCCACTTCCGACCTGAACGACCTCTACCGGCGCGTGATCAACCGCAACAACCGTTTGAAAAATCTCATGCAACTGAAAACGCCCGACGTTATCATCAATAACGAAAAGCGGATGTTGCAGGAAGCGGTAGATGCCCTGTTCGATAACGGCCGGCACGGCCGGGCCGTGACCGGGGCCGGAAATCGTCCCCTCAAATCTCTCAGCGACATGCTCAAGGGCAAACAAGGTCGCTTTCGCCAGAACCTGTTGGGTAAACGGGTCGATTATTCGGGCCGTTCCGTCATTGTGATCGGTCCCGAGCTGAAATTGCACCAGTGCGGTTTGCCCAAGAAAATGGCCCTGGTTCTTTTTGAGCCATTCATCATCCGGCGCCTCAAGGAGTTGGGCTTTGTGCACACCGTTCGCGGCGCCCGCAAAATGATCGAAAAGCGTTCGCCCGAAGTTTGGGACATCCTGGAGGAAGTCACTTTGGGCCACCCCGTGCTACTCAACCGGGCGCCCACCTTGCACCGCCTGTCCATCCAGGCCTTTGAGCCGGTGCTCATCGAAGGGGATGCCATCCGCGTGCACCCCCTGGTATGCGCCCCTTACAATGCCGACTTCGACGGCGACCAAATGGCGGTTCACGTTCCCCTCTCCCTGGAGGCGGTCATGGAGTGCAAGCTGCTCATGTTGGCCACCAACAATATCTTCCTTCCCTCCAGTGGCAAGCCGGCTCTGACCCCTTCGCAGGATGTTGTCCTGGGATCCTATTACCTGACCATCGAACCCAGGAAACGGCCTCGTAAGGGAGAACGCGTGCCTTTGGCTTCCGAGGTGGAGGAAATCCTCCTGGCCGAGGCGGATAACGTGTTGAAAAAGCACGACTGGATCGACTTGGTCAATCCGGACTACGGGAATCCCCATACCATTTTCGGCAACAGCAAGCGCAAGATCATTCGCACTACGGTCGGACGCATCATATTCAATGAAATATGGCCCGCTGAACTGGGTTTTATCAACTTCCCGGTGGCCAAGTCCAAGCTGGGCGATATTATTTTGTCCACTTACCAGACCGCGGGTAAGGATGTTACCATCCAGGTGCTCGACGAGTTGAAGGAGCTGGGATTCAGCATAGCTACCAAGGCCGGTATATCCATGGGACTGGAGGATATGATCATCCCCAAAAACAAGGATGAGATCGTCGCCCAGGCCCGCTCCAAGATCGAGGCAGTGGAAAGAGAATATCGCAAGGGTGTCATTACCCAAGGGGAACGCTACAACAAGATTATCGACGAATGGACCGGGGCCACGGACCAGATTCAGCACGCCACTTTCCAAGGACTGGAGTTTAACGCGGGCAAGGCCGAGCCCAATCCCGTCTACCTGATGATGGATTCCGGCGCCCGGGGTAATCGTCAACAAGTTCGCCAATTGTGTGGAACGAGGGGATTGATGGCCAAACCATCCGGAGAAATAATCGAGCGGCCCATACTCTCATCCTTCAAAGAAGGCCTTTCCGTTCTGGAGTACTTTATTTCCACCCACGGAGGCCGCAAGGGGTTGGCCGATACCGCTCTTAAGACGGCGGACGCGGGGTACCTTACGCGGAAACTATGTGACGTGGCCATGGATATGATAATTACCGAGGAGGACGACGGATACCGCGACGGTATCTGGAAACGTGCCATAGTTGAAGGGGATGAGGAAATCGTCCCGCTGTGCGACCGCATTATCGGCCGTTGCGTGGCGCAGGAAGTTCGCAACCCACTGGACCCGGACGAGGTTCTGGTGGAGGAGGGTAACCTCGTATCCGAGGAAATGGGTAAGCGGATTGAAGACTTGGGCATAGAGAGGGTTAAATTGCTTTCTCCCCTGACCTGCCGCCTCCGCAATGGAATCACGTCCCTCAGCTACGGTATCAACCCCGCCACCAACAAGATGGTGGAAATAGGATCATCCGTCGGCATCGTGGCCGCTCAATCCATCGGAGAGCCCGGAACCCAATTGACCATGCGCACGTTCCATATCGGCGGTATCGCCTCGAACTTGTCCAAAAGCAATGAGATCCGGGCCAGAAATGATGGCTTTGTGAAATTTTCAGGCCTTCGTTTCGTCGAACTCGGCTCCGGAAATCACGTGGTGGTCAATAAGACCGGTTCCATGCAGATTCTGGACGAGGAGGACAAGGAACTGGAAAATTATGTCATCCCGGTAGGGGCGCTTATCCGATTCGAGGACGGGGCCGAGATCAAGACCGGTACTACCCTGGCTGAATGGGACCCGCACAACGTGCCCATTCTTTCCGAAAAGGGCGGCCGGGTCGTTTTTCGCGATATGATTCCGGGTGTGACCATCAAGAAGGAACTCGATGAATCGACCGGCCGAGTCGGCATCGTGGTGACCGAACACAAGGAAGACTTGAATCCGCAACTGGAAATCCAGAATGAGGCAGGAAAGGCTATCGCCACCTACGCCATACCGACGGCCGCTCAAGTGGCCGTCAGCGAGGGAGACGACATCACGGCGGGATCCCTGATTGCCAAAACGCCCCGTCAAGCCTCCAAGACCATGGACATTACCGGAGGTCTTCCCCGAGTCGCCGAACTGTTTGAGGCTCGCCGCCCCAAGGACGCGACCAATATGGCAAAAATCGATGGAATCGTCTCTTTTGGGCCCAGCGTGCGCGGCAAAAAGCGCCTCGTCGTCACCGACGAGGAGACGGGGAACCATGAAGATCACCTGGTTGCCCACGGCAAGCATATCCTCGTGCAGGTAGGGGATTACGTGCGCAAAGGCCAGCACCTCACCGAGGGTTCGGCCGACCCCCATGAAATCTTGGATATTTTGGGTCCGACCGCCTTGCAGGAGTATTTGCTCACGGAAATTCAGAAAGTTTACCGGATGCAGGGCGTTACCATTAACGACAAGCACATCGAAATCATTATCTCCCAAATGTTGCGCAAGGTGCGGATTACCGACCCCGGGGACACCGATTTCTTCTGGGGAGAACAGATCGAGCGGAAGTCCTTTATGGCCGAGAATGAACGCATCATCGATGCGGGTGGAAAACCGGCCGAAGGTGAGCCGATCCTCCTCGGCATCACCAAGGCCTCCATCGAAACGGAAAGCTTCATTTCCGCCGCGTCCTTCCAGGAAACCACCCGGGTCCTCACCGATGCTTCCACCCTGGGCAAGATCGATAACCTGAACGGTTTTAAGGAAAATGTGATTATGGGTCACCTGATTCCGGCCGGGACCGGCTTGCCACTATACCGCAACCTTCGCGTCGACACCTTCGGAAGCGAATTTGTTTCCGGAGAAGAGACGGGGAAGGAAGCCGGCTGACCGGAATGGATCGCCCGGGGTGAGGCCCATTGCCTCTCCGTTGATGCCGTCCGGGCCAAAATGGCTCGGGCCCCCAGCCTTGCGGGTTGCAAAACACTGGTTTTCCAGCGTATTCCCTTTGGTTTGGTTTCTCCCTCAAAATCTCCAATTTAGTACTTGAATAACCTCAAGCCTCTGATACGTTCCACATTTTTTCAAAATTCCAACCTAAGTTATCACCTCATGCCGACCATAAACCAGTTGGTCCGGAAAGGACGTAAAGCGGTAAAATCGAAGTCCAAATCGCCTGCTTTGGACGGGAACCCGTTTCGCCGTGGCGTTTGCGTCCAAGTGATGACCCGCACCCCCAAAAAACCTAATTCGGCTATTCGCAAAGTTGCCAAGGTCCGCCTGACCAACGGGCAGGAAATCATTGCCTACATTCCGGACGAAGGCCATTCTTTGCAGGAACATAGCATTGTGCTGGTTCGGGGTGGCCGCGTTAAGGATTTGCCCGGTGTGCGTTATCATATCGTTCGGGGCGCTCTCGATTGTCTGGGGGTTGAAAATCGCCGCCGCAGCCGTTCCAAATATGGCGTCAAACGCCCCAAGAACTAAATAAGGTTTCCATGTCCCGCCGTCGAAGAGCAGAAAAGAGAGTACCGGATCCGGACCCCCGGTATAACAGCCCTTTGGTCAGTTGTCTCATCAACATGGTGATGCGGGAGGGCAAGAAATCCCTCGCCCAATTAATCGTTTACCGGGCCTTTGAGCGCGTGGCCGAGAAACTGGGGAAGGGCGACCCGATCGATCTGATATTGGGGGCGCTGGAAAATATAAGGCCCCGTTTGGAAGTAAAAAGCCGCCGGGTCGGAGGAGCCACCTATCAGGTCCCCGTGGAAATTTCCTTTGAGCGCCAGCAAAGCTTGGCCTTCCGTTGGTTGATTGATGCCGCTCGAAAGCGCAACGGCATACCGTTCACCGAAGCTCTGGCGCTGGAAATCGTCGACGCCTATAATAATACCGGGGTGGTCGTGAAGAAACGCCAGGACACTCACCGCATGGCTCGGGCCAATCGTGCTTTTGTGCACTTGCGCTGGTAAGGGAGGTTCTCATGGATGGTGTAAATATATCCGCTTATAATTCGCCGCGCCGCGAATACCCCTTGGAGTACACCCGCAACATCGGCGTCGCGGCCCATATCGATGCGGGCAAAACCACCACGACGGAACGCATCCTCTACTATACCGGGGTCGTCCATAAAATTGGTGAGGTTCACCATGGGACGGCCGTAACCGACTGGATGGCCCAGGAACGCGAGAGAGGCATTACCATCACTTCCGCATCCATCACATGCGCCTGGACCACAAAACGGGGTCCCTATGGCGGAAGGGAACAACGCATCAATATTATCGATACACCAGGCCACGTAGACTTTACCGCCGAAGTCGAGCGTTCCCTGCGTGTTCTCGATGGCGCCGTAGCGGTTTTTTGTGCCGTGGGAGGCGTTCAACCGCAATCCGAAACCGTCTGGCGCCAAGCTGATAAATACGGAGTGCCCCGACTGGCATTTGTCAACAAAATGGATCGATCCGGGGCCGATTTTTTCGACGTCATCGACGATATGCGTGATAAACTGGGAGCCAACGCCCACCCCTTGTTTTTGCCGATCTGCCTGGAGGAAGCATTTGTAGGTTTGGTCGATCTGGTCGCCATGAAGGCCTATTATTTCGACAAGTCCGATCCACTCGGCGTCAATTTCCATGTCCGCGAGATTCCTGAGGAACTGAGGGAGGAGGCAAATGCCTACCGCGAAGCCCTGATTGAGGCGGTTGCCGATTTCGATGACGAAATTGCCGAAAAATTTCTTCTGGGGGACACCCCGAAGGAGGATGAACTGAAGCGGGGCGCCTATAAAAATATCGGGGTCCAACGGCTCCTCCATGCCATTGTCGATTACTTGCCATCCCCCCTGGACCTGCCCCCCATGAAAGCCCAGAATTCGGTGGGGGAGGAAGTGGTACTGGCCCCCGACGACGGAGGCAAAGCGGCCGGCCTGGTATTTAAACTTTGGACCGACCCCTTCGCGGGGAAACTGGTCTTCTATCGGCTCTATTCCGGTAGGCTGCAAAAGGGTTCCCAGATTTACAATCCACGCACGCGAAAGATGGAGCGCGTCAGCCGCCTTCTGGTCATGAAAGCGGATGCTCGGGAAGATATTGATGTGGTCTACGCGGGGGATATTTGCGCCATCATAGGGGTCCGGAATGTTACTACCGGAGACACCCTCTGTGACAAGGTGCTGGATGTGTCCCTGGAGCCTCCCACCTTTCCCGTGCCGGTCATCTCCATGTCCATTGAACCCAACACCAAGGCCGATCAGGAGAAAATGTCGATGGCTTTGGGCAGACTCTCGGACGAGGATCCCACCTTCCGGGTTTCTTCCAACCCCGAGACCGGGCAGACCCTTATTTCCGGAATGGGAGAACTGCATTTGGAAATCATAAGGGATCGGTTGTTCCGGGAATTCAGGGTACATGCCCGCGCCGGGAAACCGCGCATCGCCTATCGTGAAACGATTTCCAGAGAGGCCGAAGGAGAAGGAAGATTCATCCGCCAGTCCGGGGGCAGGGGCCAGTATGGCCATGCCCATATCCTCATTGAACCTCAGAAACCGGGTATGGGTATCGAGGTGGTCAGTAAGATCGTGGGTGGGGTTATCCCCAAGGAATTCATCAAGCCCACCGTGGATGGGATTCTGGAGGCGGCCAACAACGGGGTGGTGGCCGGCTACCCGGTAATAGATTTCAAGGTGAGTCTTGTGGACGGAAGCTTCCACCAGGTCGATTCCTCGGAAATGGCCTTCCGCATGGCTGGAATTTTCGCCTTCAGGGATGCCACGGCCAAGGCCGGGCCCACATTGTTGGAACCCATCATGTTGGTCGAAGTTACCACCCCCGAAGCGTATCAGGGAGATCTGATAGGTGACATCACTCGCCGTCGCGGGCGCATCCAGAATATGCGGGTGGGAACCAGGGCCACCCATATATCGGCCATGGTCCCTCTTGAAGCCATGTTCGGCTATGCCACCGATCTGCGCTCGCTTTCCAAGGGAAGGGCCGACTACTCGATGGAACCGTCGCATTTCGACGAAGTTCCCGCCTCCCTTTCCGGCCACATCGTTCAAACCTCTCATCGCGAACCCGTTCGCGCCTGATTTTTTCATGTCCGGTCAGAGAATAAGGATAAAACTCAAAGGTTTCGATTTCCGGGTCATCGATTCCTCGGCCCGAGACATAGTGGACACGGCAAAGCGATCCGGGGCACGGGTGGCGGGGCCGGTCCCACTTCCCGTACACATTGAAAAGTTTTCCGTGAACCGTTCGCCGCACGTGGACAAGAAATCGATGGAACAATTTGAAATCCGCACCCACAAGCGCTTGATCGACATTATTGAGCCCACCTCCCAAACCGTAGACGAGTTGAAGAAATTGAACCTTCCCTCCGGGGTGGATATATCTATTAACGTATAACCCTTGCCAAGCCGGAGCTGAATTCTTTTTCCCCTTAACTGCTAAAGTAGGTCTATCCCAAAAACGGAGCCCCGGTTCCACCTACCGCTTAGAACGATGTTACACACCCTTATCGGAAAAAAAATCGGAATGACCCAGGTCTATGACGATGAAAATCGTTTGATCCCGGTCACCGTTATCGAAGCCGGGCCCTGTCCCGTCACACAGGTCAAAACCGAAGGCACCGACGGGTTCAACGCCTTGCAAATCGGTTTCGTGGGGAAAAAGGCCAAAAACATGAGCTCCGCCCAGAAGGGCCACCTGAAAAAAGCGTCTCTGGCCGGGCTTTCCCAACTCAAGGAAGTCAGGTGTGAGGGGGAGCCGGCTTACCGGGTGGGCGATACCTTGACCGTATCGGGTTTTGCCCAAGGCAGCAAAGTCGACATAATCGGTGTGACCAAAGGACGCGGATTCCAGGGTGTGGTCAAACGCTGGAATGCCAAGGGTGGACCTTCCTCCCACGGTTCCATGTTCCATAGGAGGGTGGGAGCCATCGGGTTGTGCCAGGACCCCGGCCGGGTATTCAAGGGCCAGATCATGCCTGGGCACATGGGAAACAAGCGTCGTACCATGCAAAACCTGCTGGTGGTAAAAATTTACCCGGACAAAAACCTCATACTGATCAAGGGGAGCGTTCCGGGGCACAACGGCGCCCAGGTCCTGGTGCGCAGCGCAAAAAAGAACCGGATGGCCCAAACGAGCTGAAAGGAAACGGCGCCATGCAATTGAAAACCTACAATTCGGATGGATCCTCCAGTGGCTTGGAGGAATTTGATCGGGTTCCCACCTTCGAAGACGACAAAGGTCTTCAGGCCTTGAAGGAGGTCATCATCGCGATCCAGGCAAATAACCGTCAAGGTAACGCCAGTAGCAAAACGCGGGCTCAGGTATCCGGCGGCGGAAAGAAGCCTTTCCGCCAAAAGGGCACCGGTATGGCCCGCCAAGGAAGCCGTCGTTCCCCCATCCTGGTGGGCGGCGGGGTAGCCATGGGCCCCAAACCACGCCATTACCACAAGAAGGTTAACAAAAAAGCGAAAGCTCTTGCTTTCAGACGGGCCCTTTCCGACCGCGCCGCAGATGGATCCTTGCTCCTCATCGAGGAATTTTCTTTGCCCCAGGCCAAAACCCGCCTCATGGTGGATATTCTCAAGCAAGTCGTTCCCGAACGGGGCTCGATTCTCTTGGTGGACCGGGAATTTCAGGAAATGGTCATTTTGGCTTCGCGCAATCTCCCGTCAGTGGAATTGGAAGAAGCCCCCTACCTAAACCCGCTGCAACTTTCCCTTTATGACACCATAGTCATTTCCAAGGTGGGCTTTGAAACGGTTCTGAATCGAATGGAGGAAGACAACTGATGAAACGGCCCGAACAAGTCATCAAGGAAGTAAGTATCACGGAAAAATCCAATATTTTGTCCTCCCATTTGGGGCAGTACACCCTTTCGGTCCATCCCGACGCCGACAAAATCAATATAAAACACGCCGTGGAAAAAACCTTCGACGTATCGGTTATCCGCGTGAACACCCTGAACCGAAAGGGCAAGCGCAAAGCCGACTTGAGGAGACGGGGCAAGTTTGGTCAGAAGGCCTCCTCAAAACGCGCCATCGTGACCCTCAAGGAAGGGGACGTCATCGAAATCGTATAACCGCGAGTTTCCCACAATGCCCATCGTAGATAAAAAACCCGTAACGCCCAGCCAGCGCTTTCTCAAGCAGAACAAGCAGGATCTTTCCAAGGAAAAACCCCTGAAGCGCCTAACCCTTCACAAGAAGAGTTCAGCTGGACGCAACGCCTATGGCCGCATTACATCCCGCCGCCGCGGAGGGGGGCACAAGCGTCACATCCGGATAGTCGACTTCCGCAGAGAAAAGTTGGATATTCCGGCCAGGATCCAGAGTATTCAATACGATCCCAATCGATCGGCAAACCTTGCCCTGCTGGCCTATGCCGATGGGGAGAAACGCTATATTCTGGCTCCTCGCGGCTTGCGGGAGGGAGACCAGGTCATCGCTTCGGATACCCAACGCAGCATCAGGCCAGGAAACTCGATCCGCCTGTCCAATATTCCCCCGGCCACCAAGGTTCACAATATTGAATTGATCCCCGGAAAAGGAGGTCAAATTGCCCGGTCAGCCGGCACAGCGGCGCAACTGATGGGTTTGGATGACAAATTCGCCACCCTCAAAATGCCCAGTGGCGAGATTCGCCTGATCAACAAAAAATGTCGGGCCACCATCGGTGAGGTGGGCAACACCCAACACCAGTATCGCACAAAGGGCAAGGCCGGTCGATCCCGTTGGCTAGGCCGCCGGCCCCGCGTCCGCGGGGTGGCCATGAACCCCGTTGATCACCCCATGGGTGGGGGGGAAGGTCGCACTTCCGGTGGAGGGCATCCCATGTCGCCTTGGGGCCAGTTGGCCAAGGGATTTCCCACCCGGCGCAAGTCAAAAACCACTAACAAGTTTATCCTGGTCAACCGAAACGGTAAGAAATTCAAGCGATAATCCCAATGGCGCGTTCCCAAAAAAAAGGCTATTTTGTCGATCCGAAGTTGATGGACCGGGTGGAGATTGCACAAAAGGCAAATTCCCGAAAACCGATCAAGACCTGGTCGCGCCGATCGACCATCACCCCGGATTTCATCGGCCTCACTGTCCGCGTGCTCTATGGCCGCAGCTTTCTCCCGATCTATATCACCGAAAACATGGTGGGGCACAAGTTGGGTGAATTTGCCCCCACACGCACCTTCAGGGGTCACGGTTCTCACACCAAAAAATAATCCTGCGCCATGAAAGGGAAATTCGTCTTATCCATGGTTCTGGCAGCCTGCCTGTTTTACCCCGCTTTGCAGGCGAAGGCCCCGGGCCGCCCCGGGGAATTGGTAATCTGTATTATAGAGCCTGGCGAACTGACCGATTTGATCGGCATCAACGGAGGCCTGGAACAAGGGTTGGTCCCAGGCATGGTCTTATCTGTTTTCAGAAATGGCCAAAGGGTGGGGGAGTTGCTCCTTACCCGGGTCCAAGAACAGTGTGCAGTGGCCTTGATCGCCGCTCTCGAGCCTAAAAAAACGCTTGCGATTGGGGATAGGGCCACTCCAAAACTAAGTAAATTCAAACCGATTTGATCCATGGAAGTTCAGGCCCTCACCAAGTACGTCCGCCTTTCCCCCAAGAAGGCACGTGAAATTACACGGGAGATCCAGGGGTTGCGCGCATGGAAAGCACAACAAATTCTCCGTTTCATTCCGCGGAAATCTGCCCGTCTGGTGGCAAAGACCTTGCACTCCGCCATCGCCAATGTGGAAAATAACCATAATCGACCAGGTGAGGATCTGATCATATCCAAAGCCGTTATCGAACAAGGACCCACCTTGAAACGCTTTCGTGCCGGGGCCCGCGGCTCGGCCAAACCCATCAAAAAGAGAACCAGCCACATTCGTATCGTTCTATCCGATGAAGACTAATCGCTGACAAACCGCCTCATGGGACAAAAAACACATCCAATCGGTTTCCGACTAGCTGTTCGCCGTAACTGGCAATCCCGCTGGTACGCGGACAAGAGAAATTTCAGTCAGTTTCTGGAAGACGACCACAAGATCCGCATGGCATTGGCGGAAAGGCTCAGGTATGCCTCGGTGCCGCGAGTTTTCATTGAGAGGGCTTCCGAGCGGATCCGGGTAAAAATTTACACCGCTCGTCCCGGAATCGTCATTGGTCGCAAGGGGCAGGAACTGGATAAACTCAAGTCCCACCTCAACAAGTTGATGAACCGGGAAGTCTTGTTGGATATCCAGGAAGTCAAGAAACCCGAATTGGAGGCTCAGTTGGTTGCCGAAAATGTGGCGCTGCAATTGGAGCGCCGCATATCATTCCGCCGCGCCATGAAAAAGGCCGTGCAAATTGCCCATAGTCTGGGGGCGGAGGGCATAAAGATCCGTGTGGCGGGTCGATTGGGCGGGGCGGATATTGCCCGTGCCGAAATGGTGAAGCAGGGCCGCTTCCCCTTGCACACTCTCCGGGAAAATATCGATTATGGTTTTGCTGAAGCCAGAACCGTCTACGGGGTGATCGGGGTAAAGTGCTGGCTGCTCAAGGAAGGGGAAAAAACAGATTCATTCAAACGGAGGCGTATTTGATTTATGGCCTTAATTCCATCCAGAACCAAGTACCGCAAACAGCAAAAAGGGCGGGTCAAAGGCAAGGCCCAGCGAGGCAATACCCTGGCCTTTGGCGATTTCGGAATGCAATCCCTGGAGCGCGCCTCAATTACTTCGGCCCAGATCGAAGCGGCGCGGGTTGCGGTTACCCGCCACCTCAAGAGAAAGGGAAAAGTGTGGATACGCATCTTTCCCCATAAACCCATTACCAAGAAACCGCTGGAAACCCGCATGGGCAAAGGGAAGGGTGCAGTCGAGCGTTGGGTGGCTCCGGTCAAACCGGGCACCATGCTCTTTGAAGTGGGCGGAGTCCCCCTTTCGCTGGCCCGGGCCGGGCTGCGCTTGGCCGATACCAAGTTGCCTTGCCGGTGCCGGTTCATTTCCCGGGAGGTAGAGTGAGAATTGGAATTATGAAAGCAGAGGCAATCAGGAATCTTTCCCAACAGGAAATCGAGAAACTGCTGCGCGATACTCGGCAGGAGTTATTTAACTTGCGCTTGCGCAAGCAATCCGGGCAAGTTGAAAAGACCCATGAACTGAGGGAATTGCGCCGGGAAATTGCCCGCTTGCAAACCATAATCATGGAGCGGCAAGCGGCCGTCTCCGCCCAATAGACAAGGAAGGGAACAATGGGCCAAACGAGAAATAAACGCAAACGATTACAAGGAGTTGTGACGAGCAAAACGGGCGACAAGTCTATCAAGGTTACGGTCGCCTACAAGATTCCCCACCCTCGGTTTCAAAAGGTGATCAACCGGAAAACCGTCCTTCACGCCCATGACGAGAAGAACGAAACCAATCCAGGTGACAAAGTCGAAATCATGGAAACCCGCCCCTTGAGCAAGTTGAAGCGCTGGCGCACCACACGTATTCTGGAAGCCGCCCCTCCACTCGACTAAAGGGCAGAAAGGAGAGGATAGTTTACCGTGATCCAACTATTGAGCAGACTGGAAATTGCCGACAATACGGGGGCCAAGAAGGCCACCATGATCCGTCGTCTGGGCCAATTGAAGAAATCGGCCGGCATCGGGGACATCATCGTGGTCAACATCAAGGAAAGTTCCACCGATGCTTCGGTAAAAAAGGGAGAAGTGGCCCGAGCCGTGGTGGTCAGAACGAAAGCCCCGATTCGCCGCCCCGACGGTAGTTACCTCCGTTTTGACAGCAACGCGATCGTGCTGATCGATGCCAACAAGAATCCGCGGGGAACCCGCATTTTCGGGCCGGTGGCCCGCGAACTGCGCCTCAAGCGTTTCATGAAGATTATTTCCCTGGCCCCGGAGGTTCTGTAATGAAAAGTCACATCAAAACCGGAGACATGGTTGTGGTCATCAGCGGAAGCCATAAAGGCAAATCCGGCAAAGTGCTTCAACTGGTAAAAAATAGAAAGAGAGCCTTGGTCGAGGGCCTCAATATGGTCCATCGCCACCAAAAGCCGACCAACCCCAATGACCCGCAGTCGGGGGGCATCATCGAACGCGAAGCCAGCATCCATGTTTCCAATCTGATGAGGGAGTCCCGCTACAACTCCCGCCAATCAAAAAAATAAACCACTAAGGCTTGCCAACCCCTTTTGTTATTGTCTTTGTCCAACCTTTTTCCCATTGGCGCTACCGATCATTCCCGCTAAAATGCTCGGCTAAACACCATGAACCAACCCAGTTTAAAAACCCATTATCACCAGAAGATAGTTCCGGAATTGTTGAATACCCGCCGGTTGAAGAACAAGCTTCAGGTGGCTAAGGTGGAGAAAATTGTTCTCAATTCTGGGGTGAGCACTTCCAAGGACAAGAGCGTGATCAACGACGTGGCCAAAGATATGGCCCTGATTTCCGGGCAAAAACCGGTTATCACCCGCGCCCGCAAAAGTGTATCCAATTTCAAGTTGCGCACCGGTATGCCCATCGGGGTAAAGGTCACTTTGCGGGGAAACCAGATGTGGGAATTCCTTTTCCGTTTGATTTCAGTATCCCTTCCCCTGATTCGGGATTTCCGCGGCGTTGGCAGCAAATTGGACGGTCGCGGAAATTACAGCCTCGGCATCGCCGACCACACCATTTTCCCTGAGATCAATTTGGACACCCACAAGCACACCATTGGTCTCGATGTCTGTATCGTCACCTCGGCCAAGACCGATGAGGAAGGGCTTGAATTGCTCACAATGCTGGGAATGCCCTTTAGAAAATCAACAACCTGAACCCTATTGCCATGGCCAAAAAATCTGCCATTTACCGAAACAAGATGCGTGAGCGCCTGGTGGCCAAGTACGCGGCCGAGCGGGCCGAACTGAAAAAAATTCTAGCCAATCCCGATGTCGGAGACGAAGAATTTTTCAAGGCCCAGCGAAAATTGTCCCAACTCCCCCGCAACTCTTCACCGGTGCGGTTGCGCAACCGATGCATGGTCACGGGCAGGCCGCGTGCCTATATGGGTCGGTTCGGCCTGTCGCGCATCACCTTTCGCGAACTCGCCTTGGCCGGCCGCATTCCCGGGGTCACGAAATCGTCCTGGTGACACGGCCACAGTTTGAAGTAGGGATAACATCCGGCAACGCAACGACATGACCGATCCAATAGCAGATTTCCTGACCCAGATCCGCAATGCAGTGAAGGTTAAGAAAAAGACCTGCATCGTCCCGCATTCCAAAATGAAGGCCGGTATCGCAGGCATTCTGAAAGAATGCGGTTATATCAGGGGGTTTTCCGAAAGCGAAGCGATCGCCCCCCGAAAAAACCTGACCATCGAGCTGAAATACGTCGATGGAGAATCCGCCATTACCGAACTCCATCGAGTCAGCCGCCCGGGCCGGCGCCTCTATTTCGGGGCCGATGAGATTCCCAAGGTCCTGGGTGGTATGGGAGCGGGGATTTTAACCACCTCCCATGGCCTGATGACGGACAGGGAGGCTCGTCGACAACATCTGGGCGGTGAAATGGTGGCCAGAGTCTGGTGAGGAAGGTAGAATGAGTAGAATTGGAAAGTTGCCGGTTGAAATACCGGACAAGGTCACGATCACGGTAGAGGGCAACTCGGTGACGGTGGAGGGTCCGAGGGGCAAGTTATCCCGTACCTTTCCCGAGGTGGTGGACATTGCCACAACGGACTCCCGCGTAACGGTAGCCCCCAGGAAAAACTCCCGGTTTGCCCGAAGCATGCATGGCACTGCCCGCTCTCTCATAGCAAACATGGTCAAAGGTGTGGTGGAGGGCTACCGCAAGGACTTGGAGATAAGGGGTGTGGGATACAGGGCTGTGCTCACCGGCAGAACGCTGGACATGAATCTCGGTTATTCGCATCCGGCCATCTACCCTGTTCCCGATGGAGTCGAGGTGACGGTCAAAGACAATACCAGAATCAAGGTGGAGGGCATCGACAAACAACTGGTCGGTGAGGTAGCGGCCTCCATTCGCAGGTTCTATCCCCCGGAACCTTACAAGGGCAGGGGTGTCAGGATCGTGGGCGAATACGTCCGGCGCAAGGAGGGTAAGACCGCCGGTTAATACGGAATAGTGGGATGAAGGTAAAAAAGAAAATTTTGCTGAAGCAGAAACGCCGTTGGCGTATCCGCAAGAAAATATCGGGTAGCGCCGGCCAACCCCGGTTGGCAGTCCATTTCAGCAACAAACATGTCTACGGTCAGGTCATCGACGATGAAGCCGGCAGGACTCTCGTCTACGTATCTTCCCTGGACAAGGACCTGAGGAAAAAATCGATCAAGGCGAATCGCGATGGCGCGGTAGTGATCGGCCAAATCGTGGCAGAAAAATCCAGAAAAGCGGGAATCGAAGCCGTGGTTTTCGACCGAAGCGGCCGTCTCTACCACGGTTGCGTCAAAGCTTTTGCCGAGGCCGTTCGGGAAGGCGGACTAAAATTTTAACCTCCAGAAAACCCTGATGGCTATCGAACCAGAGCCCCCCGAAATATTCGACAAAGTCGTTCACATCAACCGCTGTGCCAAAGTGGTCAAAGGCGGACGACGTTTTAGTTTCTCCTCCCTCGTTGTGAGTGGAGACCGCAACGGCCGAGTGGGAGTGGGCCTCGGTAAGGCCAAGGAGGTTCCCGAAGCGATTCGCAAGGGCACGGAAATGGCCCGCAAAAATTTGGTCCTCATTCAATTGCGCGAGGACACCATTCCCCACCTGGTGGTGGGCGTGTCCGATGGCGGCAAAGTCCTTTTGCGTCCGGCCTCCCCCGGAACCGGAATAATTGCGGGGGGAAGTGTCCGTGCCGTTTTAGAGGCGGTGGGAATCAAAAACGTGCTCACCAAGTCCCTGAGATCGAATAATCAACGTGCCATGATCAACGCCACCATGGCCGGATTGAAAAAGCTCCGTTCCAAACAACAAATCGCCCATCTCCGTTCCGCGGAATAATCGAAGAGACCGACGCAATGAGACTGCACCAACTTTCCAATACGCCGGGAGCTACCCGCCGGAAGAAGCGCCTGGGTCAGGGAGAGGGTTCCGGAAAGGGCAAAACTTGCGGAAGGGGACATGGAGGTAGGAAATCCCGTAGCGGTGGAAGCATCCCCATCGGATTTGAAGGAGGGCAAATTCCCCTCTATCGCAAGCTTCCCCGACGCGGTTTCAACAACGCGCGATTCACCATCCGGTATGAAGTCGTAAACGTGGGGGACCTGGCCAAACTGGGCGATGAGACCAATGCCACTCCGGAGAACTTGGCCAAAGCCGGGTTGTTGCGAGCCGGGGCCAAATCCGTAAAAATTCTGGGATCGGGAGAAGTTGAAAAAGCATACAAAGTCAGCGCCCATAAATTCTCCGCCACGGCCAAAGCCAAGATAGAAAAGGCCGGTGGAGAAGCGGTACTGCTCAGTTGATCCGATCCCTTCAAACTTCAGCAGAAGCTCTCCGCTTTTTCCAATAGCTTCAAAATCCCGGATTTGCGCAACAAGCTATTCTACACCTTGTCCCTCCTGTTTGTGGCGCGTATCGGGGCCAATATCCCCATCCCTGGAATCAATCCCGCTCCTTTGCAAGAATTTTTTGCCGACCAGACGGCGGCGGGTGGAGGCGGCATGCTCGGGCTCTACAATATGTTTACGGGAGGGGCCCTTCTGAAAGGAGCCGTATTTGCCCTGGGGATCATGCCCTATATCTCGGCATCGATTATTTTCCAGTTGATGACCGCGGTTGTTCCGAGCTTGGCCCGGCTGTCCCGTGAAGGGGACGTGGGGCGCCAAAAAATTACCCAATACACGCGGTATGCAACGGTGCTCATCTGCCTGGTGCAGGGAACGCTCATGATAATGGGTTTGAAAAACCCCCAGAGTCTGTTTTCCGGATTCGACCAGCGTATTTACAGCCCGATTATTCTGAGCGATAGCCTTTGGTTTTTCTTTAGCGCCGTCATCATTTTAACTACCGGCACCATCATCCTGATGTGGTTGGGGGAGCAAATTACCCAAAACGGAATCGGGAACGGAGTGTCCCTGTTGATTACAGTGGGCATTGTGGCCGACCTCCCGGGGGCATTGGCCACCCTCTACCGCCTTGTATTTGCGCCCGTTGGAACCAGTCGGATCGAGGTCCCCCAACTGGCTGTCATGATGATTCTGCTGTTGGTCGTGACGGCGGGGCTGGTGGCGGTTATCCAGGCCATGCGGAAAATTCCCGTGCAGTACGCCAAGCGGGTAGTCGGGCGCAAGGTTTACGGAGGGCAGACCTCCTTTCTACCCCTGAAAGTCAATTATTCCGGGGTGATGCCCGTCATATTTGCCAGCGCCATTCTGCTCTTCCCGCAACAAATTTTTTCCTACCTGGGAGCCAGTAGTGAGAACCTCAGTTTTTTCAGCAACATGTCCGCCTGGTTCAACCAGGGAACGCCCAGTTACTATTTCATATTCGGAATGCTGATCCTGCTTTTCAGCTATTTCTGGGTATCCGTCATGTTCAAACCCATTCAGATTGCGGATGACCTGAAAAAATACGGAGGTTATATTCCCGGGGTGCGTCCGGGGGAGCCGACGGCGAAGTTTCTTGACTTCATCATGACCCGTCTGACCTTTGCCGGGGCGGTATTCCTGACCCTGATTGCGGTTTTTCCGGACATTCTCCTCTTCACCTATAACGTTCCCTTTCAGATTTCCAACTTCTTTGGCGGAACCGGGATGTTGATTACCGTGGGTGTATTGCTGGATCTGCTACAAAGAATTGAGACCTATCTGCTGCAACGCCACTATGACGGCTTCATGGAAAAGGGAAGCATTCGAGGACGCAATCCGTCCAGGGCTCGGCGGCAGTTGGCTTCCACGGGTAATTTGAAGAATATCGGACCCCTCATGGTGGTATTGGGCGGGATCTTCCTGGTGGGCATCATTTCCTGGGTGCTGCGCTCCTGGGTTCTTTGAGAAATGACAGCGACCCCATATTGTCTTCCCGACTCCATGATTCCCATCAAAAACAGCTACGAGGTCGAACAGATGCGGAGGGCCTGCCGAATTGCGGCCAGGGTGCTTGACCGGGTTGTGAATTTGGTCGTTCCGGGGGTGAATACCTATGACCTGGACCAGGCGGGGAAACGCTATATCCGGGAATCAGGCGCCACCAGCGCCTGCCACAATTTTCAAAATGGCAACCGGATCTATCCAGGTTATATCTGCGTCTCGGTCAATGACGAGGTCGTCCACGGCATCGGTTCCCTGCGGCGCACCATTCGCTCGGGCGATGTGGTTTCAGTAGACGTTGTCATTTCCTACAATGGGTTCATTGGGGACAATGCCCGGACCGTTATGGTGGGGGAGGTATCGGCCGAGGTGCGGCACTTGGTGGAGACAACCCGCGATGCCCTCGGCTGTGCTATTTCCTTTGCCAGGGACGGCGGCCGGGTGGGGGATATATCCCACGCCGTGCAGACCTTCGTGGAATCCCGCGGGCTCTCTATCGTGCGGGAATTTGTCGGCCATGGGGTGGGCAGGTCCATGCACGAAGCCCCTCAAATTCCCAATCACGGCAGAAAGGGCAAAGGCGACCGTTTAAGGGCTGGAATGACCTTGGCTATCGAACCCATGGTAAACTTGGGTAAACACGAGGTGATAGTTGCCGATGACGGCTGGACTGCGGTAACCCTGGATGGAAAACCATCGGCCCATTTCGAGCATACCGTTTTGATAACAAAAAACGGTCCGGAAATCTTAACTTTACCAAAAAAATAGCTTTTCAAAAGGACTTGACTTGTTATTTTGGCCACTTTTCACAAATTCCATCATTGACCCTGCATGCCAAGATTACTCGGCGTAGAAATACCTAATAATAAGCGAATTGCTTATGCGCTTCGCTATATTTACGGCATCGGCCCCACTCGTGCGGACCAGATCGTCGAAACTCTGGGGATCGACCCCTCCTTGCGGTCGCATGAGCTGAAGGAGGAGCATATGAACCAGATCTCGGAAATCATCGTGAAGAAACAATGGATGATCGAAGGGGATTTGAGACGGGATATCGCGGGCAATCTCAAGCGCTTGCAGGCCATTCAATGTTACCGGGGTTTGCGTCATCGCAGGGGTCTCCCGGTCCGCGGTCAACGAACCAATACCAACGCCCGCACTCGCAAAGGGGCTCGCAAGACCGTCGGTGTCATTTCCAAAAGGTAGGTGTTTATTTTATGAGTAAAGAAGAAAATTCGGAGGATAAACCGGCCCAAACGGCCCAGGAACCCCTCCAGGCGAAAGCAAAGGAAAAGGGTGAGGAACCGGTTTCAAAAGAAACCCCTTCCCAGGAATCCCCAGCCAAAGCGGCTTCCGGAAAAGAAGCCGAAACCCCCGATCAAGCCAAAGGGAAGGAAGGCGATAAAAAGAAAGGCACTGCCATCGCGGACCTCCTCAAAGACGAATTGGCCGGGGCAAAGATCCGCCGTGCCAAGGGGAGTAAGAATATTACTTCAGGTGTGGTGCATGTAGTGGCCACCTTCAACAACACCAAGGTGACCGTTACCGACACCAAGGGAAATGTTATTTCCTGGAGTTCGGCTGGAAAATGCAATTTTCGCGGTTCCCGCAAATCTACCGCCTATGCCGCCCAGGTAGTGACGCAGGATGCGGCCCGGGCCGCCATGGGGCATGGGCTCAAGGAAGTAAGAGTCCACCTCAAAGGTCCCGGTTTGGGACGCGACTCCGCTGTCCGCGCCTTGCAGGCGCTCGGGGTTATCGTGCTGGCCATTGTCGACAAAACCCCTGTTCCGCACAATGGTTGCCGCCCGCCAAAGCGTCGTCGCGTATAATCAATAAATCAAAGTTTGGTATGGCTCGTTACACTGGTCCCACTACACGCATTAATCGCCGGTTCGGTATGGCGATTTTTCCACCGAACAAGGCTTTTGAACGCAAGAGCTATCCCCCCGGGTCGCATGGCTCGCGCATGCGTCGCAAGCAAAGCGAGTACTCCATCGGCCTGGCTGAGAAACAAAAGCTCCGCTACACCTACGGGATGACGGAAAAACAATTTCGCCGCACCTTTCAACAGGCAAAAAAGGCCGGTGGGGTGACCGGTGACGTATTTTTGCAGCGCCTGGAAACCCGGCTCGATAATGTGATTTACCGCATGAATCTGGCCAAAACCCGTTCCGCCGCCCGGCAGTTTGTCAATCATGGGCACATCCTGGTCAACGGAAGGAAAGTTGATATCTCCAGTTTCCGGGTTTCCCCAGGTGACGAGATCGAGGTCAAAGACGCGACATCCTCCAAACAATTAGCCACACGTGCTTTAGATGAAACCCGGGCCCGCCTCATTCCCGAGTGGGTTTCGCTTTCCGAAGACACTTTCAAGGGAAAGATCCTGCGTTTGCCCACCCGCGAGGAGATCGAAGTGGGCATCAATGAACAGCTGATCGTCGAGTTTTACAGCCGATGATTCATGCATTTCGTATTTAATTTTACCTCCGGTAGATCATGGTTACACGATTAAAAATATTCGAACTTCCCAACCGACTGGCCAAGGAAGAAGAAAGCGCTACGGAAACGTATTCCAAATTTATCGCCGAGCCCTTTGAAGGTGGATATGGCCACACCATCGGCAATTCCCTGCGCCGCGTGCTGCTGAGTTCCATCGAGGGAGCCGCTATTTCCTCGGTCAATATAGAAGGTGTGGATCACGAATTCCAAAGCTTGGAAGGAGTGGTCGAAGACATCACCGATGTGGTGCTCAACCTGAAAAAAATCCTTTTGATCAATCACAAGCGTGAACCGGTCAACTTGATCCTCGATGTCAACAAGGTGGGACCGGTCACCGCGGCCGATATTCGTCCCGATGCCAACATCGAGATTATCAATCCGGATCAGGTCATCTGCACCTTGGACAAGGAGCGGCGAATCCTGGCCGAGTTGGAAGTAAAAGTGGGACGTGGCTACGTTACCGGCGAAGAAAACAAATCCGAGGAGGACCCCATAGGGGTGATCCCCATCGATTGCCTCTACAGCCCGGTGCGGCTTGTAAAATACAGCGTGGAAAATACCCGGGTGGGCCAAATGACCGACTACGACAAGTTGATCCTGGAAGTCTCCACGGATGGCCGAATCTCGCCGGATGACGCGCTGAAGCACGCCGCCTCCATTCTCAAACATCACCTCGACGTATTCGACGCCGTATCCGAGGAATCGGTCGAGTTCGAGGTGGCGGGGGCCGAAGTGAGCGAGGAGCAGAACAAGCTGCGCAAGCTGCTCAATATGAGTGTGAACGAAATCGAGCTTTCGGTGCGTGCGGCCAATTGCCTCAATAATGCCAACATAACCACAGTGGGCGAATTGGCCATGAAGTCGGAGCAGGAAATGCTCAAATACCGCAACTTTGGTAAAAAATCCCTCAATGAAATAAAATCCAAACTGGAACAGCAGGGCCTGTCTCTGGGAATGAAGATCGACGAGCGCCTGCTCGATGCCAGGATGGACTAGATCGCCTGTCCACGAATCGAAATGCGTCATTTAAAGCACCGACATATATTGGGGGTAAAAAAAGCCCACCGGATGGCCCTTATGGCCAACCTCGGCTGTGCCTTGATCGTGGAAGGTCGTATCGAGACCACCCTGGCCAAGGCTAAAGCCCTGCGGCCTTTTGTGGAAAAATTGATCACACGAGGGAAAAGGGGAACTCTGGCCGACCGCCGGATCGTTTTCTCCCGCCTGCGCAATAAGAAAGCGGTGCAAATCCTCTTCAACGAAAAAGCATCTGAATTTAAAGACCGCCCGGGAGGCTATACCCGCATTTATAAATTGGGCAGGCGTGTCGGGGATGCCGCCGAAATGGCCCTTATTGAACTCATTCCCGCCTCCGACGAAGGTTACCCCAAAAAAAGGAGGACTGGGCAAGAAGCAATAAAGACGGGAAAAAACCCTTAACAAGGTGCGAAGGTGAAGGACACGCCTGAAGCACTGGGGCGTTTATGTTTGAGATGATTCCCATTACACTCGGTGAAGGTTTCTTCATTTACCTGTTGGTCGGAATCGGGCTCATTCTGTTGTTGTGGGTTTATTACGATTATCGCGATAAGCAATTCTACCAGTCGCAACGCTCTAAAACGGTCTTCCATTGTATCAAATGCGGTAAGATTTACGCCGATAACATGGGGGGAAAGCAGTCGCGATGCCCAAGCTGCCAATTCAAAAACGCGCCTCTCCAGTTTTAGAAATGGCCCAGGTCGTAGCTGTCCTCGATTTCGGATCTCAATACACCCAGGTAATTGCCCGCCGACTGAGAGAATGCCAGGTTTATTCCAAGGTATACCCTTACTCCACCTCCGCTGCATCGTTCAGGGAGGAAGGGGTGAAGGGGATCATCCTGTCGGGGGGGCCTTCCAGTGTGTTGGCCGAAAATGCCCCCTTCCCTGACCGAGGTATTTTCCAACTCGGGGTGCCGGTTTTGGGCATTTGCTACGGAATCCAACTGCTGGGGTATATGCTCGGAGGCAAAACCGAACCCAGCGAGGAACGCGAGTACGGAAAGGGTGCCTTGCGGTTGACTTCGGACAGTCCCTTATTCGAGGGAATACCCCGGCGGATACAGGTCTGGAACTCTCACGGGGATAAACTTACCCGATTACCTCCCGGATTTGATTCCATCGCCAGAACCGAAAACAGCGAATTCTCCGCCGTGGAAAACCCGGAGCTCAGGTTTTACGGATTGCAGTTTCACCCGGAGGTGTTCCACACCGAGCGAGGAACGGATATCATTCGCAATTTTCTCTTTCGGATCTGCCATTGCCAAGGTGACTGGAACATGGCCCGCTACATTGATTCATCCATTGCGGCCATCCGCCAAACCGTGGGTACAAGCAAGGTCATTTTGGGCCTCAGCGGGGGAGTGGACAGTTCCGT
The DNA here is from genome assembly GCA_014529615.1 of Opitutia bacterium. Classification (GTDB taxonomy): domain Bacteria; phylum Verrucomicrobiota; class Verrucomicrobiia; order Opitutales; family UBA2995; genus JAABVD01. Next base: position 24,848 of record JAABVD010000004.1, read on the forward strand.
TGCGGCAAAACTCATCCATGAGGCTATTGGAAATCAGTTGACCTGCGTTTTCGTGGACAACGGGTTGCTCCGGGAAAAGGAGCGCCAGGCAGTTGAAGAACTCTACCGGGAACACTTCCAGGCCCATCTCGTGGTGGCGGATGCCCGGGATATCTTTTTGAATCGCCTCAAGGGGGTGAAGGACCCGGAGAAGAAACGAAAAATAATCGGCAATACCTTCATCGAAGTCTTCGAGGCCGAGGTGTCAAAAATAGGTGAGGTCGAATTCCTGGCCCAAGGCACCATTTATCCCGACGTCATCGAAAGCATTCCCATCGACGGTAATCCCGCCTCGCTCATCAAGAGTCATCACAATGTGGGCGGATTGCCCAAACGGATGAAACTAAAAATCCTCGAGCCGCTCAACCAGCTTTTTAAAGATGAGGTGCGAAGGCTTGGGGAAGAATTGGGGTTGCCGAAAAACCTGGTGTGGAGACAACCCTTTCCCGGACCGGGGCTGGCCGTGCGGGTGATCGGCGACATTACTGAGGAGCGGCTCGGTATTTTGCGTCGGGCAGATGCCATCCTGTTGGACGAAATAACAAAGGCGGGCTTGTACTACAAGGTATGGCAGTCCTTTGCCGTATTTCTTCCCATTCGAACAGTGGGGGTAATGGGAGACGAACGAACCTACGACAACGTCATCGCTTTGAGAATCGTGGAGAGTATCGACGCCATGACGGCTGATTGGGTAGGCCTCGAGCACAACTTGCTGCAAAGAATTTCCAACCGCATCATTAACGAAGTCAAGGGGGTCAATCGGGTCGTGCTCGATATCAGTTCCAAACCGCCCAGTACCATTGAGTGGGAATAGGTCCGCGCCCGCGGGAATGAAGTCAAAACGACCGGAAACATCCGAATTCGGATGCGACGGAATAAATTGGATTGAACATCGAATGAATATTCTAGTCCTATAACTTTGCCTCTGGTATGCCGATAAGGAAATGAACCGGGCATTTTTCAGAATACTGCTGGCTACACATTCGATGAGAACCTCAATCCTTCTGATATTGGGGCTCATCTGCTCACCTGTTTTGGTAACGGCGGGTGATCCGGAAGCAGAGGCGATTCTGGCCAAGGCCCGGAAGCGTTTGGGTAGCGAAGCCAAGCTGAACGGGGTACAATCCCTTCGGTTCACGGGCACTATAACCACGGTTAAGGGTAAGTCGAACTCCATCGAAATTGTCTTGAAAAAACCCTATAAGCAGCTCCAGGTTTTTGTCGGGGATAAAATGGTTCGCGAAATTGGGCTCAACGACTACGTGGCCTGGACCAGGGTGTATAACATAAAAACCCCCAGCCTTTACAACCTGATGCTCCATAATTCCGAGGCGCTCCGGCGCATTCGAGCCTCCACCTTTGAAAATCTCTACTTCTTTTTTCCCTTTTCCAACCGATGGCGCAAGGTGGAATACCTGGACCGGGATGTCTACGATGGTCTAAAGGTTCACCGCGTAAAAGTTTCCTACGGAAAAGTCTATTATCTTCGCTATATCGAGGAAACGACCGGACAGCTTGTTCTGACCGAAGTGGAGACCGGAGAACGCATTGTGGAGGGAGGCGAGATGTTTGCCGGCGGAATCCGCTTTCCCCGCACCTTGACCACATTCAAGGCTGGGAACGAAGTGCACCAGATTGCCTTTGATGAAATACAGGTAAATCCCGATTTGGACGATTCGCTGTTCACCTTGCCCCCTCTTCCCGGGCTGAAGCAAAAGTAACCTATGGCCACCTACCAGTACGGTTCGGTTGGATTTTTTCAACAGTTGCAGGCTTTTGCCGAAGACGCTTTCGGCTCAGCCGAGGTAGAGGCTGTGGTGACTGACATCCTGCAAGCCGTTGCCAGGCGGGGAGACCGGGCCCTCCTCGAATTGACCGCCAATCTGGATGGCGCCACCATCTCGGCCAATTCGATTCGTTTGTCCGGCAAGGAGCTCAAGAAGGGTGTTCAGAGCCTTTCGGCGCGGGATCAGCGGGCCATAGCGGAATCGATTCATTGCGTTGAGTCCTTCAACCGCCAGTCTCTTCCGGAAAATTGGACTGGCGAAAATCCGCACGGCGCCACGGTGGGGGAGCGCTACTATCCGATCCGGCGGGTGGGGATCTATGTTCCGGGAGGTAGCGTTCCTTTGGTTTCCACTGTCATCATGACTACTACCTTGGCCAAAATAGCAAATGTAGAGCAAATTTGTGTCTGCACCCCTCCCAATCGCCGAGGAGCAATCGCCCCTGCACTGGCTGGGGTATTGTCGATTTGCGGGGTGGATGAGGTCTGCAAGGTGGGTGGCGCCCAAGCTGTTGCAGCCATGGCTTACGGGACAAAATCCATTGCCGCAGTGGATAAAATTTTTGGTCCGGGCAACGCTTTTGTCAACGAGGCGAAGCGGCAATTGTTCGGGAAGGTGGGAATTGACCTGCTCCCGGGTCCCAGTGAATTGATGGTGATCGCCGATTTACAGGCGGAACCGCAGTTTGTGGCGGCCGATTTGCTGGCCCAAGCCGAACATGGTTCGGGAAAAGAAAAAATCTATCTGGTTTCCACTTCGGAGAAAATTGCCGCGGAGGTGAAAACAGCCCTGGCCGCACAGGTACTTCGGTTGACCCATCGGGAGGCGATTGAAAAGGTTCTCGAAACCAATTTTGCCTGGGTCAACGTGCCTCATCTCGATGCGGCCGTGGAAGTGGCGAATTTTGTCGCCCCGGAACACCTCCAGTTGCAAGTGGATAACGAGGCCATTGCCGGGATGACGCGCCGTATTTCGACAGCCGGGGCGATTATGCAGGGCAATTTTACCGCTACCGCCTTGGGTGATTTTGTCGCCGGACCCAGTCACGTACTTCCCACCGGCCGGGGTGGGCGATTCTCCAGTGGACTGACCGTGCGGGACTTTTTCCGCAGAAGCAGCGTGGTGCGTTACGATAAGCCGGAAGTGAACAAGGCCGCCCTTATGGTTGAAGCTTTCGCCAGAATGGAAAACCTCGACGCGCATGGGAGATCTGTTTCTATTCGGGCAAAATAACTCCTTTTGCCGCGTTATGAAAAATCCCAACCCTTCGGTCGGTGACCGGGCCCTCCCACATGTGCGGGCCTTGGACGCCTATGTGCCGGGAAAGCAACCCAGGGATTTGGGATGGATCAAACTCAATACCAACGAGAACCCATATCCTCCCAGTCCGGTTGTGGAGGAAGTAATTTGCAAGTCGGCGGGTGAAGCGCTGAAAACCTATCCTGATCCCATAAGCGCTGCCTTGCGGGAACAATTGGCCGGGTTTTTCGGCCTTCCCGGCTCGGAATGGGTCTTTGTCGGGAATGGTTCTGATGAGGTTTTGAATCTGCTGGTTCGGACATTTTCCGACCGGAATCGTCCGGTGGGATACATGGCCCCAAGTTATTCCCTGTATCCGGTATTGCAGAAGATGCAAAATGCGGCCAAAGCGGAACTAAGGTACACCCGAGCCATGGGACTGCCCATCCCTGCCATCGCCCGATGTGGAGCCAATATCTTTTTCCTCACCTCGCCCAACGCGCCCACGGGAGTGGGCATTTCCACGGGGTCCGTAGAGGCTTTGCTAAACCGTTTCGGCGGGGTGCTGGTGGTGGACGAAGCCTATGCTGCATTTGCCGAGGAAGATGCCATAGGTTTACTAGCCAGATACGACAACCTTTGCATTACCCGAACTTTCTCCAAATCCCACAGCCTTGCCGGGATGCGTATTGGGTTTTTGCTGGGAAATCCCGGATTTGTCGAACTGTTGGACAAAGTCCGCGACAGTTACAATGTAAACATTCTGTCCCAATTGGCCGGTCTGGCCGCTCTATCCGATGATGGGTATTATCGGGACTTGGCGCAGAAAATCAAGCGGACGCGGGATCGGCACTTTGAGGCTTTACAGGGTAGGGGATGGTTTACCTATCCCTCCCAGGCCAATTTCCTGTTCACCGAGCCAACGGATTCCAAGGGCAATACGGGTCCGCTAGTGGCCCAATCCCTCTATGACTTCCTTTACCGTAAAAAAATTCTTGTTCGCTATTTCGGAAACGATCCTTTAACGGATTCCTTTTTGAGAATCAGCATCGGTTCGGAAAAGGAAATGGAAATTATCAGTGAAGCTTTCGATCAATGGCAGAACAGCGCATAGTTACCCTGAGTCGCAAAACGGCGGAAACGGATATTTCCGTTACCATCAACCTGGATGGTAGCGGCCGGTATGAGGTGGATACGGGGATACCCTTCTTCGACCATATGCTCTGCCTATTCAGCAAACATGGGCTGTTCGACCTGAGCTTGAGGGCGTCAGGTGACCTGAATGTCGACTATCACCACACGGTTGAGGATACCGGTATCGTTTTGGGCCAAGCCATTAAACAGGCGCTTGGGGAGAAGTTGGGTATCCGGCGCTACGGGTTCTTTATGGTTCCCATGGACGAATCCCTGGCCCGGGCCGCCATCGATCTGAGCAACCGCCCCTACCTGTGTTACCAGGTGGAGTCGCCCGCCCATTACATTCGGGATTTCAATATCGTCTTGATCCGGGAGTTTTTTCAGGCCTTGGTTAACGGGCTTGGCGCCAATATCCACCTGAAGCTGGAATACGGCGATGAACCGCATCATATTTTGGAAGCCTTATTCAAATGTTTCGGCCGGGCCTTGGATGCGGCTACTGCTATTGATTCCCGGATCGAAGGTGAGATTCCTTCGACCAAGGATGTGCTATCCTGAATCCAATCGTTATGAAACCAAAGGTAGCTGTTATCGACTACGGTCTGGGTAACCTCCGCAGTGTGTGCAAGGCTTTCGAAGCCTGTAGTGCCGATGTTGACCTGATTTTTGGGCCGGAGGGCCTGAACGGGGCCCAGGGATTGGTATTGCCCGGGGTTGGCGCCTTGGGCGATTGCATGGATGGCCTCAAGGCCTGTTCCCTTATGGATCCGGTGAAGGGTTGGATTGCCGATGATCGACCCTTTTTTGGCGTTTGCCTGGGTTTCCAGGCCCTTTACGACTACTCCGAGGAGGGGAATGTGAGCGGCTTGGGGATTTTTCCCGGATCGGTTAAGCGATTTCGCCTTCCGGGCGGCCTTAAAGTGCCCCACATGGGTTGGAATGCGATCGTCCTGAAGAACCCGAGCGACCCCATGGCGGCGGGGCTGGTTTCGGGGAAGGACCAGTTTTATTTTGTCCACAGCTACTTTGTGGCTCCGGAAGAGGAGGAGGCGGTGTTTTTTCAGACCGAATATGGAATTCCCTTTGCCAGCGGGATTAAAGTGGGAAACTGTGTCGCCACGCAGTTCCATCCCGAAAAAAGTCAGGACAAAGGACTCCGGTTATACAAAAATTTTCTGAATTTGGTTGAAAATCACTAACCTGCTTTGACTATCTTTGGGCTGACCCTGCAATACTCGTAACCTATTTTGTTCATGTCTGAATCTGCCATTATTACCATCGGAGGAGAAAACCACCAGTATCCGGTAATCTCCGGAACGGAGGGAGAGAAATCCGTCGACATTCGAAAACTGAGAGCCGATACGGGATACATAACCTTTGATGAAGGTTATGGAAATACGGGGTCCTGCCAGAGCGACATCACTTTCGTTAACGGAGAACAGGGCATATTGCGCCACCGCGGGATTCCCATTGAGGAGTTGGCGGATAAGAGTTCCTTTCTCAGCACGGCTTACCTGGTTATCTATGGTCATTTGCCCACTAAGGAGGAATCGGATGCCTTCCGCGCCCGGATAGCCCAAAATGCCCAACTGCACGAAGACTTCCGCCATCACTTCCATGGATTTCCGAGGGACGCCCATCCAATGGCCGTGCTCGGTTCCATGCTCAATGCCCTGGGTTGTTACCATCCCGAAATGGCCTCGAATAATCGTCAGCAGGACCTGGACAACTTCGATGACGCGGCTGCCTTGCTCATCTCGAAAGTGCGCAGCATCGCAGCCATGACCTACCGCATGAAAGAGGGTCTGCCTTTTGTCTGGCCGCGTAAGGATAACAGCTATGTGGAAAATTTCCTGCACATGATGTTCAGCGAACCGTATGCGCTCTATGAACCGGCCACCGAGGTGGCCAGCGCCCTCGATCTGTTTTTACTGCTGCATACCGACCACGAACAGAACTGTTCGACTTCTACGGTGCGAATGGTTGCCAGTGGAGGCGCCAACCTGTTCCCCTCTGTGGCCGCCGGGGTGTCCGCCCTTTGGGGGCCCCTGCACGGCGGAGCCAATACCGCAGTGGTTAAAATGCTTCAGAACATCCACCTTTCCGGCGACGACGGCAGCAAGTTTATTGAAGCGGCCAAATCCGGCAAAGCCCGGCTAATGGGGTTTGGCCACCGCGTTTACAAGAACTACGATCCGCGGGCAAAGATTCTGGGCGCCGCTACTGAAAAACTGTTGAACAGTCTGGGACATGCCGATCCCTTGTTGGAAATTGCCAAGCGACTGGAAACGGCAGCTTTGCAAGACACCTATTTTATCGAGAGGAAACTCTATCCGAACGTAGATTTTTACAGCGGCCTCATCCTGAAAGCTATCGGCATACCGGTGGAGATGTTCACCGTCATGTTCGCCATGGGGCGGCTTCCGGGTTGGATTGCCAATTGGAGGGAAATCGCAACGGGAACGATCCGGATCCACCGGCCGCGTCAAATTTACACCGGGCCCGTAAACCAGAACTATATCCCCATTAAGGAACGCTGATACCCTCTCCCGGTTCCTCCATCCAGGGGTTGCTCCTTACTCACCGGCCCTTTCTCTTCTCCTTTGCCGGTTCCAGTAACATTTGCTCCAGCTTCAGGCCGGTAAGCTGCCCGAGTCCTGTAACCAGTTTCCACAGGGCAATCATCATGATAAGGGCGCTGGGAAGGGCGATTACAAACCAGCTCATGAAATTCATTTTGCCGAGTTGCGCGTTAAACTCCACCAGATCGACGGCCGGGTGGGTCGTAACCATCATGCGAGCCAACAGGTAGTTGAGGGCCGCGCTCAACAGGAAGGAGACAATCAACAACCCATTGCAGATGGAAAATATCTTGTTGAATGCCTGTTGCGATCCAGTTGCTTGCAGGCGCTCATCGATCAGTTGGGTGTTCAAAATTTGAGGATTATAGAGAAAGGTCTTTATCAGCGGCCTCTTGCTGCGGAAGGTCAGCAAAACCATGATGCCGATGGCCAGGGGCAGGGAGGCTTCCTTTACCGCAAACCAGAACGGGTCGACCTGAACCAGACCGAATGCGCCGCTTAAACCCACGCTTATGATCCCCAATATCGAAACAAAATTGAGTTGGTTGCGGTTTATCAGATCCCAGATGCCGTAACCCAGGGGGAAGGCCAATCCGAGGCAAAGCGCCACTACCGCCCCCAAACGATCCGGATTGCTCAATTTGGTTAAAATCAATAAGGGGATGATGAGGTTGCAAATTACGCTAACCAAAAGATTTTCCCGTTTTCCAACCATATCGGCCTGGTCCCTCCGCATCATGGGTGGGACTGTGTGGAGCCCTAAAATACTTGGCAACTTTATTAAGATCGGTGTTGGATAGGGTAGCGACTAAGCATTTTCAGGCGGCCCCGGCCAAGGGCATCACCTTCTGCAACAATGACGGAAATCAGAAATTCCCGGTTAGATAAAGTCCTGGGACAACTCGATCACCTGGACGAAACCAACCTGCAAAACCTGGCCAGCCGACTGGCCAGAGAGAGGGAACTTTTTGAGGGGATTTTCAACACGGTTTGCGAGGGAATTCTGGTCATTTCCGCCGATGGTGTCTTGCAGTATGCCAACCGGGAGGGCATGGCCATGGTCGGTATCAGGGAAAGCGATCTGGGGTCCGCTCTCTTATGGAAATGGATTCCCGACTTGGCCCCGGCCATCAATCTCGACCACCGGCAGCCCCAGTTCTCCGAACAGGCCCTGGTTACGCGCGAAATTGAGATGACCTATCCTGAGCCTCGCATTGTGCGGGTTTATATCGTTCCCTTCGAAAAATTACAGGGCGCCGGGAAACACTACGTGGTAATTTTAAATGACATTACCAAGGACGTGGTTTCGACCGAGGAAAAAATCGAATCGGAAAAAATGGCTTCCCTTTATTTATTGGCCGCCGGTGTGGCCCATGAATTGGGAAATCCACTCAATTCCCTCACCATTCACCTTCAGCTCATGCAGCGCCAACTCGACCAGATCAAAGAACGGGAAACGCGGGGCAAGTTGAAGGTATCCCTCGATATTTGCAGCGACGAGGTGGTGCGTCTCGATGGAATCATCACTCATTTCCTGGAGGCTATCCGACCCACTCCGCTCGATTTGAATGATACCAACCTCGTCGAAGTTCTGGAATCCGTCCTGCGGGTTCAGGAACAGGAATTGAGCAATGCCGGGATTTCCATCGAACTCGAAACGGGAAATGAGGTGCCCATGATTTCCGGGGATGCCAATCAACTGAAGCAGGTATTTTTCAACGTGATCAAAAATGCCTGTGAAGCCATGACCGAGGGGGGCATTTTGACCATTAAACTGAAGGAGGATGACGATTTTTTCTACATTCTCATTGGAGATACGGGCAGTGGTATAGAACCGCAGCACTTGCCCAAAGTCTTTCATCCCTACTTTTCCACCAAGGCTTCGGGTAGCGGCTTGGGGCTGATGATTGTCAATCGTATTCTCAGGGACCATGGAGGCCAAGTAGGCATTGACAGTAAAACCGGCATCGGCACGGTTGTTTCCTTGAAGTTTCCCAAGAAACACCGCCGGGTTCGATTATTCCCGGAATAACCCTCCATCCGAAACCGGCCGGCTCACTGTTGTTTCATGCCCGCAACCATCCTCATTGTCGACGACGAGAAACATACCCGGGAAGGGCTGCAGTTGGCTTTGGAGGACACCTACGACGTTTACCTGGCCAGCAATGCCGACCAGGCCTTCAATTTGCTGGATAGCCAACCCTTTGACGTAGTTTTGACCGATCTCCGCATGTCGGGTAAATCGGGCATGAAGGTTATCGATGAAGCCCTCTCCCAATCCCACAAGCCGGTCTGCATCATGATGACAGCTTATGGCAATGTGGAAACAGCAGTGGAGGCCATGAAGCGCGGGGCCTTCGATTTTCTGACCAAGCCAGTCAACCTGGAGCGATTGGAGATTCTCATCAAACGGGCCCTCAATTCCAAGCAGATCAAATCGGAAAACAAAGTCCTACGCCAGCGGTTGGACCATAAATTCGGTTTCAAAGGTATTATTGGCAACTCGGCCGCGCTGCAGGCAGTGATAAACCGGGTTCAACTGGTTGCCCCCTCTCGGGCAACGGTGTTGCTGGAAGGAGAGACGGGAACCGGAAAGGAACTCATCGCGCAATCCATTCACCAGAACAGTAATCGATCCCGAAAACCCTTCCTTGCGGTCAATTGCGCCGCCCTTCCGGCCAGCCTCTTGGAAAGTGAATTGTTCGGGCATGAAAAAGGGGCCTTCACCGGGGCCGTGGCAAAGCGGATTGGGCGCTTTGAAGCGGTTCAGGGCGGGACTTTGTTTCTCGATGAAATAGGGGAGATCGATGCCTCTACCCAGATCAAGCTCCTCCGGTTCTTGGAAACCAAAACCTTCGAAAGGGTGGGAAGTATCAAATCCATATCGGTGGATGTGCGCTTGGTGTGTGCCACCAACCGGGATTTAAAGGCGCACGTGGATAAGGGGGATTTCCGCGAAGATCTCTATTACCGGTTGAACGTGGTCTCCATTATCCTTCCACCCCTGCGCGAGCGAAAGGAAGACATTATTCTATTGCTGGATCACTTTCTCAGGTTCTACGCCAAGGAAAATGGCGTAAAAATTCCCCAGGTCGATTCAGGCGCATTAAAGGTTCTCGAAGGATATCGATGGCCGGGTAACATCCGGGAATTGAGAAACTTTGCCGAAAATACCGTAGTGCTGCATCGCGGGGGAACCATAACCGAATACAATCTGGACCATCGGTTCTTCGAAGGAAATTCTGCCGTCACCCTCAATCCCGGCAGGGTGCAAAACCTTTCCATGAAAGAAAATGAAAAGCACCTTTTGCGTCAGGCTTTGGTGAAGGCCAAGGGAAATCGAACCAAGGCGGCCCAACTGATGGGGATTTCGCGCCGCACCCTCCACCGCAAACTCCTGCAGTGGCCCGAACTGGATTTCATCGGAAAAACCGAAATGGGTTGATGCCATGAATCGCCCTTGGCTCCCTCTCATATGGTCCATATCCCTACTTGCCTGGCCCATCTGGATTGCGGGGCAAGAGCTTCCTCTCATGGTGGTGGGCAGCCATTACGTGAAGGATATCCTTGGTTACGACAGTTCGGAAGAGCAGGAATCCATCGCCTATCGGATGACGAGCAGCCTCCTTGGGGATATGAAAATTCGGGAGGGATTAGCTGATGTCGCATTCGTCATTCAGTCCTCCGAGGCGCATCCTTCCACACCGGGCACGGCCAACATACTTCTCGGTTTTTGGGGCGTCTTTTTTGCCGTACACCGAGACAACCCCCTCACTGAAGTCCCCCTCAACCGTTTGTCGGAACTATTGCGCAATACCCGCCATGGCCTCAATTCCAAGTGGGGATTTCTCCTTCCCGGTGAACCTGATTGGACCAACCGCCCCCTACTCGTGACATTTGGTCTGACCGAGGAAGATCCTTCCTACCCCGTATTGAACCACTGGTTCTTTCAGGATGAAAAAGTGGCGGAGTTCGGAAGTCTTGGAGAAAATCCGGCCGATCCTTTTGGGGCCGGGTCCTCCGCCTTGTTGGTTTTGCCCCAATTACCCGAGGTCGATCAAGGGCTCAGGTTATTATCGTTGGTTCAACCTGGAGATTCGGTGGGATTCCTTCCATCCCAGGAGAATTTGTTTTTCGGAGATTACCCTTTGAGGTGTTCCCTTCACCTGATCGCTCGCGATATTTCAGAACCCCGAACCCGTCGATTTCTGGCCGAATTTTTCCAATCGGGAGACTTGGAAAAACTTGGGAATTCCGGCTTTGTGGTTGTGCCGGCCAACGTGCGCAACCAGGCGCTTTTAGAGTTTGACTTGGAGTTCTGATTTTCCCTTACTCACTGACTTTTAGCCCGGTCTTGAGATGTCCGGGCGAGACGCGGGCGTAGCTCAGTTGGTAGAGCACAACCTTGCCATGGTTGGGGTCGTGAGTTCGAATCTCATCGCCCGCTCCAACCCAACGTCACTACGGATTGGTGGCGTCCATCTCCCACATTACCACGTCCTTGGCCATAATCACGCCATCCCCATCCGAGTAACCTGTCCTGCGCTGTGCCGTGCGAAGCCTTTAGGCGAAGCCTTTAGGCGAAGCACGGTTCTGGCGAAGGGGGATCAGTGGTTTTTCTTTGCCTCGGCAGACTTCTTCCGCGCGTTTTACGACTTGACCCCTTCTCCCTTGAACTTAGAGGTTAGTCGCCTATTCCAAGCCTCCTTAGCTCAATCGGTAGAGCAGTTGACTCTTAATCAATTGGTTCGGGGTTCGAGTCCCCGAGGGGGTACCAGGCCGGCGTAGCTCAATTGGTAGAGCAACTGATTTGTAATCAGTAGGTTGCGGGTTCGAGTCCCATCGCCGGCTCCATCCATATAATCATGATCTTGATCCTGATCTTGATCGTGATCCTGACCTCCCCCCCTCTGCCCTCTTTTCCTCTATGCCTTCCCCGCTTGGCGTCTGAGCTGATCCAAGAGAAGCATTCAACCACGGATCCCGCTTCGCCAGACGGCTACGGCAGGACAGGTTACACGGATGGGAACGGATAGGAAAAATAGCTACAAAAAAACAAAGGACTCAAAAAGGCGGGGGTGAGAAATTGACTCTCGCAAAGCTCGCAGGGAACGGAAAGAGAGGGGGTTAGTGCGAGAACGCATCCAGAATCTTTGCCGGACTGATACACGACAGCTCACCTTTTGCCCCGGCCTTCCCTTTATGCCACAACGCAAATATGAGCTTTTGCCCTTTCTTTAATGGAAGTTGAGTAGCGTTTTCCTTAAGTCGAAACAGAATTTGTTCGGCCTTTGTCACGCTCGACCACTTTGCTTCTCCAATTAAAACGTATCGACCATCCAAGGACTGACAAACGATATCGATTTCCCGGTCGTGGGAGCCGCGCCACCAACGTTTGGCCGGTTGCCATTCCATGCCTCCAATGGTCATGCGAAAGGTTGAGGCCCGGGCAAGGTCTTCCCAAATATTTCCCACATGGTGAGGTATGTTCCCCTCGATTTCGTCATATACTTGATGCGTCGCGCCAATTTCAAGGCGCGATCGATTGGGTTCCAGGTAACGGAAAATGAAGGCGAGATAGGGATCGTCGATTTTGTAAATACTACGCCTCGATTTTTTCTCGTTTTCTCCATAGGGGACTTCGCGCCGAATGTATCCCAGTTCCACCAAGTTGCCGATTGGTCGCGTCAGATGGGTGGCGGGTTTCTCCATGCGCGCGGCAAATTCAGAAAGCCGATGGCAACCCTTGCCAATGAGGGCAAGAAGGGAGATCGCCAGCGAAGAGTCTTTCAGGTCATCCAGCAGGAGCCTTCGCATCTCGTTGTGAAGAGTGCCATCACGATCCAGAATCAACTCTTGGATAATCGCTTCGATGGAACCATGATTTCGGGCAAGTTCCCAGTAGCGTGGGGTGCCTCCCAGGATGGAATAGGCTTCTACAGCTTTTTGGCTGTCGAACCTGAGCGCTTTGCGGATCCAGCCGCACTCGAGGGGACGAACTTTCAGTATGAGCTGACAGCGTCCATAGAGGGGCTCGGCTGCGCCCATGGCGAGATTGAGCATCATTCTTTGCGAGGAGCCGCACAGGATGAGATGGAGGTTCTCGAGTATGCGGACATCGAGTAAACGCTGAATCACGCTGGGGAGTTCCGGGCTGGTCCCGACAAGATAAGGAAATTCGTCCAGGATAAGGCAGGCGCCTTTTGGCATTCTCTGATCGATTTGAGAGATAATGATTTCCCATGAGGGGTAGCGGACTTGGCCAAATCCATGCAGGAGCCTGGAGGCATCGGCAGCGAGGCGTTCTCGTTGCAAGGTGGCATTTTGCTTATCAGCCAGGAAATAGAGGTCCCGGCCGTTCGAGAATTCTTGCAGCAGGCGGGATTTGCCGCAGCGCCTTCGCCCATAGATGATGGCCAGCGAGGGTTCTTCCCATTGGGCAAATGACCGCAGTTTTTGCAACTCGTCGTTTCGATTGAGGAATTTTAAAGTCGGCATGATGCTCAAAGGAATGAGTACATTAAACATTATGTCAATAAAACATAATGTTTTTTGAATGACTTAACGCTTGCTTGGATGCCGATGGCTTCCAAGGCTTGCCCAAGGATTCCACGGATGGGATGTGGGGGAATGATCAGCCAAAAAAAGCACAAAAGACTCGAAATTCCCAATTCCTGATCCTGTCCATTCCCTCTAATCCTGATCCTGATCGTAATCTCTCCCCCCTCATTCCAAATTCCTAATCTCCCCCCTTGGGCATTTCCCCCTTGGCGTTCTTTGCGAGAGCCGATTCCAAATTCCTGGCTCCCAATAAAATGGACCCGTTCGCCTTGACTTTTGTCGCTTTAAAACGCGGGCATTTCCCAGTTCGCGGTCAGCTTGGGATCATGCCAGCTTCCCTTAGCTCCCGGGGAAATCTCCTTCTTAACCGGACCGATCAGCTTTTGTGAAACGATTCCCGCGCCTTGGGCGATTGCGCGCCAGCGTTTCGCCATGGCCTGAACGCGTTCAGGATTGGCCGAGGCAAGGTCATTTTGTTCCGCGCGGTCCTCAACCAGATTGTAGAGTTCCCACTTGTGCCCGTAAAAACTGACCAGTTTCCAATCTCCCTGACGTAAGGCGCGGCAGTTGGAGAAGATAAAAAATAATTCCTCATGGCCGGTCCGTTTCTCTCCTTTCAGAATCGGCGCCAGGGATTTTCCTTGGAGAGGATTCAACCCATTGCGTTCCGGATAGCGCGCTCCCGCAACTTCGATACAGGTTGCCATCACGTCGATCAAGTGACTCAATTCACTGTCTAACCGGCCCGGGTTTATTATCTTTCCCGGCCAGTGCGCAATGAAGGGACTGGCGATTCCTCCTTCGTGCTGCGTCTGTTTATAGTGTTTAAAGGGGGTGTTTCCAACTGTTGCCCAACTGGCGTCATAGAGGTACCAAGACCCCGCCTTCCAAGGTGGAATTTCGAGGCGCTCACTGCGTTCAAAGGGACATGCCCCATTGTCGGACAAAATTAAAATGAGGGTGTTTTCATATACGCCCTTCTCTTTTAAATAGGCGATGAGTCGGCCGATATTCTGATCGAGGCTATCCACCATGGCGGCGTAAACGGCCATGCGAAAGGATTCGAATTGCTTTTGCTTATCGGTCAGCGAATTCCATGGGGGCACATGGCTGGGTAGGGGGGGCAACTCAACGTCGGCCGGAAATAGTCCGAGCAACTTCTGTTTAGCCAGGCGTTCCTCTCTCAATACTTCCCAACCGGCGTCATAACGGCCCAAATATTTTTTAATATCCTTCTTAGGGGCCTGAAGGGGATAGTGAGGGGTATTGAAAGCGATGTAGTGAAAGAAAGGCCTATCCTCTTTCAGGGCATTGTCCAAAAACTGGATTGAGAAATCGACATTGGCGTCCGTGGTGTAGAAATCTTCGTGAAAATCATTCCACGCCTCTCCATTCATTCGAAAGGTGTCGTCACCCTGAAAAAAATCCGTGGCGCCAGAAATATGTCCCCAGTATTGTTCGAAACCATAATCGGTGGGTTCGTTATCCAAATGCCATTTTCCCGTCATGGAAGCGCTGTAACCGGCTTCCTTCAGGACCTGTGCAATGGTTACGGCATTGCGGAAATCCTCTTCTCCGGCGTAATGGCTGTATTGGCCGCTTAAGAGACTGAGCCGCGATGAGTGGCATTTGGCGGTGTTGTAAAACTGGGTAAGCCGAAGACCGTTGCTGGCCAGACGATCGATATGGGGAGTTTCGATTTCGCTCCCGTAGCATCCGAAGTCGGCGTACCCGAGATCATCCACCATGATGAGGAGAATATTGGGTCTGTCCTGAGCGGATGCGGCGGCAAGGAAACTCAAGATACAGATTCCAAACGGCAAAAGCCGCCGGAACGGCCAGGGTCCCCTCGGGGACCTCTCCGCAGGGTTGGCCTGGGCTGCTGCAGTCGCAAAATACATCGAAGCTGAATTTTGATTCATAGGTTTCCGGGTTTTACTCGGATTATTTCCTGGTAGGCAAAATTGCTGCCCCCAGGGTTAGAGAAAGGATGGAAATAAGAAATTTATCAACCAAGGATTTCTCGATCATGGAAAGACGAAAATGGACGGAAGGTCGTTTTCGGCCAATCCAATGGGCTAACCAAATGGATCGCGCGTTCGCAGTTCCGGAAATAAGGAGAAGTCGCGATCCCGCGTGAAAAGGGATTCAATGCCGTGCGCCAGACAAATCGCCGCGATCCGAGCATCATGTACAATGGCTCCGCGCACTCTCGGACGTCTCACCAGACCGCTTAATACCTTTAAAAAGTCGTCCGTTTCACCCAGAAGGCGATTGCTCGGCGACGCAGTCCAGGCTTCGAGTTGCCGCCAGGCGCGTTCCGGCGGTGTTGCAGTGTCTTTCCAGATCCGGTAGTTCGTTACGACACTGAGGAATTCGTAGCAGCAGGGCCAGGGAATGGCCCACAATTGCCTCCCTTCGGCAAGCTCCCGCACCATGGAAAAAGATACTTCATGCAGGCGGGACTCCTTGCGATGGGCGTACACGAGCAGGTTTGTATCCACCGCAATCACCGCATTTCAGCCTCTCCGTAGATCAACCCGCGCAGGTCCTGCCACGAGTGGGCTTCGAGAGGGTCTTCCGCCCCGGCATGGCCGGCGCTCAAATCGGGTAACCGGTAAGAATTGGGGCCGGCAGGTGCGGCGAGGACCTCCCGCAGACCGTCCTCAACCACCGCACGCAAGGTTCGACCCGTTTTTCTGGCATGACGCTTCGCTCGCCCCAGGAGGTCGTCCTGGATATCGATAGTGGTTTTCATAGTGCCACATTGCCCATATTATATAGTATTGCAAGGCAATATCATTAAATGACCGGCGGCAGGGTTCAAATAGGACAAACGTCCGAATTGGGGCGTTTTTTACCAGAGAGTTTCCGGATAGGTTCCGCGGGCGATCAGGTCACCCAGCTTGGCTGCCGCTTGGGATGTGTCCTCAGGGTAGGTCAGCCCCAACCACGATTCCCCTGACTGTATCAACTCTACCGTGGCGCCCCGCTCCCCGATCCATTGGAATACCGCAGTGGGCAGGTAAAATTCCTCCTTCTGCGGGTCGGTTAGGGCGCCGAGGAATTGTTCGAACTTTTCCCGCAGGAAAGGCAAAAAATCCAGGCCAAATCCCCAGAGATTGAGCGAAACGATGGCATCGGGAGCCAGGTGGCGAGCCTCCCCCTCAAAGGATCCGACAATTCCCTGATCGGTCCGGGAAATGTGGGTGTGCTCCTCGATTCGGATCAGGAAATTGTCTTTGCAGGTTTCACATACAGCGCGTGAGACGCCGCCATGGGGAGAGAGCGTCTTTTCCAGTTCAAATCCGATGTTGACCCCGGATTTCCCTGTCATTCCGGCCAGGCTTTGGGCCAGGAGCTGAAAAGATGAGGGTCCGTAAAAATCATCCGCATTGATCACCCCCATGGGCCCATTGATATGATGGGCTGCGCTGAGGAGGGCATGGCCCGTTCCCAAAGGTTTATCCCGGGTCACAGGGGCAGGCTGCATGGATTGAAAGGCGAACTCGACTGCGATGCGGTCTTCAAACCTCCGGGTAATGCGTTGGCGAAAGCCCGGTTCCATTTCTTTGCGGATAACTAGGACCACCTTTCCGAATCCCGCCCGGATGGCGTCGTAAACCGAATAGTCGAGCAACACTTCCCCGGAGGGTCCCAGACCTTCCATTTGTTTGACCCCGCCATAGCGGCTGCCCATTCCTGCGGCTAAAACAACCAGGGTTAAATCGCTCATAAAAGAGATAATCGGACCCAGCATTTGGAACCCCTTCCCTTTCGTCCAGTCCGGAATCGATGAGGAATTTGGAATGTTAAACCACAAAAAGCACAGAAGACTCAAAATTCCCAATTCTCCCTCCCCCTCTCTATGCCTTCGTGCCTTTTCTTTCCCAATTCCCAATTCTTCCTCCGTCGGCACTTCAGAATCTCATGAACTCTATTCTTGGTAATCCTCAGCAGGGGTTTATAGGATTGCCACTTGTCCGGGCAATTTACTCAAAATAACCCCCTAGCTATATTTTCATGGCGACCTCATCCCATTTTAAAACTCGGATTTTCAGCCTCTTATTAGCCTTGTATTTGCTTTCCAGCATGCCGAAGCCGGTAGGGGGAGAGGATTCCATCCGCTACAAGTACGAAGATTACCAAGAGGACGACGACCGGATTCGGGTGAGAGCCCATTACATCAGCGCCGATAAGGATCTCAGCCCGAGCACTCGTTTGGGCGTGGTGGGGCTGATCGATACCATAACCGGGACTACACCCACGGGGGAACTGCCGGAGGCCGGGGCCGATCGCGTTCCCATGGGGGATTTGGTCGATGAGCGCCGCTCCATTATTCTGAATCTCGATCACCAGTTGAAGGACCACGCTTTCACCTTCGAGTTGAATTATAGCAATGAAAGCGATTATTTGTCGGAGGGTGGGGCCCTTACCTATCGACGCTACCTCAACAAAAAAAACACCACCATCGAGTTGGGCTACTCCTCGCTCCAAGATGAACTCAGCGCCCCGACTCTTCCTGAGAAGGAACGCAAGGACAGCGAGGATGTTCTCATTGGGATTACCCAGATACTGGATCCCGCCACCGTTTGGTCGGCCGATTTGACCTACGGCCGGGAGGATGGCTACCTGGCCGATCCCTACAAGGTAGTGGAAAAAGACATCGAACTCATTTCCGATTTCTTTCTCGCCATCACCTTTCCGGAAAACCGGCCCCGCTCACGCCAAAAATGGATTTTTTACACCGATATTTTACGGGATTTTGAGAAACTGAAAGGCAGCTTGCAAACCTCCTACCGTTATTTTTCCGATGACGCCGATCTGGACGCCCACACCTTTTCCCTGCAGTGGTTTCAAAAAATCTCCGACCAGATCATCCTCGAACCCTTAATGCGCTACTATAAGCAGTCGGCCGCCAACTATTACCACCACGACCTCAACCTCACCGGTATCCTTCCCGATCGCAATACGATCGGCCACGCGCCCTATTTCTCTTCCGATCACCGCCTTTCCAAAATGGAAACCTACACTTGGGGAGCGAAGCTGGTTTATTTTTTTTCGCAAGATCTGGAATTCAATTTCAAGATCCAACGCTACGAGATGACGGGACTGGATCCCCTGACCCATCCCAGTGTTTACAGTGACGCCGATATCCTTACGGTGGGGGGACGTTGGTTCTTCTAATGTCCGATTTTCTCCAGTTGAACGTATCGAGAGTGGCGACCAGTGATTTGGCCCGGGGGCTGTTCCGGGTGGAATTCAGGGCCATGGGCACAACCTGCGAAATCCAGTTTCAATGCAACGATGAGGGGGTAGCGGGTAACTTCAAGGAAGCGGCCCTGGATTGGGTGCGCAATTTTGAAGCCACCTATACGCGATTCGAGGATTCCAGCCTGGTCAGCCGTATCAACCGTGCCGCCGGAAGGGACTGGGTGGCTATCGACCCCGAGACGGAAGCCCTTTTTGACCTTTGCGACCGGTTTCACTTTATTACCCGAGGCCTCTTCGATCCCACCAACTTGCCCATAATCGAACTCTGGGACTACAAGGCCAGGCATCCGCGGATTCCCACTGATGAAGAAATTGGGAGAGCCAAGGACCTTGTCGGATGGGACAAGGTGAAGCGAAAGCCCGGTAGGGTTTACTTGGAAAAAGTCGGAATGGGAATCGATTTGGGGGGTATCGGAAAGGAGTACGCGGTGGATAGCGTTGCCCTGTTGGCTCGGGACTTCGGGATTGGCGACGTACTGATAAATTTTGGTGGGGACGTGGCCGCACTGGGGCATCCCCCCGGCTACACCCATTGGCATATCGGCATGGAGGATCCCGGGAATCCGGGGAAGTGTTGGGGAAGTTTGGCCCTGAATGACCTCTGTGTAGCCAGTTCGGGGGACTACCGTCGATTCTTCGACCTCAACGGCAAGCGTTACGGGCACATCGTCGACCACCGTAAAGGCTATCCCATCGCCAACAAGGTGCAACATGTCACCGTAGTTGCAGGCACATGCACGGAGTCGGGTATCCTTGCTACTGCCGCCTGCCTCTTGGGCGAGGAAGAGGGCATGGAGTTGATAAACCGGTTTTTTGGAGCGGAGGGATGCCTCCACACGAAATTCAAACGAATAGATTCGCATGGAATATATCATTATATGGTCTCGGATTAGATCCTTGGTCCTGGCCCTGCTGGTCGTGTTTTCAGTCATCGGTCAGCATGAGGCTGCGGCAAAGGTGGTAGAGGGAGACATGTTTCCCGATTTGAGCAATTTCGAGTTCGATGGAGAAGTGCCCGAAATTGAGGGAAAAGTCGTATTGGTCGATTTTTGGGCCTCGTGGTGCGCCCCCTGTAAAGCTTCCTTTCCCGCCATGGAACGGTTCTACCAGGAGTTCAAGGACCGGGGTTTCGAAATTATTGCCGTCAGCGTGGACGACAGCGCCTCGGCTTATGCCCGGTTTGCAAAAAGTTCGGGAGCCACTTTTCCCATATTGCGCGATTTGGGAAAAAAACTGGTGGCCACCTGTGCCATAGAAGCCATGCCCACCTCTTTTATGCTGGATAAATCGGGCCGAGTGCACGCCGTGCACCAGGGTTATTCGGGAAAAAAGACGGACGAACAATATAGAAAGGAAATCCTGGCCCTGTTGGCCGAGGATTGATGGTGAGGGCAACCCTTCGAATAGGGTGCATTATTGCCTCCGGAATATTTTTGTGGGGGTGTGGCACGGTGCAACCGTGGGAACGCGGGGCATTGACTCAATACGGTATGACGGCAGACCGGGATCCCCTTGATACCGCCATGGCCGAGCACGTATTTTATACGCGGGAGGCAGCACATGGGGGCGGCAGCATTGGAGGTGGCGGTTGCGGATGCAATTGATCAGTTGGTGAATTCATTGAAGTGTGGTTTTCAGCTGTAGGAGCGGCTTTACGCCGCGATTGCGGTGAGGCTGTCTCGTGGGACCGCGACTAGCCCGCATATCTCACAAAATTCGTAGTGAACGAAGGTCGAACGTTGGTGCGGGTTTCTGAGCGCAGTAAAAGATTTGCGAGAAATGCGGGCTAAGTCAAACCCCAGTATCGACGTGCCTCCCGGACATCGAGGGCGATCTGTTTTCTCAAGGATTCGACACCCTCAAACGTTTTTTCCGTTCGGAGAAAGTGATGCCAGCGGACCTTGAGCCGGGACCCGTGGGTAAAGGGGCATTGGCGAAGGGCGTGGACTTCCAGAATGGGTTCCGTCGTCTTTTCCACCGTGGGTCTGAGACCAAAATTGGCCACCCCCGGAAGGGTGATGGTCGCTCCTTCGCACTCACCTTCCACCTCCACGCAATATACCCCGTAAGGTGGTTTCAAATCTGAGTTCCAGGGCAGGTTCAGGGTGGGGAAGCCCATTTCCCGGCCCAATTTGTTCCCTTGGATGGCTGGCCCCAAGGAAAAGTATACATCTCCCAGGAGAGCATTGGCCATTTTCATTTCACCGGCTTTGAGGTGATTGCGTATTCGGGTGCTGCTGATGGGTTGGCCGTCGTAATTCACGCGTTCAACACTTATGACATGGATTCCGGCCTTTCGGCACGATTGCAAAAGCAATTGCACGTCCCCGGCTCGCCCCTTTCCAAACCTCCAATTCGATCCCACGTGAATGGAGTTCAAATTGGGTAAAAAAGACTTCAGGTGCCCCACAAAATCGGTCGCTTCTATTGCGGCGAAGGCCAGGTCGAATTTTTGTTGAATTACGTATTGAACCTTGTGGGAACGCAGAACCTCCACCTTGATTTCAGGGGACATGATCATATGTTCGGGATTGTCCGGCCGAAACAAGCGACTGGGATGGGGCCAGAAAGTCAGGACTGCGTTAATCCCTTGGGTTGCCTGCGCCAATTGAGTGGCTGTCTCGATCACGGCCTGGTGCCCCAGGTGCACCCCATCGAACAT
Organism: Opitutia bacterium; assembly: GCA_014529615.1. Lineage (GTDB taxonomy): Bacteria > Verrucomicrobiota > Verrucomicrobiia > Opitutales > UBA2995 > JAABVD01. The sequence goes on from JAABVD010000004.1 coordinate 46,129, forward strand.
ACCCACCGCGAGATGCAGTGGTTTTGCGGGAAGATCGACTTCATCCATCCGCAATGGAAGACTGGGGGGGAAAGGGCTCACAAATGAGTATAAGCGATTGGTAAGAGCAAGGGCCAGGGGACCGGGAATCAACAG